>JBELGW010000044.1:0-20016 GCA_042091715.1 Polaribacter sp. | reverse complement strand
TGAAAAACTACATATTCAACTTCGTCTTGATGCTCTCGTTTTGTACCGCAACATTCGCGCAGACAGAGACCGAGAGCTATTCAGAACTCATCCGAAAAGGTTGGACACTCAATTTAGAAAAAAAACACCACGAAGCTGCTATGCGCTATGAGGAAGCTTTTAAAATTCAACCAAAAGCTCCATTAAACGATAGATATAATGCTGCATGTATTCATGCATTGGCGAATAATCCGACACAAGCATTTTCACATTTGTTTACCGCTGTGAGAGAATTGCAATGGTACGACATCGACCATCTCAAGAACGACTCGGACTTAATAGGTCTTCGAACTCATGAAAAATGGGATCAATTGACAACAGCAATGGAACAAACAAAAAGTGTAGTTGAAAAAGATTTTGATACTGAACTGGTTGCTATTTTAGATCAAATATATGCTGATGATCAAGGCACAAGGAGCCAGATTAGAACCAAAGAAGCTAAATATGGTAGAGACTCCAAAGAAATGAAAGCATTGTGGCAAACAATTTTGAAGAAAGACTCTGTAAACCTAGTAAAAGTTCGAGATATTCTTGATACTCATGGTTGGCCAAGTAAAAACAAAATTGGAAAGAAAGGTAATTCTACCCTTTTCTTAGTTTTACAACACGCAAATTTCGATGTACAAACTACCTATTTTCCGATGATCCAAAAAGCGATGTATCAAGGATCTTTAGCGAAAAGACAGTATGCCATGTTTTACGACCGCTTGCTTCTTGGTCAAGGAAACAAACAAATTTATGGAACACAGTTAGCCCTGGATAAGGAAGCTAAAAAACCCTATATTTTGCCTTTAAAAGACCCAATGAATGTGGACAAAAGAAGGAAGGAAATGGGATTAAATTCCATGCAAGAAAATTTAAACAGATGGAATATTACATGGGATATAGAAGCCTATTTAAAGCTACTACCTTCACTTGTTGAGAAAGAGAATTCACTAAATAAAAATAAATAATACCATAAATCAATGAGTACATTCAATTTAAAGCAAAAAAGCATGGTTTTCTTCTTGACCTTGTTCATGATAGGATCCGCATTTGCTCAGAAACAAATATCAAATAGCTATTTTAGACACTTAAGATACAACCATGTTTCTCCATACATTAAAATAGCTGGGATCTATCCCATAGATGAAGTAACAGCAAGTAGTACTTCTCATTATGTCTTCAGTTACAATGAAAAGAAGGAATTGATTCAAATTACCAACAATCATTATTTTACAGAAAGAATGCATCCCTTAACTACTATTGGTGCATACAAAACAATCATAACACATGAAAAGGATACAGAAACAAGAATTTATCTAAACAAAAAAAATCAGAGAGTTTCGAATGATCGTAGTGTCTTTAAAGAAGTATTCACCAAAGATAAAAAAGGGAATTATAGCAAATTAGATTTTTTTGATGTTGATGATAAACCCATGGAGTCTAATTGGGGAATTTCAAGCTATTCTTGGTCTAAACATCGCAGAATGATTGTAGAAAAGCGAGTGAATTTAAAGGGAGACCCCATGAATATCTCTCCTTACTTTGAATTTGGAACTATAGGAATTCGGATAAGAAAAGATGGAACACCACAAGTAACCTACAATTTAAATGACGCATATAAGACCACGAATAATTCAGTTGGTGTTGCTTCTTATCAAGATACTTATGATAATTTTGGCAATCACCTTACCTACAGTTACCATGATCAAAATGACCATCGAGTAATGTCACCATTTGGACTGTCTATTGGTTTAAAAGTGTATGATTCTTTGGGGAATTATATTCAACAAAAACAGTTTGACACCAACAATACCTTACTTAGAGAGCGCAGTATTGCAAATAATCAATACGTTACTTTGAGTGCTAAAGCTTCCCAAAAAGACACGCTCGAAATCAAACGAATTTCTCTAGGTTATTTAATTGCCTTACAAGATTTAAAACCCGAATTAATGGCTGAAGTTATGAACGACAGCTTACACAAAGCAACAGTTGGTTTTAGTCGAGAATTGCGAAAAGAAGTGGTTTATGCGATCGATAAAACAAGAATGATCGAAAACGCTACAAATTGGAATAAGTCGAACACACGATTTCCTACAAAGCCATCAAATAAAGTCACCATACTAGATATCTATCATAGAATTGCAACCGTAAAGCTTTTTTCTGATAATTGGGTAGAGTATTTGCACCTCATTAAATTAGATGGTAAGTGGAGCATTTCAAACCTTTTATGGCAACAAAAGAATGTATCACAGTATCCGTTCTAAGTGAGAATGACAATATTTGTAATAAAAAAACACCTCAATCAATGGGGTGTTTTTTTATTGAAATTCATTTTTACAAAGGTTCAACCTTAAAAAGCAAGATATTTTGTGAGATCCATTGAAGTAACGGCGTCATGTGAGGCATGCGCAACCGCCGTTCCATTTTGCACTACCAGCAATTGTGGAGACTGGTGCTGAACTTGAAAAGTAGCAGCAATTTCATTTGAGATGTCCCTGTAATTTAACAAATCTAAATAGTACAGCTTTAGATTTGACATGGATGCATCAAACTGACTTTCGAATTGCTTCAATACCATCCTACTAATACCACACCGTGTAGAATGTTTAAATAAAATCACTGTCTCATTGTTCGAAATTTCTTTGATTTCATTCAATTGTTCGATTGTTGCTAATGGAATCCAATGAATAGAAGCCGTTTTTTCTGAATTGGGTGCTGAGGTTGATTGAAAAATAGAACTAAATATTCCCATGTGTTTTTTAAATTGTTGGTCGCAAAAATACAAAATACTTTCAACAGTCAAAAAGTCAGTTAAAAAAGAAAAAAAACGACAGATTGTCATCATAAAAACCTGATTATCAATCGGAATGGAATTTGCACTATCCGAAACATCTAAAATTGATTCCTTATGAATTTTAATAATTACACCATAAAATCTCAAGAGACCATTCAACAAGCACAACAACTCGCTCAAAGTTTAGGTCATCAGCAGATAGAAAATGAGCACTTGTTTCAAGCCTTATTAGAGATTGACGAAAATGTTGTGCCTTTTTTACTCAAAAAACTCGAGATAAACACCAGTATCTTGGAGCAGTTATTAGGCAAGCAATTAGAGCGTTTCGCTAAAGTTTCCGGAGGAGAATTCACCTTGTCTCGAACAGCGGGAAAAACGCTAACAGAAGCTGCCATTATCGCTAAAAAAATGAAAGATGAATATGTTTCAATTGAGCATATCGTTTTGGCCATTGTAAAATCTAAAAGTAGCATTGCACAAATGTTAAAGGATCAAGGGGTCACTGTAAAGAGACTTACTGCAGCCATCGAAACCTTGCGTCAAGGAGATCGTGTAACCTCTCAAAATGTCGAAGAGACCTATAATTCCTTGCGCAAATATGCGAACAACCTAAACGAATTGGCACAGGATGGTAAACTAGATCCAGTTATAGGTAGAGATGAGGAAATTAGAAGATTATTGCAGATCTTATCTAGGAGAACTAAGAACAATCCAATTTTAGTAGGCGAACCGGGAACAGGTAAAACAGCGATTGCCGAGGGATTGGCGCATCGCATCATCCGAGGAGATGTTCCTGAAAACCTGAAAGAGAAATTAATTTTTTCTTTGGATATGGGAGCCTTGATTGCAGGAGCAAAATTCAAAGGAGAGTTTGAAGAACGATTGAAAGCGGTCATTAAAGAAGTAACTACCTCAAACGGAGATATTGTCTTGTTCATTGATGAAATTCACACACTCGTTGGTGCAGGAGGAGGTCAAGGGGCCATGGACGCAGCAAACATATTAAAGCCGGCGCTCGCTCGAGGCGAATTAAGAGCTATTGGAGCTACAACATTAGATGAGTATCAAAAATACTTCGAAAAAGACAAAGCTTTAGAGCGAAGATTTCAGAAAGTGTTGGTAGACGAGCCCGATACAGAAAGTGCAATTTCAATTCTCAGAGGAATCAAAGATAAATATGAAACACACCACAAAGTGCGTATTAAGGATGAGGCAATCATTGGTGCTGTTGAATTATCAACGCGTTACATCACCAATCGTTTTTTGCCTGATAAGGCAATTGATTTGATGGATGAGGCTGCTTCAAAATTGCGCATGGAAATCAATTCGAAACCGGAAGAATTGGATGTCCTTGATAGAAAAGTCATGCAATTAGAAATTGAAATTGAAGCAATTAAACGTGAAAATGATACACTAAAATTAAGAGCGTTGAACGCAGAGCTTGCAAATTTCAAAGAAGAACGCAATGAAATTAGTGCAAAATGGCAGAGTGAAAAAAGCTTAGTAGATGGCATTCAAAGTACAAAACAAATGATTGAAGATGCTAAAATTGAAGCTGACAAGGCAGAACGAAACGGAGAATATGGGAAGGTTGCTGAATTGCGTTATGGAACCATTAAAAAGTACCAAGAAGAATTAGAAATTCAAGAAAAATTGCTAGCCGACAAAGGAGATGGCACACTCATTAAAGAAGAAGTAACCTACGAGGATATTGCAGAAGTTGTTGCCAAGTGGACGGGCGTGCCTGTGACTAAAATGTTGCAATCAGAACGTGCAAAACTATTGCAACTAGAAAGTGAACTACACAAGCGTGTCATAGGTCAGGAAGAGGCAATTGAAGCTGTTTCTGATGCTGTAAGACGTTCCAGGGCAGGATTGCAAAATCCAAACAAACCCATTGGATCTTTCTTATTCCTGGGTACGACAGGTGTGGGAAAAACGGAACTCGCAAAGGCATTAGCAGGTTATTTGTTTGACGATGAAAATGCCATGACACGTATTGACATGAGTGAATATCAAGAGCGTCATTCGGTAAGCAGATTGGTAGGAGCGCCTCCTGGCTATGTTGGATATGATGAAGGTGGCCAATTGACAGAGGCGGTGCGAAGAAAACCTTATTCTGTACTCCTTCTTGATGAAATTGAAAAAGCTCATCCAGATACATTTAATATCTTATTACAGGTATTGGATGAAGGAAGACTCACCGACAATAAGGGAAGAGTTGCAGACTTTAAAAACAGCATTATTATAATGACTTCGAATATGGGAAGTGAAATTATTCAAGAAAAAATAGACAATTTTAAAGGAGATTTAGACACTGCTATGGACGTGGCAAAAACAGAAGTTCTAGGGTTACTAAAACAGACAGTACGGCCAGAATTTTTGAATAGAATTGATGACATCACTTTGTTTACACCGTTGTCAAAAAGTGCTATCAAAGCCATTGTTCAGTTGCAGTTAACGATGGTAAAAAAAATGATTGCAAAACAAGGAATTACATTGGACGCAACAGACGAAGCTATCGCATTTCTTGCAGACAAGGGGTATCAGCCCGAATTTGGTGCGAGGCCTGTAAAACGAGTCATTCAAAAACAAGTATTGAATCAATTATCAAAAGAGATCTTAGCAAATAATGTAACTACGGATAGTATTATTTTATTGGATGCCTTTGATGAACAACTGGTTTTCAGAAACCAAACTGAGTTGATTCACGACTAACAATAAATAAAAAAAACGATGTTCGTACAACATCGTTTTTCTTTTTTATTTTCTTCGCATCAATGACAACTTCATTACATGCAAAAGCAGCAAGTCTCATGGGTATTTCAACATTGTTACCGTGGCAGGTATTCTAACAGAAAAAAATGAATTAATCAGTGAAAGGAGTTACTGAAATATTGTTCAATGCTATTTCTGATATTTTTTCCAATGCTGAATTTTCAAATGCAGTATCTAAATTTTTTAATTGAACATTCACATCTGTGGGTTTATAGTTGTCATAATCTACAAAACGAATCCCTTGGATGTTTCTTGCATTTTGCGCTGCTCTAAACCGCTTCCCTCCTCCATTTACATGAAAGGTGTAGGCTAAATAATCGATATGAAAACTAACGGTATCAATCCAGTACACAAAAACATCATCAAAGTCCTCACCGCCTCCCTCTTCAGAAAAACGAATTTCTACTTTATAGTAGGTTTTCCCTTTAATTGTTGCTTTTTTTAGCAATTTCTTTTTTACTGCGCCGTCATTGAGCCCATAGGGTAATGTGGCAAAATAATGCACTGAGTTCACAGAGCCCGAATAGCGGGTAGTCATAGAATCTGGCACTACAATCAATGCATCGTCTAGGTACCTTTCAAATCCATTATTTGATAGAATATCTTTGGTTTTGCCAGTTGAATTCGTTGTAAGTCTTTCCAAATGAAACCTTCCTTTACTCCTTGTTGCTTCATATTGTCTGTTTCGAAAATCAAATGCTATTTTAGAATCTCCAACAATAGCTGTTCCAGAGGCTAACATTGATTTATCAATAATTTCTTGTGCAGAAAGAGGTTTGTTTTCTTGCTTACAGGCTGCTAAAAAGACCGTTACTAGGGCTATCAGAAAGGGGCGCATCATTGTTGTGTAAAAAATTTAGAAATAAATAGTGCGCTAAACTACAGCAATTAAATAGCAATGTTCGTAAAATTGTGTTAATAAATAACGAATTCAGATAAATCACATATCAGTAAAAATCAACTGCATATGCCATGTGATATTTCTTTGTGCTTTTTTGATTAAGCATCGATACATTTTATGAGGGTAAACTCATGTTCAATATGATTGAATGCGAAATGGATTCCTGAAAACAGTTTCAAATAAGGGGAAGCCTTATAGTTTTATACATTTCTCTATGCTGCCTAATTTTTATGAGTATCTTTGCTCACGTCATGCAGAAAAAAATAAACATTCAAAATAAGAAAGCACGATTCGAGTACGAATTTCTAGACAAATATACCGCTGGAATACAACTTACTGGAACTGAGATAAAATCAATAAGAGCGAGCAAAGCAAGAATAACAGAGAGTTTTTGTGAATTTAACGAACAAGGTGAGTTGTTCGTGGTCAATATGTTTATCGAAGAATACTCTCATGGGAACTTTTTCAATCACAAGCCAAAAAGTGAACGACGATTGCTTTTAAACAAACGTGAATTAAAAAAGTTAGAAAAACAAGTAAAGAACTCCGGTTTAACTATTGTTCCCTTGCGTTTATTTCTTAACGAAAAAGGGTGGGCAAAGTTAGACATTACACTAGCAAAAGGGAAGAAACTTCACGACAAGCGTGAAACGATGAAAGATCGAGATAACAAGCGAGATTTGGCTCGAATTAAAAAGAATTTCTAGTATGATTTCTTTGTTAAAACGTATGAGGCATGAAAACCTAATGATGGTTTTGTTTGCCCTAGTTTTAACCCAATATACTATAGGTACTCCCCTTCTTGATAGCCCCTCAAAGATGCAATTCATAATTGTTGTCATTGGCATTCTTTGTATTCTAGCAGCAGGGTCAATAATCAATGACATCTTTGACCTTCACACGGATTGCAATAATGCATCAAATATGCGCATGATCGACGCTACAGTTTCAAAGAAAAATAGCCAATTATTCTATTATATTGTCACCGTTTTCGCTACATTATGCGGAACCTATGCGGTCTATTTAAATGGATCTAAAGGACTTGCATTCTTATTTACAAGTGCAATGATTTTACTGTATTTGTATGCTAAATACTTAAAAAGAATTGCTATCGTTGGAAATATTTTTGTTTCATTTATCACGGTGCTTCCCATAGGTCTTGTATTTCTTTTCAAGCTAGAGAGCATTAGCACATCAGATAGCTTTCGTGATTTTGTGACTCGTTTATTTACCTATCCCTCCTTCACTATCTTTAGCATATTGGCCTTCTTTATGACCTTTATCAGAGAACTGATTCAGGACATAGCAGGTATCAATAGCGACCATGCGTTACGCCTAAAAACATTCCCAATTCTTATAGGTACTTCGAGAACCAAGTATGTTGTATTGCTCCTTTCATCTATTCTATTTGTTGCGATTCAAGTACTCGCAAAAACAGCATTATCTCTAGGAATAACTGATGTGTTTTGGTATACCACACTCTTTATTAGTGCACCATTTGCATTGTTTTTGTACAAACTATATCATTCAAAAAAAACAAAAGATTTTAAATTTTTGAGTCAGCTTTTGAAGTATATTCTATTTTTTGGAATGCTCTTAATACTCTTTACAAAACTATAATTTATGTTAAAAGAAAAATTAGCACCTTACACCATTATACTGGCATCTGGATCACCAAGAAGACAGCAATTCTTTAAAGACTTAGACATTCCTTTTCGAATTGAACTTCGAGAAATTGATGAAGTCTATCCTTTAGCGTTGAAAGGAGAACAAATTACAGATTACCTAGCAGACCTCAAGTCAAAAGCTTTTGACCCCATAAAGGAGAAGGAACTTCTCATTACATCAGACACCATTGTTTGGTGCGATGAAGAAGCGTTAGGAAAACCTAAAACTTCAAAAGAAGCCTATGAAATGTTGCGAAAACTATCAGGGAAGAAACATCAAGTGATGACCTCTATTAGTATTAAATCTTCACACTTTCAGCACCTGATAAATGACACAACAGAAGTCTATTTTAAAGATCTAACTGATGCAGAGATCCATTATTACATAGATACGTATCAACCTTTTGACAAGGCGGGCTCGTATGGTATTCAAGAATGGATTGGTTTTATTGGAATTGAAAAAATAAAAGGGAGTTATTTCAACGTAATGGGATTGCCCGTTCATAAGTTATATAAAGAATTGATGAAATTGTAGGCAGCTGCTTCAATAATATTATTATTTTTGTCGCATACACAACACTTATACTTTATACTTTGATGAAAAAATACACGTTTACAGAAAAAAAAGATACAAGATCTGGATTTGGTGATGGTTTAACAGAATTGGGGAAGTCAAATCCAAATGTTGTTGCCTTATGTGCTGACTTAATTGGGTCTTTAAAAATGAACGCATTTGCTAAAAATCATCCTGAAAGATTCTTTCAAGTTGGAATTGCAGAGGCAAATATGATGGGTATTGCTGCAGGGTTAACGATTGGTGGTAAAATTCCATTTACAGGAACGTTTGCCAACTTTTCGACAGGAAGGGTCTATGACCAAATTCGTCAATCCATCGCTTATTCTGATAAGAATGTAAAGATTTGTGCTTCGCACGCAGGGTTAACCTTGGGAGAAGATGGAGCAACGCATCAAATTTTAGAAGATATTGGTTTGATGAAGATGCTACCAGGAATGACCGTTATTAATCCATGTGACTACAATCAGACGAAAGCCGCTACCATTGCAATTGCTGCACATGAGGGACCTGTTTATTTGCGTTTCGGTAGGCCGTCAGTTCCTATTTTTATGCCAGATTACAGTGAAGAAGAATTTGTCATAGGAAAAGGAATTCAGTTAACTGAAGGTACAGATGTGACTATTGTTGCTACTGGGCATTTGGTATGGGAGTCGCTGCAGGCAGCAGAACAACTAGAAGCTAAAGGAATCAGTGCAGAAGTGATTAATATACATACGATAAAGCCTTTAGATGAAGAAATTATTTTGAAATCGGTTGGTAAAACAGGTTGTATTGTTACTGCAGAAGAGCACAATAAATATGGTGGTCTTGGAGAAAGTGTTGCGAGGTGTTTGTCGTTAAATTCGCCCACTCCACAAGAATTTGTTGCAGTAAATGATAGCTTTGGAGAGTCTGGAACTCCTGCACAATTAATGGAAAAATATGGTTTAAATGATGCTTCCATTGTTGCGGCAGTAGAAAAAGTAATTGCCCGAAAATAAGCTTTCCACAAGTCCATGTTAAAAATATAGCAATAAACCTCCACGATGTCATGTTTTGGAGGTTTTTATTTCGATAAACAAAATAATCTAAACTTATGAAAAAAGTCTTTTGCATATGGTGCCTAACCCTAGGCCTAGCCCAACTATCAACTGCTCAAATTCAATTTGGTATCAAAGCAGGTACGAACTATAACAACAACGGTGATTTAAAATTATCAAATGTACTAGGTGACGTCATTCAAGGCGCTGAAGCCAAGTCTGGTTTTCATGCAGGATTTTGGTTTCGTGGAAAATTACCACTTACAGGTCTTTTTATACGTCCAGAAGTTATGTACACACAAGTGAAAAGCACCTATGCCTACAAGGGAGTAAAGACATCCTATGATTTTCAAAAAATTGATGTACCAATCTTGGTAGGGAAAAAATTTTTTAAAGTTGCCTCTGTTTTTATAGGTCCCTCTTTTCAATATGTTTTAGGTTCAGATTTCGGTTTAAACACAGTAACTAATGTAAGCCTTGACAAACTATCTCTTGGCATGCAGTATGGATTTGGACTAGAATTTGGGAAATTAGGAATTGATGTGCGTTGGGAAAGAGGGTTGTCGAGCACTGAGGCCTCTTTTGCAGATAGCCTTGGAAACTTCACAATTGACAACAGAACACGTCAAATGATTGTTGGTCTGTCTTATCGACTGTAGTAGCTTAGAAATTTCACCAAAAAAAAGCTCTAGAAATTGTCTAGAGCTTTTTTTATATATACTGAACATGATCCTTCCAATCAATTTATCTTAGGATTCAAATAATCCGGTAAGGTTGGATTGTTTGGATCACTAAAATCATTTCTAGGATCTCCATCTCCATTAGCATCTTCATTTTTTGTTAATACACCGTCATTATCGTCATCATCATCGCGGTAATTAGGGAACTGATCGTCATCTGTATTTACAAGCCTCGGATCTGATTGCACATTCGCATCTTCAATCTCTAATGATGATGGGACACCATCGTTATCATGATCAGTATGCTCAACAATATCATACAAGTCAATTTCGAAAATCAAGGAAGAGTTGGCTGGAATGTTACCTCTATCTATATTTCTATAAGCAAGACCTGAGGGAATAAATAAGTAACCTTTACCTCCATTTTCGTAAGTAATTGGACCATTACCTGTACTATTTTTACCTCCTTTAAAATACTTAAATCCATAAGACCACCCGCGAATCACTGCATCCAATGTAAACCAAACAGAAGCACTTTGAGTTTCAAAAACTTCAACACTCGCGGCTGATAATAGCCTTTTACCTTCATACTTGGTCAATACAGAATCTAGCGGTGTAGGAAATCCTTTTTCAGGATCAGGTGACCCTTCTCTTACCTTATATACGTATAACATGTAGTCTATCTCATTCTCGGTAATATCCTCAGTTGTCAAATTTACATCATCAATCAATGCAGTCTTTCCTTCAGCAAGCGGTAAAATGGTTTCACTGCTCGTATCGTAATAATGATTTGCTAAATATTTAACCAAGGTATCGTTATCCTTCAAGGCTTGACCGCTATGATCAAACTCGACAAAGGCATTATTTGGATTAGAACTGCAGGCATACACTACAATTGATGCTATGGCAACAACTATAAAATGTTTAATTTTTATCATCTATCTATTCAATTTAGGCGGGCAATTTACGATTTTCATACCTTTGTAAAAAGAGAAACAAGAAATTTTAACTTTTTATATGAGAATTGACAAATATTTATGGTCTATTAGACTTTATAAAACAAGAAGTATTGCCACTGAGGCATGTAAAAAAGGACATGTAAAGCTTGCTGACAAGGCTTGTAAACCGTCTAAGGAAGTCTATGGAAATGAGTGTATTTCTTTAAGGAAAAACCAAATCAACTATAAAATTCAGGTTCTTGACATCCCAGACAGTCGGGTTGGTGCAAAATTAGTAGACCTTTACAGAAAAGACATTACTCCTAAAGAAGAATTTGAAAAGACAGCACTCTTAAAATATTCTAAAGATTATTATCGAAAAAAGGGAACTGGGAGACCGACCAAAAAAGACAGAAGAGATATTGAAGATTATTACGGCAGTTCTTCAGAAACAGAAAACTAATTTTAATATATTTGTTACAAATCATTTGCAATGAGTATGGAAAAAAATATTATTCTCAACGCCAATCAAATAGCGCATAAGATACATAGAATCGCATATCAGATTTATGAAAATAACAGCGAAGAAAAAGAGATCATACTCGCTGGTATTGCACAAAACGGTTATATTCTTGCGGATATGATTGGTAAATCACTTTCCGAAATTTCCTCGCTACACATAAGAATGTGTAAAGTGACGATCGACAAAAAAAATCTGCTTTCTCCTGTAACAACCTCTCTTAACTCTCAAGACTATGAAGGAAAATCATTAGTCTTAGTAGATGATGTTTTAAATTCTGGAGGCACACTTATCTACAGTATCAAACATTTTTTAGAAGTCCCTATTAAACAGTTTAAAACAGCTGTTTTAATCAATAGAAACCATAAAAAATTTCCAGTAAAAGCAGATTTCAAAGGAATTTCATTAGCCACAACATTACAAGAAACTGTAATCGTTGATTTTTCTAACAATACACCTAGTGCTTATTTAATTTAAGAGATAGTTCGTTTACAATTGCTTCTATCGTGCGCTCGTTCACGTCAATTTTATACTTGGCTTGTTCATAAAATGTGGCTCTTTCAAATACATGTTTACCGACGTACTCGAGTAACTGCGCTTTATTTAATGCTGCTAAGAGTGGTCTTTGTTCTTTTGCCTCTTCCAATCTTGAAACTAAGGTTGGAATACTTGCCCTTAAATAACAGCTCACAGCATTGCTCTCTTTTATAAACGTCATATTCCTACCATAACAGGGAGTTCCTCCACCAAGAGATAATACATAATTTGATTTATTGGTTAAAATCTCTTCCAAATACAATGCCTCCTTTAACCTAAAATAGATTTCTCCTTTGCGCTTAAAAATATCAGAAACAGCGTATTGCTCTTGTTCCTCGATATAGCTATCTAAATCAATAAACTCTAATTTAAAAATATTTGAAATCCGATTTCCGATGGTAGATTTTCCACTACCCATATAGCCCATAAGTACAATTTCCATCTCAAATTATTTGTTCAAACAAATATCTAAAAAAAAATGAGAAAATATTTTTATTTTACAAATAAATGATAGTATATTTGCACTCGCTTTTAGACAAAGCAAGACCTGGTAGCTCAGTTGGTAGAGCATCTCCCTTTTAAGGAGAGGGTCCTGGGTTCGAGCCCCAGCCCGGTCACAAAAAAAGTTAAGCACCTGCTTAGCTTTTTTCATTTGTACATTGCACATGTGGCGGAATTGGTAGACGCGCAGGCTTGAGGGGCTTGTAATCGTAAGATTGTGCAGGTTCGACTCCTGTTATGTGCACTCATTTAGTTTAAAAGCAACAAGTTAAGATATCTTGTTGCTTTTTTTTTTAATCGAGCTAGACCACCCTACCCCTAAAATGATGGGAGTAATTTTTGTTTACGAACATCTTCTCACAATTCGAGATCATTGAAAGAATAATGTCCTTTCCTTTTTTTTTGACCATACTTGTGCATCGTATTATACTTTTCACAAAAAGTTTTAAGAACAGTCTTCGTTGAGATTCATACTTTCTATAATTCAAGAATACATCCATTGAACGTACCAATAAGACAACTCAACTAAGGAAAGAAGTCGATCGTCTTTTAAACATGTAAATAGCATGAAAAAACAAGTATCTTTCTAATATGACAGATACAAAACTAACCATCGATTCTTGCTATACGTTTATCCTACTTGCGATAAGTTGTGCCGCACTTGCCTCTATTTATATGACCATAAAGTTTCTCCATAATATTTTATTCAATTATTGGATTGAAAATTTATATTAGAAAAAGTGTTTTACTCTAAAGGATTACACAAAACAACTGTGATGCTGATCTGGTATTGCAGGCCATCCTAACTCCTGAAAACTTCTCTTTTTACTTCTTTGAATTTCACAGAAAATTAACTTGTCGGCATGCATAAATTTGTATTTTTGTTAAATGCATAAAAAAGTACTACTCATTTTGTTTTTAGGGATAACATCGCTAGGAATTTCACAAAAAAACACAAAATTAAAAGGTCAAATTGTAGATGCAACAAGCAACAAAGCTTTGAGTGCAGCACACATACTGAACTTAAATACTGTTTTAGGAACGATTACAAATGAAGACGGGCGTTTTGAAATTTCTACAAAAGCAAATGATACAATACTCGTTTCGTATTTGGGATTTCAATCAATCAAATTAAAAGTAACAAATGATTTGTTAAAAGGAAATGAATTGATGATTTCCTTGTATGAAAAATCTAATGAAATTAAAGAGGTAGTCATTCGGTCAACTGCACTTATTGGTGTCTTAGAAGTAGATGTAAAGCAAGTACCTAAAGATCGTTTTACAAGAATACATATCAATGGTCTGCCACAAACTTATGAAGTTGGCAAGCCGGTTTCACAAAATATCAATTCCCCAGTAGCTGCCTTATTTAAGCCCGTAGACTTTCTCTACAATTTGTTTGGAAAGAAACCTAAGCAATTAAAGAAGTTACAAAAATTGAAAAAGGAAGACGATCTACGGAAAATGTTGAGTGGAAAATTTGATAGAGAGGTGATGATGGAATACCTTCAAATGGACAACCAAGAGTTAAGAAAACTCCTCGTTGACTGCAACTATTCGGATTACTTCATAAAAAAAGCGAGTGATCTACAGATGATTGAAGCTGTGTTAGATTGTTATGAGAACTACAAAGCAGTTAAAAAAGGAAAAATTGAACGAAACCTCTTACCAGAGAGAAGAAATTGATATCAAAAAAGGGAGTAACTCTTACAATTACCCCCCTTTTATCAACTATTAAAACTAACTAATCAATCGTACTAAAAGACAGAGGTCACATATCTGTATCCATATTGTCTTTTGCTGTTCCAAGAACTTCGTTTAGAAAAAACTTTCACTGCACTACTATTTTTATGCGCTTCTTTTATCGTATTATTTTTACTCATTTTATGGTTATTTTGTTATCACTTGTTTACACATAATAAGACTTCATAAAAGAGGTTTAGTTACAACGATTGTTATATTTAACAAATCTTTAAGAACACAAAAAATCAGCCTGTAGGGCTGATTTTTGTTTTATCATTTCAAAGTGTGCTGTTGCAGCTGAAAGCAATGTAGCTCTTATTGATTACCTAATATTATTGGCAAGCCATCTTTTCCGGATCCAATCACAATAACTTTACTATTCGGAGACTCTGACAGCTTAATGGTAGCCTCTATCCCTTTATCCTGTAAAATCTTAGCATTCAAAGAGGCACTTAATATTTTATTCGCATCTGCCTTACCTTGTGCTTCAATTCTTACTTTCTCCGCTTCCTTTTTTGCCGTAACCAATCTAAATTCATATTCTAATGACTCTTGTTCTTGCTTAAGCTTACGCTCAATCGCCTCTTTAATTGTTGGAGGTAACGTTACATCTCTTACCAAAACTGAATTCAATTGGATAAATTGAGGATCTAAAATTTTCTTTGTTTCTTCGAAAATTTCCGTTTGAATTGCATCTCTTTTTGTAGAGTATAATTGCTCTGGTGTATACCTTCCAACAACACTTCTCGTTGCAGAACGAATTGCAGGAATGATTACACTCTGCAAGTAGTTCTCACCTCTTGTTTGGTGCAATTGAGCAACAGTTTCATCTTTCGCCTGATACAATACAGATGCATCTAAACGAATTTCTAGTCCGTTTGAAGACAATACAGCCATCTTTTTTTCAAACAACTCTTGTTGTCTTACATTGTACTTAAACACCTTATTCCATGGCATAACAAGATTAAAACCCTCATTTAATGGTGGCTTGTCAGTGACAACCCCTCCAAACATTTTATACAATACTCCTCTTTCACCAGAACCTATGGTTACCGCCGATTTAGATACTAAGATAATCGCTATTACCGCAATTACAATAAATAAAACTCCTCCTTTAGGAAATTTAATATCAATTTGTTGATTACTCATTTCATTTTTTTTTAAGTTATTCAAATTTACAATAAAGACTGTTAATAACAATTTTTATATGCATATTTTCAATAGAAGCAGCAGCGATAAAATAGCTCATACATAAAATGCACTATTGCTCTAAATTCACGGCATCAAATATTTCCAACACACCTGATTTAAAATGTGGCGCTACCTGAATCGGGTTACAGCAAACTTCGCAATCTTCTACATAGGTCTGAAATGGAACACTGCTATCTAATAACATTGAAATTTCTTCCCAACAATACGGACATTGAAAAAAATGCTCTATCATAACGTTTATGTTTTTCCTAAATATTTTCGAATAAACCACTCTAATGTAAATATAAGAATTGTCAAAAATAAAAGCAACTTCCATTCGATAAGGTATTTCTGAACTGTTCGTATATCTTGTATTGTAGTATAGCGAGTATCTGCGATCAAATCATTGATCAATGCTTTATAGGAAGTTTCATGATACACAAGACCTTTTGTGTTTTTTGCTAATAATCTCAAATTTTTATGATCTGCTCTGGAAAATTGCTCCTCAATTTGATAGTCGGTAATTCTAAATTGTCCCATGCCCTTAGCCTTCTGTCCTTTTACACGAACAAAAAACTGATAATTACCGGGTGCTACGTTTTCTAAAACAGCCTCAAATGACTCATTCTTCAGAGAGAATGGCACATTTTGAGTTACATCGGTATCAAGATTTTTCAACTTTAAATTCAATACTGCTCTTGGGTCAAATTGATAATTTTTATCCACAAAATAAGCAGCAATCACCACGGATGTATTTGCGGGATATACCTTTTTATAGTCTAAGGTCAAACGCGCTCGTTTTGTATTGGATGCCAAGTATTGAACCATATTACCAAGCAATGCATCAAACTCCTGAAATGAGTTGTTGTTTACAAAAGAGGTTGCCCTCCACTTCCAAATCCCTTCTCCAAAAAGTGCAGCACTCTTTTGATTTCCATTTTCAAATGTTGCCAATAAGGGCATTTCGGTGTCGATCCCGGAAATGTTCTGATATAACAAAGCATCCATCTTACGCTGTATTACAAGTTCCCCAAAAACTCCCTCTAAGGGAGAAAACGACTCAAAATTGATGTTCTTTTGGCCAAAAGTTAGAAATCCATTGTTAAAAATAGCCCCTACTTCTTCTTTTTGATTCGTGTATTTTTTCGTATAATTAGCCTGCACTTGATTCAAGAAATTCCAATCTGTATGCCTTCCCGTAATGACAAAATAACTCGACTTATTTTTAGCTATTTGCTTGCATATCGATGCAAATTCAAAGGTAGGCTGATAGAGTAACACAAGCTGAAAATCAGATAAATTCCCCGTAAACTCTTCCACATTATGAATGCTAACAGATCGCTGTTTATTGGTTTCTATGGCCTTTTTTAAAGCGCCTATATCAGGATGCATAACTGACGTTAGCAATAATACTTTTGTCTGCTCATTCAATACCTCTACTGAAACAGTTTTTGAATTGTTTTTCCTGTTTTGTTCATTTTTAACCGATCCTATGCTTGCCTTATAATAGTGAATGCCCTCTTCTTGAGCAGGTATAACTGTGCGAATTAATTGCACAGTTTTATCAGCAGTAAAAGACACTTTTCTCTTAGCAATTACCTTTCCTTTGTGTTCAATTACAACTTGACTTGAGACTGATTTATCACCTTCGTAAAGGGCAGTAATTTCAATAGGAAATGTATTCCCTAGATAACTGTAGGCATTTACATTGACTTGAGAAATTTGCAGATCTATTTGTGGTAATGTATCTCCTATCACCACGGGATAGCTGTTTTTTGTGGTTGCTACATAAGGATAGAGACTTCCCTTGGTTTGATTCCCGTCAGAAAGCAACACCATAGCTCCAATTTGTCCCTTATCCAATGCATCAACACCTCGTATTGCCTCGTAAATATTGGTTTGGTTTTCAAAAAACTGCAGCGTATCTAGCACAGTAAGCTCCTCTCCAAACTTATACATGGCTACCTCAAATTTATCATTTAGTGCGGGATTCGAATTAAAATCAGTGATTATTTTCATCACAGAAGTTTCCTTCTCCAAAAATTTAATCGAACGAGAATTATCTACCAAAACAGAAAGGAGCGGTTTTTTATAAGAAACTTCTTTTCTTTCTATTGTTGGATTTATAAAAAGTAATAACAATAAAAATATAGCCAGTCCTCTCAGTCCAAAAAGTAAAAAGAGATGCGATTGTCTTTCTTTTTGTCTAAAAAAATAAAGCAACCAAGAGAGTGCACAACTAAAAAGTAATGCAATGATGATGTATATGACGGTTGTTAGGTCCAATAATTCAATTTCGTTACGTAAAGCTACTAATTATACATCTAAAAACCCTCTTAAAAAATGAAAACCTATTACGAATTGTAATAGGTTTTTCTAACTTGTCTTTATAAATTCTCCATATTTTCAATCTGTAGTAACTTCAGTTCTTGAATTAAAACCATAGCATTTTATCAGCAAATGTACCATTTTGCTTCACTGAAATAGTGGACTCTATTTGAATAAGGTAGCCTATATTAGTGCATCAACTGCTTCTTAATCTCTATTACTCCTATTAGCTCTTCTATTTTTATCTGAGGGTTTCTGATTAAATTTGTAAACAAAACTCAGTGAAAATCGTTGTGCATTTCGACTTCTTTCTTGGTTAATCTTGTAGTTATTTCCAATTATTTCCTGTGTGTCTCTTCTGGTATTCAAAATATTTGAAGCATTCAAAACGATACTTCCTTTATTTTTGAAAATACTCCTGCTAATTCCAATATTTAAATTTGAAATTGGTGCTGTTTTAATTTGAGCATTACTACGCTCTCCTTGGTAATAGAAGCTCGCCTGCAAACGCGTACCATTTTTTATTTTTATATTGGTCGTAAAATTCACAAACCAAGTCTTGTCAGAGAAGGCAGCATCTTTGAAATCAATAGTTCCATTTTGTTTGAACGAATACAAGTTAAAATCACTGTTGAATCGCAACCATTTTAGTGGACTTAAAGATGCAGTTAACTCAACGCCATAACGCTTCTCATTGGCTAAATTAATTGGAGACTGAATAAAAACACCATCTCCATCATTTCTTGTTTCAAACTGAAATACATCGCTCGAATCGAGATAATATAACGAGGAACTTAACCTAAATGTGTTCAAGTTATAGAGTAATGAAACTTCAAAAGCATCTGTGTAGGATGGCTTCAAACTTGGATTCCCTGTAAAGCGAGAGGTAAAATCTTTCAATTCATAAAATGGACTTAGCATCCATAGTGAGGGTCTGCTAATACGTTTGCTATAACTCAATTGTCCACTCAAATTTTCTTTAAATTGATAGGCTAATGTTGCAGATGGAAATACATTTGTGTAGGTGTTGTTGTTATCCAATGTAGCATCTGATGCATGAATTGCAATATTTGTATTTTCAATACGCAAACCAACCTGATAACTGATCTTATTCCTTTCTCCATTCAATTGAGCATAGGCAGCAACAATTTTTTCTTTATAACTCAATGTATTATCAATTTGAGCTATCGTTTCAAAACTTCCATCTACCAATTGTTCTGCTACAAAGGAATTCGACATCGCTCTACTTTCGAACTTTGATCCTGTTTCTAAATTTTCAAATTCTCCAATAGGCGTTCTGTAATCCATTTGAAGAACAATGTCATCTGTGGCTGCTTTTTCTCTTGTTTGTATTGTAGAAATTGAAGTTGTCTCGGGGAAAGTTTCATCTGTCTGTAGCTTCCATCTTTTCTCACTATTCCAAAAGTCATATTGAAAATCCATCGAAAAGCGTCTTCC
Source organism: Polaribacter sp. (assembly GCA_042091715.1). GTDB lineage: Bacteria > Bacteroidota > Bacteroidia > Flavobacteriales > Flavobacteriaceae > Polaribacter. The sequence continues at coordinate 360 of JBELGW010000044.1, read as the reverse complement.
TTTTGTTTCAAATAACTTTGTATAATTTGCCTCAATTTGATTGTAATCTCTCTCCTCTTTGGAGTTTCCTTGTGTAAACAGCGTCTGTATTTTTGTATCCATATTCAAAAAATCATAGTTCAAATACGTTGCATCTGTATCTTTAGTTTCATTTCTATAATACGCAACTGTGATGGTGTTTTTATCGTTAAATGAATAATCTGTTCCTAGATAATACATCGTTCCATCATCATGTCTATTTTCATCTTCATCTTGTTCTAATAGGGTTGTAACGCCATTGCTTGTTGTAGTTTGTTGCTTGGTATAAGTACCTTCATAATCGGTATATCGCGTCCCAAAATTCGTGAAAAGATTGAATTT
>JBELGW010000043.1:0-20742 GCA_042091715.1 Polaribacter sp. | reverse complement strand
GTAAAAGAAGCCGATGCACCATACACTGCATAGCCTTTTTTTAATGCTTTTTCTGTGACCTCCTTAATTGACTTAAAACCATTTGTATCTGCTTTTTGTAGATCATAGACCAATACTAATAACACCTTTTCTTTTTCTAAAATCTCGGGAGCCAAATCGCTTTGTGCATCTTCTAAATAAAAATCATGAATTTTAGGATCATTATCTCCGATGTATTTCATTCCTTCCTGAATATTAGTTCCTACTGCATAGGCTCTGAAATCAATTACAGGCAAATGCAACAACACGTGATAGGTGACATACAAAGAAGCAATAAACGACAAGAATGTTAGTATCATTGGGAGCTTTCCTTTGACAATGGGCTTGATATCTCCCAAGCGAAACACCAATAATAAAATCAGAACAAACAGCACAATGTCTTTATAAAAAGACTGCCATGGTGTTAATTTTAGCGCATCACCAAAACAACCGCAATCGGTAACTTTATTGTAATAAGCAGAGTACCAAGTCAAAAAGGTAAATACCAAAATCATTCCAAGTAAACTAAACACGGTAGCTCTTGATTTATACCCAACCAAAATGGCTATTCCGAGCACTATTTCTGCAACAATAAGCACAATTGAAAAAGCCAATGCATATGGAATCAGATATTCCATATCTAACACACTCTCGTGAAAGTATTCTTCAAATTTAAACTGGGAGCCTATTGGGTCTACTAATTTTACAAAACCCGAAAACACAAAGAGCGCTCCAACAAGAATTCGTGATAATTGTACTAGTAATTTCATCTTTTATTTTTATGGTTTATATGCATGGAGGGTATACTTATTTTTTTGTTCAAATGCCATAATTACCCGCTTGTATTTCGCTGATTTTATTACGCTAAATCCATATGAATCATTGCAAAGATCGCATAATTGATCATGTCTTGATAATTCGCATCGATTCCTTCAGACACCATTGTTTTACCTTGGTTATCTTCGATTTGTTTCACACGCAATAGTTTCTGTAAAATCAAATCCGTTAAAGAAGAGATGCGCATATCGCGCCAAGCTTCTCCATAATCATGATTTTTATTCTCCATCAATTCTTTCGCAATACCAATATGTGTATCGTACAAGGCTGTTGCACTTTCAGTAGATAAATCTGGATGTTCTACCACACCCAATTCTAATTGTATAAGCGCCATCACTGCATAATTTATAATCCCAATAAACTCAGATTTCTCGCCCTCATCTACCTTTCTAACAGCATTCTCTTGCAGTTGTCTGATCCGTTGTGCTTTGATAAAAATTTGATCTGTTAATGAAGGTAAACGCAAAATTCTCCATGCACTTCCATAATCACTCATCTTTTTTACAAATAAACTTCTACATTGTTGGACTACTCCATTGTATTGTTCTGATGTATTCTGCATTTTATTGATTTAAAACTTATCTCCCAAAAATAGTAAATCTTCAAAGGTTTTCATTTATTTTTACAGAAGAAATTTTCAAATCCTATCGTATGAAAAAAGTAGTTGTTTTTTGTGGTTCAAGTACCGGATTTAATCCGGTTTATAAGGAAGCAGCTATTGAATTAGGAAACTATTTCGCGCTGCATGATATTACACTGGTTTATGGAGGAGGTAAAATTGGAATGATGGGTACTATCGCCGATACGATTCTTGGTAAAAAAGGCGAAGTCATTGGAATCATTCCTGAGTTATTAAAGAAAGAAGAAGTAGTTCACAGCGCACTTTCTGAACTGATTGTTACTAAGAACATGAGTGATCGAAAAGTCTGTATGAGTCAAATTTCAGAGGGTTATATTACGATGCCCGGAGGATTTGGCACTTTAGATGAGTTATTTGAAGTACTCACCTTAAATCAACTTCACATAGAACAAAAACCGATTGGTTTACTCAATGTGAACGGATTTTTTGACCATGTAATAAAACAACTAGACGTGATGGTCTCCCAAGGTTATTTAAAGCAAGAGAATAAAGATCTATTGTTAATTGATGCATCTATTGATGGTTTAATACAACAAATGAAAAGCTATAAAGCGCCAAAAAAATCACATGTAATAGATAAAGTAGTTCGCAAATGATGACCATTAACTGCAAAGGCACACTCATTGATTTTTCAACACCGAGAGTCATGGGGATTTTAAACATCACACCCGACTCATTTTTTGATGGTGGCCGATATAAAAACGAAAGTACGATTCTTAGGCAAGTAGAAAAAATGCTTTTAGAAGGAGCTACATTTATTGATGTTGGCGCCTATTCTTCTAGACCAGGGGCAACCCATATTTCTGAAGCTGAAGAGCTATTGCGCATTGTTCCCGTGATTGAATTGCTTGTTCGTGAATTTCCTAACATCATTATTTCAGTAGATACCTTTAGAAGCGCAGTTGCTGAGCAAACCATTGATGCAGGAGCTGCCATGATCAATGATATTTCTGGAGGAAATATGGACAACAACATGTTTTATACCATTGGAAAATTACGGGTTCCCTATGTCATGATGCATATGTTAGGAACGCCGCAAAACATGCAAAAGAATCCAATTTATGAAGACGTTACCCAAGAAGTCATTTCGTTTTTTGCAGAAAAAATCTATCGTTTGCATCAATTACAGGTCAATGATGTGCTTATTGATGTTGGATTTGGATTTGGAAAAACCATTGAACATAATTATGAGCTGTTAAAAAACCTCGACTTATTTAAAAGTATAGACTGTCCACTATTAGTGGGTGTTTCTCGAAAATCAATGCTATACAAACCGTTAAAAATCAATGCAGAAGAAGCATTAAACGCTACTACATCTGCGCATACAATTGCCCTACTGAAAGGAGCAAACATACTTCGTGTTCACGATGTCAAAGAAGCTACGGAAGCCATAAAAATTGTAAAAAAACTCTCTTAAATTTTCTGTACATTTACAAGATAAGTAAAAAACAATCTATGTTAGACTTTATCGATTTTTCTATTTTAGATATTCTAGATATACTACTAGTTGCTGTTTTATTGTACTATATCTATAAATTACTCAAGGGAACCGTTGCTATTAATATTGTTATTGGGATTGCATTTATCTTCTTAATCTGGAGAGTTACTCAAGCTTTAAAGATGGAGATGCTTAGCGGCATACTTAGTTACTTATTAAGTGGTGGAGTTATTGCGCTAATTATTGTTTTTCAGCAAGAAATCAGAAAGTTTCTACTCATGATTGGCACCACCAACTTCTCCTCAAAACGCAGCATTCTAAAGCAATTAAAGTTCTTACAAACTGAGATTGAGCCTGAAAATGATGTTGACACCTTGGTCAATTCTTGTATTAAATTGTCGCAATCTAAAACGGGAGCACTCATCGTTCTCGAAAGAACAAATAACCTTGACTTCTTAATTACATCGGGAGATACGATGAATGCTTTTTTAAACGAAGCCATTTTAGAAAGCATTTTTTACAAAAATAGTCCGCTTCATGATGGCGCCACTATTATAAGAGATAATTATATTGTAGCCACTAGAGTTGTGCTGCCTTTAACTAATGAAAGAATTCCTTCACGGTTTGGCTTGAGGCATAAAGCGGCCATTGGTGTTTCAGAAAAAACCGATGCCCTTTGCTTGTTAGTCTCTGAAGAAACAGGTGAAATCTCCTATATCAAAGATGGATCCTTTGAATTATATAAAACTTATTCTGAATTAAAAGAAAAGTTAAAAACAGACTTAAACTAAAAAACTGCTGTCGTACTGTCGCTAAACTGTTTGTCGTATAAATTTTTGTAATAACCTTGAGGTTTTTGCAGCAACTCTTTGTGAGAACCCTCTTCTACAATAAGTCCCTTGTTCATTACTATAATTTTATCTGCTTTTTTAATGGTAGCGAGTCTGTGAGCAATCACAATGGAAGTTCTTCCTTTTGTAATCGTGTCGGTAGCATACTGTATCATTTGCTCTGCATGTGAATCTACAGAAGATGTAGCTTCATCAAGAATTAGGATACTTGGACTACTTACGTATGCTCTTAAAAACGCAATCAATTGTCGTTGTCCTGAAGAGAGCATTGCTCCCCTTTCTTTTACATTATAATGGTAACCATTTGGCAGGCTCATAATAAAATCATCAATACCTATCTGCTTGGCTGCTTCTTGAACATCTTGCAAAGTTATTCCTTCATTTTTTAGAGTAATGTTGTTTAAAATAGAATCAGAAAACAGGAAAACATCTTGTAAAACCACGGCAATCTCGTTTCTCAATGCCCCTAAATCATAAGCTTCTACAGCAACTCCGTCTACGCAAATCTGCCCTGCATCTATTTCGTAAAATCGATTGATTAAATTGATGATTGTTGATTTACCTGCGCCCGTTGCCCCCACAATAGCCACTGTTTGCCCTTGTTTTACCTCAAACGAAATTCCTTTTACAACTTCTTCTCCTTCTATGTAGCTAAATCGAACATCTTTAAATGATATTTCTCCTTTTAGTTTTTCAGCAATTACTGTTCCTTGTTTATTGATACTACTTTCAGTATCTAAAACACCAAAGACACGTTCACCAGAAACAATTCCCATTTGCAGCGTGTTGAATTTATCCGCAATTTGTCTTAGCGGTCTAAATAACATTTGTGTCATCATTATAAAACTCATAATATCTCCAGGCTGTACATCACTATTATTCACAGATTGCAAGCCACCAAACCAAACCAATAAACCAATTGCAATTGAAGACAATACTTCTGCTATTGGAAAAAAAATAGAATAATACCAAACCGCTTTCACATGCGCTTTTTTATGCTTTTCATTGATTTCCATAAAGTTTTCATACTCTATCTTTTCTCTACTAAATAGTTGTACAATCTTCATTCCGGTTACACGTTCTTGTACAAAACCATTTAAGTTAGCCACTTGTGTTCTCACCTCTTGGAAAGTCCCTTTAATCGCTATTTGAAATAATTTTGTTGCATAAATTAAGATGGGTAAAACAGCCAAAGCAATCAAGGCTAATTTCCAATTGATTGATAGCATGACCACAGTTACGACTAACATTTTTAAAACGTCACTAATGATCATGAACAATCCTTGACTAAAAGAACTCGCTATGGTTTCAATGTCTGAAACGACTCTAGTTACCAATTTCCCGACAGATGTTGTATCAAAATATGACATCTTAAACTGCAAAATATGGCGAAATATTTTGGATCGTATATCTCTTATAATGTGCTGTCCTATCCAATTTGCAAAATAAATAAACAGTACCTGTAAAAACACTTCTGCAATTAATACAGCAAGCATGACTAGTGTATAATTGAGCAGCGTAGCTTCATTTTTTTGAATGGTAAAGTCATTCACTGCTTGTTTTAACAAGTAGGGTCTGTAAGCCCCCAAGAGTGCTGTAATCACTACGGCAAATGTGGCCACCATAAAATGAATTTTGTAGTTTTTTGCAAAGCTCAAAATCCTCATAAATATTTTTGCATCAAATGCCTTTCCTGCCTCTTTCTTACTCATACTTAGTAGATAATTTTTGTCAAATACAATCCTTTCGCAGGTACAGACAACCCTGCACTCGACCTATCCTGACTTAAAATAATAGTTCTAAAATCTTCTATTGATATTTTGTGTTTACCCACATCTATGAGGGTTCCCACTATTGCACGAACCATATTTCTCAAAAAACGATTTGCACTTATATGAAAGACCAATTCACTTCCATTTTGTACCCAAACAGCTTCAGTCACATCGCAGTTAAAGGTTTTTACTTCTGTTCTCACTTTAGAAAATGCTTGAAAATTTTCATACTCCAATAAAAGCTGTGCAGCTTTATTCATTGCTTCTACATCTAATTTCTGATAGTGTATTTGCCACGCATTATCTAATAAAAAAGGGTTTCTACCCAACCATATCTTGTATTGATAACTTCGAGACAACGCATCAAATCTTGCATGTTTATGGTCTGCTACTTTTTGCAATGCATGGATAACGATATCTTCTGGCAATACAGAGTTAAACTTATGTACATAATTCGCATCCAATCTTTTCTCGGTATCAAAATGAGCAAACATTTGCTCTGCATGCACACCAGTATCAGTTCTCCCTGCTCCAAGAACACTTATTTCTTCTTGCAAGACAACGCTCACAGCACTATTTAGTTCTTCCTGAATTGAATTGGCATCTGGCTGAATTTGCCATCCATGATACTTCTTACCTCGATATGAAATTTCTATAAAATATCTCAAAAAACTAGTACTTTTGTTCTTGTCAAAACTACATAAATTAATTGGGTTTGAACCTGAACGGCACATGAAAAAGATTTTGTTACTTTCCGATACGCACAGTTATATCGATCCACAAATAATCAAATACGTAAAGCAAGCTGATGAGGTATGGCATGCCGGAGACATTGGAGATCTGAAGGTTACAGATACCATTAAAAAGTTGAAACCTCTGAGAGCGGTCTATGGAAATATTGATGACAAACTTGCACGTTTAGAATTCCCACTAGATTCTAAATTTAAGATTGAAGAGGTTACCGTTTGGATGACTCACATTGGCGGCTACCCCAACAAATACAACCAAAGAATTAGAGAAACTCTTCAAAAAGCCCCTCCAAAACTATTTATTAGTGGGCATTCTCATATTTTAAAAATTCAGTATGACAAAAAACTTAATTTACTTCATTTAAACCCGGGAGCCGCCGGGAATCATGGATTTCATCAAGTGAGAACTATGCTTCGATTTTCTATAGATCAAGAACGAATATATGACATGGAAATTATTGAATTGGAGACACGCTGTTAACAGCTTACCGCTATAACATGGGTAATTTAACAACTACTTTCGTGCCATCTTTCGGGTTTGAATCAATCCTAAAATATCCTTTCATCATTTGAATGCGTGCATCTATTTGATTTATTCCCAAACCATCCTTTTCCGGAATACTATTTCTGTCAAAACCAATTCCATTATCTTCCACAATAACGATTAATTTTCCGCTTTTTACTGCTATTCTAACGATGGCCTTTGAGGCATTGCTGTGCTTCAAAATATTATTTACAAACTCTTGAATAATGTGATATACCTTTATTTCAAAATTCTGTTTCAAACGCTCAATATCCTGAATATCAGTACGTATTTCAATTTTTGAATTAGAATATTTCTGAGCCATATCCTCAATAGCATATTTCAAACCAAACTTCAAAAGTACAGATGACACCAATGTATGCGACAAGTCTCTTATTACCTCTGAAGCTTCTACAAGGATTTTTTGAGTTTTATCAATCTCCTGAGGTAATTCTCCAATGAACTGCATTTTAGTTGCTTGCAAATGTAAACTTGCAGACGACAACATAGAACTTACGCTATCATGCAAGGTTTCAGCTATCTGCTTGCGTTCTGTTTCTTTTCCATCTAGGGTAGCGTTTAAAATGCGTACTTGAGACTCTGACCGCAGCTTTTCAAGCTTCCTTTTTTGTGCCAACTTGGTTTGCACCAATGTTAGTTTTAAGTTCTTTTGGCGCAATCTGTATCCATAAAATACTACCACAGAAGTAGCAATTACCATGCAGGCAAAAAGACCAAAAAACCAAATAGTTCTAGTTTTTGCTGCCTTTTCAAGTTTTACTTTATTTTTTAAAAGTTTCACATTGTACCGTTCTTGGTACTCTGCATACACCCCTTTTACCATTCGCTCGTATTCTCTCTCTACCAAGGTATCTTTAAAAGCATAAGACTGACGCAGATAATCATAAGACGTATAATCTTTCTGCAAATACAATGTATAGGCCAAATTATAATACAAATCTTCTTTGTTATCCATGGCAGTAGTATTGGTATCTGATTGTATCAAACCTATGGCATCAGCATATAGTTCTTTCGCCTTGACATATTGTTTCTGATCTAAATAGATACTGGCTAAATTCCCCATACTACCTGCCTCAAGGAGTCTATTGTTGTTGTATTTATGAATGTCAATAGCCTTTTGAGCAAATTCTTCAGAAAACTGATACTCACCTCTCATCTGATAAATACCCGACAGATTGCTGTAGGCAGATGCTTTAATATCAGAATATGAGCCTAAGGATGGAATTTCAAAAATTTTCTTAAAATAGACTTCAGCACTGTCTTGCTCTTGTAATATGCTAAATACACCACCTATGCGCAATAGGATTTCGGCCAAGGGATTATTTCTTTCAAAACCTTTGCAACTAAAAGTTCGTGTTACATCTGTAGAGCCTGCTCTCTGATATAATAATGCCAAAGCTTTCTGAAAATGACGCAGTGATTTTTTATGATCGTATCTTTTTCTTAAGATATTACCAATTAAAAAATTGCATTTATATGCTAACTCTAGCTCATTTTTTCCTTCAATACTCTCCAAGAGTGCCAATGCACTTTTTAGAGAGTCGTCGTATTTTTCAAGATGAAAAAGCTGTTTAATTTTCGAATACTTACTCAGGTAAGAAGTATCCTTTTTCTGAACATACATAGTAGAGACCGACGCATGGTCGATCTCTACTTGTGCATAACAATTAACAACGATGCATATGAAAACTAATAGATGTATTTTCACAAGAAAGAAATGATTTATTTTAAATCTACACGATATTGATATTTAATATTATTCAGGGAATTGCCATATAATCCTAGGTCTCCTGCTTGGTTTCCTATAGTAAGGATTCATATCGTTTGAATCAAATGCCTTCCCTGCAAGTTCTATGTCGTGATTTACAAAATCTAACCTCAAACCACCATCCAAATCTGAAAGTGGTAATACCCTGTCAAAACTTGTCTCCTCTGCGCTACTTGTAAGCTCTCTCAAATGCACTTCATACGTATCTGTTTCTTCATTAAAGCTAAATTCTGTTGATACGTTGTCTTCAACCTCAAAAGACAATTGAACCTCATCATCGCTTGAGATCGTCAATGCATATGACTTTAACAAGTTTTCTGCCGCCGCTCCTTTCGAAAAATTCATATTTTCATCTTCAACACTCCACTTCGTTTTCACATTGTTTTGATGGTCAATAAAACTAATGTGTAAGTTATTTTCAGCCAATAGCACATCTTCTGTATGCGAGTTTTTTGTATGGTACGCTACTTTAGACAAGTGAAATTCATTTGATGAGTTGCTTACCTCTACCCGATCTGATGTGGTATGGCTTTCGGTTTCATATTCTACAGTATAGTGACCTAAAGCATTCCTTTTAATTGACGCTTTTTTTAATAAGGCTTCTTTCGGGCTCTCCATTTCTGATTGATGGGTTGAACAAGAAACTATATTCAATACTAAAACCATAGCTAAAAAGCTAAAACATATTTTTTTCATAACTCTATATTTAATTTGATTGTTAAAGGGAATTTTTAAAAAAAATGAGTGGGGAAGAAAAATAATATGCCAGTAAAATAAAATCACAAGGAGCAATATATCCGATAGAAAAGAGGTCATTTTTTTGAGTGGGGGGGCAAGATTCATCCATCATACGATTTCAAAATACTCAATTTAAAGGATACATTATATAATTCTATGCCTTACAGCATACATTGCCAATCCCACAGCATTTCTAACATTTAATTTTTTTAATAATTTTTTCCGGTAAGTTTCTACCGTGTTTACACTTAACACCAATTGGTTTGCAATTTCCTGAGTACTACATTCTTGAGCAACCAATTTTAATACTTCTAGTTCTCGATCAGTTAAACGAACTGATTTTGAGGGGGGTCTGGAACCATCTCTTACAACTTGACCAATTGCCAAATTAAATAGGCCTTCCTTAACATCATCGCTAAAGTAAGGTTTGTTTGCATGTACCGCATATATTGCTTTCAAAATATGCGCCCCGGCGCTTGCCTTTGAAATAAATCCGTCCGCACCATACTCAGTGAGTTCTTTTACCAAGTTTACATCATCATAACTAGACAACATAATAATCTTTTGATGCTGTTTCTTCTTGTGAAACCTTTTCAATACATCAATGCCATCTAACTCTGGCATATTTATATCTAACACCAAAATATCTGCTTGATTAGACTCAAACCATTGCATTACTTCTCTACCTGTTAAAGAATAGCCTACCACTTGAATTCCATGATCTGTATTTAACATCGCCACAATCCCTTCAATGAGAATCATATGATCATCTGCGACATGAACTTTAATTTTTTCTGACATAACTAACTAAAAGACAAATATATAGTTATAAACATCCTTACACAATACCCATTTATGGGGTTTTTACAGCTACCTTAAAAGGTTGCTAATACTATTTCTACCAGTATGGTAGTAGACAACAAAAAATACCATAAAACACTAATACACTGACGTTTACTTTTAGAAAACCAACAACACAATGCTATTCATAAATATTTTTTTTGCTTCATTTTAAAAATAAGTGTTTTACGAAGCCAAGCAATTTAATCCACAAGATGAAAGATCTACGTCTAAATATGTAAAGTATACGTATTAAAAAACCGAGGATTTCTCCTCGGTTTTATCGCACTAAATATACTAAGATGTTAGATTTACCGTAATCTGTCAGCAGATTTTACAAGATCCTCATCCTTTTTAATCGCCTTATTTGCAAGTGCAAGTAAAACAATTACCATCACAGGTATGAACATCCCAATACCCTTCTTAGAGACAGCAGCCTCTCCAGATAATGTTAGTGACACATATATAAGTACACCTAATAAATAGAAGTTATTTAACATATTTACTCTCCCAAGAACAAATTGTAATTGTCTGTTCTTAAATAAAAATATAGCAGCAATCGACAGCAGTGCCGAGAGTACATATGTAAAAAATATGGATTGTATAAGAAAGGATGATTCATTCAACACTGACGTAATAGCTATCGCCTCACCAGCATTTGTTGTCCATAGATCAAATAAAAAAACTAGTCCACCTGAAAGCATCGCAGCTACTAATAAATAAAGTGTTTGTTTTCTTTGAATCATCGTAAATAAATGAATAACAAAAGTAAAAATTTCTTTTTTAAAAAGAAACTTTGTAGTTAAAAATAATTATATCTATATTTGTTGACGTAAAGAACTACACACTAGTATTGTAAGTACACAGCAATACCTAAAATCAACTAAATTTTCAAAAAAACATCCTCTCGAAACAAAGGATCCCTTCATAATTCTAATTTAACAATCTTATCAATGTTCGAAATTTCTGAACTAAAAGCAAAAACTCTTGTTGAATTGCAAGAAATCGCAAAAAAAATCGGTCTATCCAAGACCAGTCAATTAAAAAAATTAGATCTTGTCTATCAAATATTAGATACACAAGCCGCCAATTTAGCAAATCAAGAAAAGCCCAAAGCTTCGAAGCCAAAGCGAAAACGAGTTGTTAAAAAAGTTGTCCGTGCAGAACAAAAAGAAACTCCTGAACAAGTTGCGCAGCAAGAAGATAAACACAGCAGGTCGAAGGAGGCAATCAAAAAAGAGAATCCTACAAAAAACAAAACCGCCGTTAAAGAACCTAAAACTGCTTCCAAAGACAACAATAAAGAAAAAGAGAAGGCAGTAGCAACTTCTCAAATTACGGAGAAGGAGGAGAAAAAAGAACTACAGGTGCAGGTGGAAGCTAAAAAACCAGAGCATAAAAAGCCTGTCCATGCAAATCAAAAACAGAAGAACAACGCTCAAAACCAAAACAAAAACCGAAACAACAATCAAAGAGATAAAGTTGCCAAAGGAAATAAGAGCAATACACGTTATAAAGATCCTGATTTTGAATTTGACGGTATTATAGAAAGTGAAGGTGTATTGGAAATGATGCCTGATGGCTATGGTTTCTTGCGCTCTTCAGACTATAATTACTTATCATCTCCAGATGATATTTATGTGTCTCAATCACAAATAAAATTATTCGGATTAAAAACTGGAGATACCGTAAAAGGAAATGTTCGACCACCAAAAGAAGGAGAGAAGTATTTTCCATTAATTCGAGTTTCGAAAATCAACGGGTTAAACCCGAACGTTGTAAGGGATCGGGTTTCATTTGAACATTTAACACCTCTTTTTCCGCAAGAAAAATTTGATCTAGCAGAAAAAGGCAGCTCCTTATCTACACGTATTATTGATTTATTTTCTCCTATTGGTAAAGGACAACGTGGTATGATTGTAGCACAACCTAAAACAGGTAAAACAATGCTTCTAAAAGATGTTGCCAATGCCATTGCCGCCAATCATCCAGAAGTATATCAAATTGTTTTATTGATTGACGAAAGACCTGAAGAGGTAACAGACATGCAACGCAGCGTTCGTGGTGAAGTGGTTGCTTCTACTTTTGACGAACCTGCAGACAAACATGTTCGCGTTGCAAATATTGTCCTAGAAAAAGCAAAACGATTGGTAGAGTGTGGTCATGATGTTGTGATACTTTTAGACTCTATTACTCGTTTGGCCAGAGCCTATAATACGGTTGCTCCTGCTTCAGGAAAGATATTATCTGGAGGTATTGATGCAAATGCGCTTCACAAACCAAAACGCTTCTTTGGAGCGGCAAGGAATATTGAAGGAGGTGGTTCTCTTACCATTATTGCAACAGCACTAACAGAAACCGGTTCCAAAATGGACGAAGTAATCTTTGAGGAATTTAAAGGTACGGGTAATATGGAGCTTCAACTAGATCGTAACATTTCAAATAGAAGAATTTATCCTGCTATTGATTTAATCAAATCTAGTACACGTAGAGATGATTTATTACTCGATGAAAAAACAGTTCAAAGAATGTGGGTGTTGCGCAAATACTTAGCAGATATGAATCCTGTTGAAGCCATGGAATTTATCAATGAAAGGATTAAATTCTCTAAGAATAATCAAGAATTTTTAATCTCTATGAATGGATAACCTCCCAATGAAGTTAAAAAAAAATCCTCACGAATTACGTGAGGATTTTTTTTTGACTTATACCCTATCATTAGAACATAAAAAAACCCAAATCCATTGATTTGGGTTTTTTTAATGGTATTACTTACTCTATGCCATAGAATGTTGCTCTATTATCTTCAATATTAGCAGACTCTTTAATGGCTTCATACATTAAATTTGTTTGACCTTTTCTTGTATCCTCAATTCTCTTTCTTAGTGAAGCGTAATTTGGTAGCGCCACAGGCTTCTCTTTTTTGGTAACTACAAAGGCAAACACACCTTTTACACCTTCTACCTCATTGAAGAGGGTATTTTCTTTAGCACCAAACATAGCACCAACTATTTTAGGCTCAAATCCTACACCTGAAATAAGTGAAGACTGCATAGATACAGCAGCAGCAGTTCTCAAGGTTTGCTTTGTTGCCTTTGCTAACTCTGCAAGCGTAGCTCCCTTCATAGTTTTGGTTATTATTGCAGCTTTCTTCTCATTCACCAAGAGTGGTCTTACTCTTAACATCGCTTTTGCAGCTGACATCAAACCTTTCTTTGTTTTGTTATGAATTACAGCAACCACATGCCCGTTGTTTGTATCGAATCTCTTGTAAGCACCCACTTCATTTTCAGATCTGCTAGCCCAAGACACCATATCTCTTTGGTTTCCAACACCTGGTACATTTTCATCCAACATTTTTAAACCAAGTGCCGATTGAGATTTCAATCCTTTTTCTTTCACCGCTTCATCAAAGCTTTGACCATTTGCTAGCGCCAAGGCAAAAGTTTCTGCATTTTGAAAAATTGTATTTTCTGTTGCCTGCGATGCTTCTATCTTTCTAGCAAAAGTTGCTAACTTTACAGCTTTTTCTTTTTTCTTAACATCATCAATTCGGAGTACATGATAACCAAATTTGGTTTTCACAACGTTCACAGATCCTTTTTTCTCAAAGAAAAGTGCTTTACCAAAATCTTGGTCTAATGAAAACGCTGCATTCACAGCTATCCAATCAATAGTTCCTCCCTTTCCTTTGGTTCCGTCAGGGTTTAACTCATCTGCTATACTTGCAAATTTTTTCTTATTTCTTCTCACCAATTTATAAATACTATCTGCAGATTTTTTTGCTTGTTCTTCAGTGATTGAAGTTGTTTCATTTGCCGAAACAGAACCTACAAAAGGAATTAAAATGTGTGCTGCCTTGATAGAATCTGAAATCTGCACAACCTCAGTAATTTTAGAGACTTTGAAATATCCCCTATCTTTATATGGTCCGAAAACATCTCCTTCTTTCCCTTGAAAAACCTGATCTGCTATCAGTACAGAAACTGTATTTTTAAAATTGTACGAAGTATCCAATGCCAAATCAGAATTATTTTCTGTGATAAACTCGTTTGCATTTTCTGTATTCCTCAATCCTTTCACACCATCCTTGTCATTCAATAAATCTGCCACTTCTTTTTCTATGGCATTTTCATCTTCTTTTGTTGGATTGATTGTAAATTTCACATATTTCAAATCTGAGGAAGCTTCTACTTTAAAACCAGTAGGGTTTTCTTTTATATAAGTTTCTATCTCAGTTGCACTCACCGTTACAAGGCTATCTGCAACTGTAGCGTAAGGGACATAGACGTATTCAGATGTTAATTTTGTATTGTTATTCAAATACTCCAATTCTCCTTCTTTTAAGGAAGCCCCTAACCCTGAAGTAATTAAATTATTATAGGTTGTGTTTTCTAATGTGGTTTTTATTCTTCCCATGAAATTAGACCATTGATTCCAAACTATTGGATCGTCAGATTTCGCCAAGGCCAAGTATTCTTTCAGCTTCCCTTCATCAAACAAGCCAACTTCGTTGAAAAACTGTGGATTATTTTTTACTGATGGGTTTTCCAACAAAGCACTCCAAACATCATTTTCACCTACTTCAATACCCGCATCCGATAATTGATTCTGATATATTTTTTCTCTTACTAGGTTATTCCAAACTTGTTTTGAAGCTTGCATATCTGTTAGTCTACTACCAACCTGAGCTTTATAAGATTCTAGCGCCTCGCTAAAATCTTTTCTCGAAATTGTTTCTCCATCAACTTCTCCTATACTATTCACTTTCGTTGAGTTGAAAAAATCTTCTATACTTGAAGGATCTAATACAAAAGCGAATAAAGCCAGTCCAATTACAAGGATTAAAGCCATTGAGCGCTCTCTAATTTTAGATAAAATTGCCATACGTCATTTATTTAATTTAGTGAGCGAAAGTACAATTTCGAATTAAATAATGCAACTGTTAAAGACAATTCTTTAGCGCTTCAAAAGAATGATTGCTTTAATCGAGATGATCTAGGGTAGTTAACAATACTTCTTCTATTCTTGACGAACTCACCTTTACGATTTTAATCTTAAATTGGTCAATAATGAGCTCATCATTTATTTGTGGAATATTCTCAGTATGATAAATAATATAGCCTCCTAAGGTCTCATAGGTATCTTGTTTAGGAATTCTAAGATGGTATTCCTCATTCAAATAATCTACTTCCAAGCGCGAAGAGAAAAGAAACTCATGAGCACTGATTTTTTCTTCTAACAATATTTGAGAATCATGTTCGTCTTCAATCTCTCCAAACAGCTCTTCTACAACATCTTCTACGGTAATCATTCCTGATGTTCCCCCATACTCATCTAAAACAATGGCAACACTTTTGCGTTTTTTCATCAAAGAGTTCAAAACATCATTGATAATCATTGATTCTGGTATGACCTCAACAGGCAATAAAACAGCACGAATTGTTTTCGGCTTTTTAAACAATTCAAAGGCATTCACATAGCCCAAAATATCATCTAAGGAATTCTTATAAACAACAATTTTAGAGTATCCCGTTTCGATAAAGGTCTGCCTTAGGTTTGAAATTGACTCATGGATGTCTACAGCCATCATTTCTGTTCTTGGCACCATAATTTCTCGTGCCTTAACTTTATGAAATTCTAATGCATTTTGGAAAATTTGTA
The DNA here is from genome assembly GCA_042091715.1 of Polaribacter sp. Classification (GTDB taxonomy): domain Bacteria; phylum Bacteroidota; class Bacteroidia; order Flavobacteriales; family Flavobacteriaceae; genus Polaribacter. The sequence goes on along the minus strand of JBELGW010000043.1, from coordinate 4,883 downwards.
TTTCAGAATCTACCCCTTTAGCTTCGTTGGATGCATCCATTTGCTCATTGATGTAATTTCCTAACTCTTCTTTGCTAAATTCGGTTTGTTCTACATCTGCATTGGTTTGAAAAAAAATGCGCAACAGGAAATCTGAAATATTAGTAATCAACACTGAAAAAAGATGAAACAAGATGTAAAAGAAGTAGGCTGGAAGTGCAAAAAACCTCAATGCCTCATTTGCATATATTCTGAAGATAGCTTTGGGTAGAAACTCTGCAGAAATTAAAATCAATACTGTAGAAATAATTGTTTGAACCAAAAGAATTGTAAATTCGTTCCAAGTGGAGGTAGGCAGCAGCCCCAACAATAGATCCCCCATATAAATACTATACACCACCAAGGCAATGTTGTTACCTACCAACATCGTAGTAATGAACTTGGAAGGTTTTCCTGTAAACGTACTTAAAATTGAAGCTAAAAAGCCAACTTTCTTTTTCTCTAATTCAATGTGTAACTTATTGGCAGAAACAAATGCAATCTCCATGCCTGAAAAGAAGGCTGAAAGCAGGATTGAAATAACAATAATTGCTATTTGAGTTTCCATGGAAGGTATTACTTTTTGTTTCTAGTCTGCACCTTTCTTCTAAAATGTCTTTTAAAGAAAAACACCAAAGTTATAAAAACAGAAAAAAGAAGCATAAAAATTGCTTTTTCAAAATCTTCATTCAAAGATAAAAGGCCTTCTACCAAAAAAATAATTCCGATTACTAAATATCCGTATTGTAAGTATTTCCAAAGTGTATTCATATCTTATTGTTCCTTTATTAAGTGTTGACTTGTTTGTCTTCTAGCTATAAATTTAGACAAATCTTTTTTTGATTCAAAACCAACGCCGTAAATTACATCCTCTGGAGTGCTAAGGGTAAAATTATCTTCTGAAAACAGATAATCTGTCTTTTGATCCCAGATCAATTGTGTTGTTTCTAGTCTAGAAGCATCAGCATGATTGATAATGACCACATTTCCTTTCAATCTCGAGATTAAGGTTTTTGTATAAGTCAAACAAAAGTCACCTTTGATAGTTATCGAATCTCCTCGACTATCTCCATAGGAAATCAATGTAATTCCATTTGGAAACTCATTGTAAGGATGTGCACGCCTATTGCTAAAGTCCTTTAACTTTGGAGTAATTAGCTTGGAAGTGATTCTACCAGAATCTCTGTACACATGATTCAACTCAATTGCGATACCAACAGGTTGATTTTTTTCAAGTAAAAGCCCTTGAATCGCTGTGGCATCATTGGTACAAGAAAAAAACATTGCTACTAAACCAATAGCAGCAATGTTTTTATATGCGATATGTCTATTCAAAAGCATTCTTATTTCTGAGGGACTTTTACAGTTTCTCCAATCCAACATTTAATTTGATGAGGAGTTCCCGCCTTAATTCCTTTGGTGAAAATTAATTTTTTCGATGGCTCTTGAGATAAATAATTGTTGATGTATTTATTTGCTTTTGACGCAATACTTGGATCTACAGCAGACGCTCTTCTCGCCATTCTCAATGCCGCTGTATACACCATTCTTTTATCAAATTCTGTAGAACCACATTGATTTGCACTACTTGCATACAGACTTCCAATTAGCAGGTACGCCTTTCCAAAGTTTGGATTGTTCTTTAAGGCCTGTCTCGCATAGTTTCTTGCTTGACTTTTTCTTCCTTTTTTAGCAAACAATTGTGCAATTTTATATAAGTTCTTCGCTTTTTCAAAAGTATCTGGTTCTTGATCTACGGCTTTTTTATAGTACTCCATCGCTTCAGATTCCTTCCCTTTTTTATAAAGGATACCTGCATAGTAAACGGTTGTTTTAGGAGATGGATCTGCAGCTACCCAAGCCTCTACTAATTTCTCATACAATGGCTCGTCTGTACATCCTTTGGTAAACATTCTAGATACCGCTCTACTTAGCCATTGTCCATTGACTTTATTTGCTTCAAAATCTCTCGTATATAATGGCACCAGTCTTTCACATGTAGATAAATCAATAATCATTTTATCTAAACCTGATTCTACCATCCCTAAAGACTTCGAATTCTTCGTGTAAATTCTTAGATTATTTTTTTCCTTTTTATCTAAAGTTACTCCTTTATCAAGTTTTGCCTGAATCGGTGCTATTTTTTTTGCATAATACTCAAGTTTTTCGCCTACTGTCTCTAACACATCGTCGTAGGTATCAAAAACCACTTGTGCATTGGTATCTTTATTTCTATCTGTAACACCTCGAAAGTACTTGTAAATATTTACCACACCAATTCTTGAAGCATCCAAATTATATGCCTTCTCCAACAATGAGAAAATTTCTTCATCTGTTGCTAGCTTATTTTTAGCTAAGAATGTAGCGTAATCATTATGTACTTTCGCCTCATCCTTTTTGTAATATTGTAACCTTTGCTCGTATATTTTCTTAATGAGATCAGCGTATTCAGCTTTATTTTCAGCGGTTTTATACTGTGCCTTCGCTAGCTTATCTCCATACTTGTAAATATTAACTGATAATTTCGGGCAATCACTCATTAAAGAGAAGAGCTTTATTTTCGCCGAATCGTATTTTTTTGTTTGAACTTCTCCTTTAAATAAATTGTACATGTTTGTACAATCTTGATTGGCTTGTGCTACAACTTTTGTGTTTAAAAGCAATAAAATTGCTAATAGCATCAGAGTCATTTTTTTCATCATCTGTCAATTTATATTAATCAATTTTTCTTTTTTGGAACCAAGCTAAGTTACCAATAGCGTTCAAAGATAAACTTAGTTTAAAATTAAAATAATTCTCTTGTATTAAATTATTCATTGTTGTTCCTTTTTTGCCATATTCAACACCCAAATTAAGGTTCGACAGGTCTTTCAATGGTAAACCTAGACCAAAAGATATGCCAAAGTCTTTCACTTTTGTAAATCCAGATCCATTCCCTGTATTTACCAGCAAGCCCGTATCTTGGAATCGAACTCCACCTCGATAGGTAATTCGATGCCAATAACTGGAGATTGAGTTTATTTTGGGAATATAAAACCCTCCTACAGAAATTCTATTAGACGCTCCATAATTAAAGGATGAACTCGTTGCCATTTGAGAGGCATCTATATTCAAGGCATCTTGAAATTCATAATCAACAGCAGCAAACCATTTATTCTCTTTACCAAAGCCAACCCCGAGTGTTGTTTTCAATGGATTTTTAATATCTCCCGTAACTGTTGCAGAAGAGATGGTATCTCTTGGGAAATCTGAACCGTCTGCACCTACAACTGTAGAATACAAGTATTCAGACCCCTCAACAGAAAGACTGTTTCCTAGTTTCACAGAGGCTCCTACATTCATTTTAATTTTACCGGCAAGTTCTTTTTGGTAAAGCACTCCCAATTTCAAACCAACACCACTAATGTTGGTCCCATCCGTATTTTTAGTAGCTAAATATACATCTCTTTTTTGAGCCAAAACCGTATTTTCTGTATTACCAAACACATATTCTCCTTCAAAACCTACACTAAAATTCTTGAGGACTTCGATACCATAAGCACCATAAAGTTTACTAGTTCCTCCTGATCCATAAAAACGTGTTGTTTCAGTTAGTTCACCGTCTGCATCATTCACATTCTTTAATAAGGAGTACCCTACAGAGGTATTTGGCTTCAAACCAAATGAAAAAGCGGCTTTTTTACCAACCGGAAACCCTATATTGATATATGAAATATTGGTAGATGTTGATTTTTGAGAACCTGAATTATCTTTTATCGTCAAGTCATTTACATTTAAACCTACTGAATACGTTGCAAATCTTAAACGAGAATTTGCCGCAGGGTTTATAAAATTTAAATGATACACATTCCCAAAAGAAACTCCCATCCCCCCCATACTTGCCTGCTCAACAGTTTGAGAACTGTATTGTTGGCCAATACCGAAAAAAGAATAGGGCGAAGAGTTCGTTCTTTGGCCGTATGTTGTTACTGCAATGAATAGTAAAAATATGTATAAAAAATTCTTTAGCATTCCTCTTTATTGTGATTCAAAATTGTATTAAGTCCTTCCAAAACAAAATTTGGATTGGCAAATATGCTACTTTTTAATTGGTTAGCCAAGAAATAAGTATCTCCTCCTGTTAAAACTACTGTTAAATGTCGATTTTCCTGCTTATAGGCCTCAATAATGTATGTAATTTCTCCCAAGACCCCCATGAGCACACCAGAATGAATACTTTCTTGCGTAGAGCCACCAATCATGACATTTGTTTCTTTTTTTTTCAGCAAGGGTAATTTTGAGGTAAACTTGTGAAGAGATTTGTAACGCATTTGAATCCCAGGAGAAATTGCACCTCCAAAATACTCCCGATTTGCATTGATAAAATCATAGGTAATACAGGTACCTGCATCAATAATCAACACGTTTTGGTTAGGGTATTTTTTTGAAGCGTTGGCAACCAATGCAATTCTGTCAACTCCAAGGGTATCTTTAGTTGCATAGGCATTCAAAAAAGGCACCTTTGTTTGAGCATTTAAAACAACGAAAAAAGCTTTTTGCTGCAACCTGTGCTGCATTTCTTCTGATAAATCCTGGACAGAAGAGAGTATTGCAGCCTCAATTGGATACTTTTTTAAAAAAAAATCTATTTTTTCAAATAACTCATCTAAAGTAAAAGCCAACAACTCCAACAAGCTATCCTGTTCAAAAACAGCTGCTTTCACTCTTGTATTCCCGATATCAATTATTAAATTCATTGCTTTGGATTCGTTAAGCCTCAAAAATACAATAGATTTTTCACAATTTATTTGGTTAAATCAAAAAAGAGGTAGTATATTTGCCACCGCTAAGGCAATGGTACCTTAGCTCAGTTGGTAGAGCAAAGG
>JBELGW010000042.1:0-21317 GCA_042091715.1 Polaribacter sp. | reverse complement strand
TCTAAAATATGTGTTCCATAAGCTACTTTAGAGAATCTAAAGTTTCCATTTTCATCTGTAATGGTTCCTTCTATTAATTTTTGATTGGGTCCTTTAAGCAACACCGAGGCAAAGGGTAATGTTTCATTTGATAGGTTTGTAATTGTGCCTGAAATACTTCCGACTTGTTGCGAAAATATAGAAATGTTTATGAGTAAACATGTTAAAATAGAAGGTATCGTTTTCATGATATAGATTTTAATTGAACGCAAAACTCAACTAATTCTCGACACAAAAACAACCTTTATATGCAAACTGCTCTATGATTTGCTGAACTGCTCACAGTTGTCTAAATTTTAACTTAGTTTTGTACTTCATCTATCATATATATGAGAACATCAAATATATTCTTTTGTTTACTAATCCTCATGGGGATCCTGACTATAGGTTGCTCAGAAAGGTCCTTGGTTAATTTTGACAAGTCTCAGCCTATATTTGAGCGTGGGGAAACCTTATATCATGCTGCTGATACCATTCATCAAAACAGCATTTGGCAAAAAGATATTGACATTGTTGAAGATAAAATTTTCTGGTCAAAAACAGATGTGAACATTATTGAAGCCCCCAAAGAGTTGAACCAATATGGCATTCTTATTTTTCAGCACGGAGCTTATGAAGTATTTTGGGATGGCCTGTTAATTGGGAAAAATGGGGATCCAACTACACGATCAAAATCTGAAGAAAAAGGAATGTTCGCCGAATTTATGATTCCTAGAGAACTATCCGTAAAAGGAAAACATGAACTTGTACTGAGAAAAAGCATTCACTTCTACCTTGATTACTATCCATATTTGAATTTTTACATTGCTGACTACAAGGATCTTCTCCAGAGAGATATGAAAACCAATGTGTTCATTCACATTTTTGCAGGTATCTTTTTAATGGCCTCCTTGTATTTCTTTTTCCTATTTCTAAGCAATCCCAAAAGTTACGCTACTTTGATTTTTAGTGCCAATTGTCTGTTGTTCTTTTTATTGATTCTTTTTGAATACATGAAGTCATATATAGACATTCACTACAGCAAACATCATACAAGATTAGAAGTTGTCGGCATCATTACATTTTTAATTTCTTTATTAACTCCGCTGTATTTTTCACTGCAGTTTCAATTTCCTAAAAGAAAGAAAATAGTATTGTGCTATGCTGCTTTGCTCCTTTATATATTTATTCGAGAACATGAAAATCATGATTCTACAGCCCATAACATGATTCTTTTCATGTGGTATACTTCCCTAGCAATTGTTATTTTTGGAACCTTCAAGAAAATGAATGGCGCTATCATCGTATTGATTTCATTATTGACGAGTATTTTCTTTCATTATATCGTAGATTACGATCTTAGTATTCATCTTGGCTTTAGTATTATTTTGTTAGGCATGTTGTATATACTGTCTTTGAGAACCAAAGAACAAAGAGTTGCCTACGAAACCTCTTTAGTCCATTCTTCACGTTTGAAGGTAGAATTACTAAAAAAGAGCATACAGCCGCACTTTTTAATGAATACGTTAACTTCCCTCATTGATTGGATAGAAGAAGCGCCTGAAAAAGGTGTTTTGTTCATTGAAGCATTGGCTGAAGAATTTGATTTGATCAGTCAAGTCGAAAATGAAACATTGATTCCAATTACTCAAGAAATAAAATTGTGTAAAAGTCATATCAACATCATGAAATTTCGAAAAGAGATTGATTATATATGGGAGGATACTGGAGTGGATGAAGCCCGTGTTCAACAAATACCACCTGCAGTCATTCATACCTTACTTGAAAATAGCATTACACATTGTCTTCCAAGTGACCATAATACCATGCGTTTCAAACTCATTGTAGCTAGTACTGAAAAGGCAGAAGAATTTATATTTTTAACGTTTGGAAAAATAAGAAAGAAAGAAAAAAATTCAAGGGGTGGAACAGGCTTTAAATACATCAAAGCTCGTTTAACAGAAAGCTATGGCAACACATGGTCTTTCGGGTCAGAGGCAGTGCCGGAGGGATGGAAAAACACAATAACTATACAAAAATGAACCTACTAATTATTGAAGACGAACTGAGAATTGCAAGGCGAGTAGAAAGAATGGCCAAAGATTATTTTTTAAATACCTTGCAAAAGATAACTACAGTTCAATCGTTGTCTGAAGGCTTGCATTTTATTAAAACTCAGAAGCTAGACTTGGTATGTTTGGATTTGAATTTAAATGGTGAAAACGGATTCGACATTCTAAAAGAAACTGCTTCAGGCACCTTTCATACCATTATTATTTCTGCAAACAAACAGGAGGCTATCAAAGCATTTGAGTTTGGTGTTTTAGATTTTGTTCCAAAACCTTTTAACAAAGAGCGCTTGGCACAAGCCTTCAATCGCATTGTAAAAAAGGAAGAAGTTGGCGCGGAAAATTTACAATTTTTAGCCATTAAAAAGCGTGGTATCATTCAGCTAATCAACATTGATGAAGTCCTGTATATAAAAGGAGCTGGCGTATATACGGAGTTATTCCTTGCAGATGGCGGAAAAGAACTGCATGGAAAATCTTTGGAAAAGCTCACTCAACTATTGCCTAAATCATTTGAACGCATTCATAAATCATATCTTGTAAAAACACTCGAGATAAAAGAAATTATCGTAAAAACAGGGAGTCAGTATGCCGTGGAGTTAAGGAATGGCATGATACTTCCGGTTGGAAGAACAAAATACAAAGCTTTGAAAGAAAAGTTATTTCATTAAAAAACCTGTAAAAATACTTTACAGGTTTTTTTAATTTTCATCAAGTTGTATACTTAGTTCATACCTCCATCAACAGACAGGGTTTGCCCTGTGATATAGTTACTCATATCGGAGGCTAGGAATACACAAGCATTGGCAATATCATCTGGAGACCCTCCTCGCTTTAAAGGAATTGAATCTCTCCATCCTTGCACCACAGCTTCGTCTAATTTTTCGGTCATTTCTGTTTCAATGAATCCAGGAGCAATCACGTTTGATCGTATATTTCTAGAGCCAAGTTCTAAGGCTACTGATTTAGAGAAACCAATAATTCCAGACTTTGAAGCAGCGTAGTTCGTTTGACCAGCATTTCCATTAATACCTACAATAGAACTCATGTTGATAATAGAACCTTTGCGCTGTTTCATCATAGGACGAATCACTGCTTTTGTTAAATTAAATACAGATTTCAAATTTACTTCGATTACTTTATCGAAATCATCTTCAGAAATACGCATGAGTAAATTGTCTTTGGTAATACCTGCATTGTTTACCAACACATCAATAGCTCCGAATTCTTTTAAAACATCAGCTGCCAAAGTTTGAGCTGCATCAAAAATTGCTGCATTAGATTGGTATCCTTTGGCTTGAACTCCTAGTGCTGTTAATTCTTTTTCTAAAGACACAGCAGCTTCTACAGAAGAACTGTAGGTAAATGCCACGTTTGCTCCTTGCTGAGCAAACATCAATGCAATTCCCCTTCCGATACCTCTCGTGGCACCTGTAATAATTGCTGTTTTATTTTCTAATAATTTCATATGTGGTTGTTTGATTTCTAATACTTGTCAAATATAATAATCTTTCGTTCTTCAAAAGAAATCACATTTAATTAAAAAAATCCCGTAAGACTGACATACATCAGCACAAACGGGAAATTATATCTATTTCAAATATGCAAGGTGCTTTGTAGCTATTACTTCAAAACGCTTGCAATCATCTCACCAATTTTTGCAGGAGAATCAACAACGTGAATTCCATTTTCCGCTAAAATTGCCATTTTTGCTTGTGCAGTATCATCTTCTCCGCCTACAATTGCTCCAGCATGTCCCATAGTACGTCCTGCAGGTGCGGTTTGTCCAGCAATAAAACCAACAACTGGCTTTCTGTTTCCGTCAGCTTTGATCCATTTGGCAGCATCTGCTTCCAATTGTCCTCCAATTTCTCCAATCATAACAATGGCTTCAGTAGCATCATCATTCATTAGCAATTCTACAGCCTCTTTCGTAGTTGTCCCAATAATTGGATCTCCACCAATACCAATAGCTGTGGTAATACCATATCCCTGTTTTACAACTTGATCAGCAGCTTCGTATGTTAATGTACCCGATTTAGATACAATACCAACATTTCCTTTTTTAAAGATAAAACCTGGCATGATACCTACTTTAGCCTCGTCTGGAGTAATAACTCCCGGACAGTTAGGACCAACTAATCTACAGTCTTTTGTATCTATGTATGCTTTTACTTTCACCATATCTGCAGTAGGAATACCTTCTGTGATACAAATAATTACTTTGATACCTGCGTCTGCAGCTTCCATAATTGCATCAGCAGCAAAAGCGGGAGGTACAAAAATAATAGTGGTATCGGCATCCGCCTTTTCTACAGCATCTGCAACTGTATTAAATACGGGCTTTCCTAAGTGCTCTTGACCTCCTTTACCTGGAGTTACACCACCAACTACGTTGGTTCCATAATCAATCATTTGACCAGCATGGAAAGTTCCTTCACTACCAGTAAATCCTTGTACTATAATTTTTGAATCTTTATTTACTAAAACGCTCATTTGTTTTTTGTTTAATCTAAATTATATATCAATTGGAAATCAATTGCCTTTGTATCGGACAAAAATAGTTTTTTGATTTGTATCAAAAAAAGATTTTTACTACAAATTAACTGTTTTTTTTCTCTTTTAAAAATCGTTTAATTTGCGCCATTTCTTGCAACTTTTCTCTAGACTCCGACACAGGAGTTCCAAAATAGCTTTTTCCTCCTTCAATGGATTTTGTCACCCCTGTTTGTCCTAGAATTACAGCGCCTTTACCAATGGTAATTCCACTTGTTGTGCCCACTTGTCCCCAAATAGTTACTTCATCTTCAATGACCACACATCCTGCAATACCCGTTTGCGATGCAATGAGGCATTTTTTTCCAATGACAGTATCATGTCCTACATGAACTTGGTTGTCTATTTTTGTCCCTTCTTTGATGGTCGTATCCCCTGTTACTCCCTTATCAATGGTACATGAAGCACCTAAATCTACATGATTCTCTATCACCACTCTTCCTCCCGAGATTAACTTATCAAATCCAGAGGGTCTATTTTTGTAATAAAAAGCATCTCCACCTAATACGGTATTCGCATGAATGGTTACATGATCTCCAAGGACACAATGATCATAAATTGTCACATTAGGATGGATCACGCAATTCTTGCCGATTTGAACGTTGTTTCCAATAAATACATTGGGCTGAACAATGGTACCCTCCCCAATACTAGCAGTGGTTGAAATACTTGTGTTCGCTGATACAAAAGGATTGAAATGTGTCGTGATTTTATTAAAATCGCGAAAAGGGTCCTCCGAAATCAACAATGATTTGCCTTCTGGACATGGGACCTCTTTATTGATTAAAATAGTTGTAGCCCGAGAATTTAGGGCCTTGTCATAATATTTTGGATGATCAACAAAAACAATATCACCTGGAGTTACGACATGGATTTCATTAATTCCAGTGATCTGAAAATTTGGATCTCCTAAATAGGTAGCCCCAATCAATGACGCTATTTGTTCCAAGGTTTGTGCAGCTGTAAACTTCATATGAAAAAAGATTCCCGCAATCTGCGGGAATCGTGTAAAGGTTTATTCTTTGATACGTTCTTGATACGTACCTTTTGCTGTTTCAATTTTAATTTTATCCCCTTCATTAATAAATAAAGGGACATTCACAGAGGCACCTGTTTCAACTGTTGCAGGTTTTGTAGCATTGGTTGCTGTGTTTCCTTTCAGTCCAGGTTCTGTTTGTGTCACTTCTAAAACAACACTTAATGGCATATCTACAGACAATGGCATATCATCTTCAGAATTAATAATAATGGTAACAACCTCTCCTTCTTTTAATAGATCTGGTGCGTCCAAAACTGATTTTTGCAAAGAAATTTGATTGTAATCTGTCGTATTCATAAAATTATAATCTTCTCCGTCTGCATATAAAAACTGAAACTTTTGTGTTTCAACACGCACATCGTCCAATTTCCTTCCGGCTGGAAACGTATTGTCAATTACTTTACCATTGGTAACACTTTTTAATTTGGTTCTCACAAACGCGGGACCTTTTCCTGGTTTTACGTGCAAGAATTCTACTATTTTGTATATGTCGTTGTTGTATCGAATACACAATCCGTTTCTAATATCTGATGTTGTTGCCATTTATTTTTTGTTATGGTTTAATTTTATAGTTATGATGCCGAGTATCCTTTCATAATTCCACGCTGAGAATTACGGATAAACATGGTAATTTCATCTCTTTCTGGAGTCGCTTCCATCTCCCCTTCAATAATTTCTAAAGCTTGAGAATTGTTATAATTTTTCTGGTACAAAATCCTATAAATATTTTGAATCTCTCTAATTTTTTCTGATGAAAAACCTCTACGCCTCAAACCTATAGAATTAATTCCGACATAAGACAAAGGTTCTTTCGCAGCTTTTGTATAGGGTGGTACGTCTTTTCGTACTAATGAACCACCTGAAATCATTGCGTGATCTCCTACATGAATGAATTGGTGAATTGCCGCCAAACCTCCAATAATGGCATACTTACCTATGGTTACGTGACCAGCAAGAGCAACACCATTTACAATTATAGAATTGTCTCCCAATACACAATCATGCGCAATATGCGCGGTTGCCATAATCAAACAATTGTCTCCTATTCTAGTTTGGCCAGAAGCATTTGTGCCTCGGTTAATTGTAACACATTCTCGAACGGTAGTATTGTCTCCTATAATGGTCAATGAATCTTCTCCTTCAAATTTTAAATCTTGTGGAATTGCAGAAATTACTGCACCAGGGAAAATTCGACAATTTTTTCCAATTCGTGCACCTTCCATAATGGTTACATTAGACCCAATCCATGTTCCAGAACCTATTTCAACATTATTATTAATGGTTGTAAACGGCTCTACAACAACATTCCTTGCTACTTTTGCCTGCGGATGTATGTACGCTAAGGGTTGATTCATAATTATTGCTTTTTTACTATTTGTGCCATTAATTCTGCTTCTACCACTAATTTACCATTGGCATATCCATAGGATTGCATGTGACAAATACCACGTCTAATTGGAGAAATCAATTCACATTTAAAAAAGAGTGTGTCTCCAGGAAGTACTTTTTGCTTGAACTTTACATTATCCATCTTCATAAAATAGGTCAAGTAATTTTCTGGATCAGGTACGGTACTCAACACTAGAATACCGCCACATTGTGCCATGGCTTCTACTTGCAATACACCCGGCATAACGGGTGCTCCCGGAAAGTGCCCCACGAAAAAATCTTCATTCATGGTAACATTCTTCATTCCAACCACATGCTTGTCAGAGAGTTCTATGATTCTATCTATTAGTAAGAATGGAGGTCTGTGCGGCAGAATATCCATAATTTGATGAATGTCCATCAAAGGTGGTTGACCCAAATCAAACTGAGGTACGTTATTTCGTTGTTCAGCTTTGATTATTTTTGCTAATTTTTTTGCAAAAATGGTGTTTATTTGATGGCCGGGCTTATTGGCGATGATCTTTCCTCGAATGCGAGTACCTGCCAATGCCAAATCACCAATCACATCTAACAGCTTATGTCTTGCTGCCTCATTTGCCCAGTGCAGGGTTAGATTGTCTAAAATACCGTTGGATGTAACAGCAATCTCTTCTTTATTGAATGCCTTTTTTAATTTTGTCATAGTGCTTTCAGACAATTCTTTGTCTACATAAACAATCGCATTGTTTAAATCACCACCTTTGATAAGGTCATTCTCCAAAAGCATCTCTATTTCATGCAAAAAGCTAAATGTTCTTGCATCTGCAATCTCTTCTTTGAAATCGGAAATATTGGATAATGTTGCGTTTTGAGTACCTAAAATTTTAGTACCAAAATCCACCATTGTTGTTATTTGATAGGTATCTGATGGCATTAAGATGATTTCGCTACCAGTAGTCTCATCTTTATAGGAGATAATATCTTTCACAATGTATTCTTTCACCTCGGCTTCTTGTTCTTGAATACCCGATCGCTCTAAAGCTTCTATAAAATACTTGGAAGAACCATCCATAATTGGTGGTTCAGAGGCATCGATTTCGATTATTAAATTATCGATTCCTAGACCCACTGCAGCGGCTAAAACATGTTCAGAGGTTTGAATCTGAACACCATTTTTTTCTAGATTCGTTCCGCGTTTTGTATCTGTTACATATTCTGCCCTTGCTCCAATAATAGGCTTCCCTTCTAAATCTACACGTACAAAAGCAAAACCATGATTTACTGCTGCCGGTTTAAAAGTCATATTTACAGTATTACCTGTATGCAACCCAACTCCTGATAGACTAATTTCGTTTTTAATTGTTTGTTGTTTGCTAGTCATCATTAACTATTTTGATTTTTCACCTCTTTTTCTATTTTGTATAATTTTTCTGTTATTCTCGGAAGATTTTTAAAATGCACATAAGATTTGTTAAAATCTGAAAAACTGAATGCCGGAGATCCACTAATAATTTGATGATCTTTGATATTTTTAGAAACTCCTGACTGAGCACCTATCTTTACATGGTCACCGATGATAAGGTGTCCTGCAAAACCAACTTGTCCTCCAATCATACAATTTTTCCCTATTTTCGTAGATCCAGAAACTCCAGTCTGAGCAGCTATCACCGTGTTTTCTCCAATTTCAACATTATGACCTATTTGGATTTGATTGTCTAGTTTCACTCCTTTTCTTATAATTGTGGCCCCCAATGTTGCTCTATCAATACTCGTTGCGGCGCCAACATCGACATGATCTTCTATCACAACCATACCTGTTTGTGGCACTTTACTGTAAACTCCTTCTGTGTTAGGAGCAAATCCAAATCCATCAGAACCGATGATGGCACCAGGATGGATTACACAATGCTTTCCTATCTGAGTTTCTGAACAAATTTTAGCCCCTGAAAAAATCGTGGAATTGTCTCCGATCACTACATTATCTTCAATGGTGACATGCGGATATATTTTTACATTATTTCCTATTTTCACCTGTGCTCCTATATAGGAAAACGCTCCAATATACTCGTCATTTCCGATACTTGCAGATGCCGCTATGTAATGCGGCTCTTCACGGCCAAATTTATTATTTTTTACCTGATTGTAGAATTCCAATAATTTCGAAAACGAAGTGTAGGCATCGTCTACCTTTATTAAAGTCATACTGAGTGCTTTCTCAGGAACAAAACTTTTGTTCACAATAGCGATTGACGCTTTTGTAGTATATATGTAGTGATTGTACTTGGGATTTGCCAAAAAAGTTAAACTCCCTTTTTCCCCTTCTTCAATTTTAGAAAGCCTCGAAACTTCTACTTTTGGATTTCCAAAAATGTCTCCCTCTAAAATTTCGGCTATTTGTTCAGCTGTAAAATTCATAGTCTGCAAAAGTATGAAAAAACTTAGTAATTGACTAATTACATTTTCTTCGGGTAGCATACATAATATTTCTCTACCGGTTTGGTCAATGCTTGTAAATTTAATTGATCTGAAGCAGCAGCAATATCGACCATTTGGTTCGGTCCCATTAGAATTTTTATGGGGTTTTTAGAATTGTACGCTTGGTTTCTAACTTTATCTTGAAAAACAAAATAGGAGACTTGATTCCTATCAATGTCTAACTTCTTCATCCATTTATCTTGCTGTTCTTTTAGGGTACTATTTGCAAACGGTTGGTCTTGAATTTGAATTTTAAACAAGTTCCGATGAATCATCATCTTTGCCAATTCAGATAAAATAAGATCTTTATGCGAGGTCCATTCTTTAATTGCTGAGAGCACATCATAATCATCCAATCTTGAAAACATGTCTAGCGTTTCCTCTGTAAAATTGTTTGCCGTTATGGGATGATATAAGAAATATTGCAATGTTTTTGTTGCAGGTAAGTCTACCCCTTCTTTTGCCAATTCTTTGGCTCTTTGTAAAATCTTTACAAGCATATTTTCTGCAACTACTCCCGTTTTATGCAAATACACTTGCCAATACATCAATCTCCGAGCGATGATGAACTTTTCCACAGAATAAATGCCTTTTTTTTCAATAACCAATTCATCATTAGCAACATTCATCATGGCTATTAGGCGATCAGAGCTGATATTTCCCTCAGCAACACCTGTGTAAAAACTATCTCTTTTTAAATAATCTAAACGATCAATATCTAGTTGACTAGAAATCAATTGGTAGAAGAAATTCCTATGGTATTTTCCTTCAAAAATTTCAATCGCTAAACTCAGTTTCCCTTTAAAGTCAATATTTAATTTCTTCATAAACTTTAAAGAAATTTCTTCATGGCTGATATCATTTACAATGCTATGTTCCAGAGCATGAGAAAATGCACCATGTCCAATATCATGCAATAAAATGGCAATACACAGCGCGTTTGATTCATCTTCGGAAATAGGTATCCCTTTAAATTTCAGCACACGAATGGCCTTTTGCATTAAATACATGCAGCCCAACGCATGATGAAAACGTGTGTGATTTGCTCCAGGATATACTAAATTTGAAAATCCCATTTGACTTACACGTCTTAAACGTTGGAAATAAGGGTGTTCTACAATATCAAAAATTAAACTGTTGGGAATCGTAATAAATCCGTAGATTGGATCGTTCAATATTTTAAGCTTATTTGTACTAGAAGTTTTCAATGTCATATTTTTAGTTGAGCAAATATACTATAGTTAGAAAGAACAATTACAAAGGGTCACAATTCACTTTATTTTAACGAAAATAAAAACGAGAAAAGCAAAGCTTACAGTACATTAGCAATAAATATTAAAAGGGATGAGAAAGATAAGAATTTTATGGGTTGATGATGAAATAGATGTATTAAAATCTCATATTCTTTTTTTGGAAAAGAAAAATTATGAGGTGACCAAATGTACAAATGGTGCAGATGCTATTGATCTTGTAGATGCGCATTCTTTTGATATTGTTTTTTTAGATGAAAATATGCCGGGTATCAGTGGTTTAGAGGCATTGTCGGAGATTAAGCAAAAACACACCAATCTCCCTGTTGTGATGATTACAAAAAGTGAGGAAGAAGCGATCATGGAAGAAGCCATTGGATCTAAAATCGCTGACTATTTAATCAAACCTGTAAATCCAAATCAAATATTGTTAAGTCTAAAGAAGAATTTAGACCTCTCAAAATTAGTCTCCAATAAAACAACATCAACATACCAACAAGAATTTAGAAAAATCTCTATGGATTTAGCCATGGTACATTCCTATGAAGAATGGATTTCTGTATACCAGAAATTGGTGCATTGGGAATTGGAATTGGAGCAGATTAATGATCGTGGGATGTTAGAAATTTTGACAGGTCAAAAAGCAGAAGCCAATAATTTATTTTTCAAATTTATTCAAAAGAACTACCAAGGATTTCTAACGAGTTCTCAAAAACCTATTTTTTCTCATACACTTTTAAAAGAGCTTATTTTTCCCGAATGTACTTCAAATAGAGGCACATTATTAATTGTACTAGACAATCTACGCCTTGATCAATTTAAGGTATTAGAACCTTACATAAACGAGTATTTTAAGAAAAACAGGGAGCAGTCTTATTTCAGTATTTTACCGACTGCGACGCAATACGCTCGCAATGCTTTGTTTGCAGGCTTAATGCCCTCTGAAATAGAAAAAATGTATCCTGATTTTTGGAAAAACGATACGGATGAAGGTGGGAAAAACCTGTTTGAAAATGAACTTTTATCAGCTCAAATAAATCGATTAGGGCTCGATTTAAAGCACGCATACTACAAAATAACAAATCTAAAAAACGGTAAAGAACTAGCCACAAACTACAATGCGACCAAGGAAAATGATTTAACCGTGGTTGTATATAATTTTGTAGACATGCTTTCACATGCAAAAACAGAAATGGAAGTCATCAAAGAATTGGCAGGAGATGACAAAGCCTACCGCTCCTTAACTGAGAGTTGGTTTAGAAATTCACCTTTACTTGATATCATACAAAAAGCACAAAAATTAGGACAAAAACTAATCATTACAACAGATCACGGAACCATTAATTGCAAACACCCATCAAAGGTAATAGGCGATAAATATGCGAGTTCTAATCTGAGATATAAAACTGGAAGAAGCTTGAGCTATTCGAAAAAGGATGTCTATGCAGTTCGAAACCCTAAAGACATTTTCTTGCCTAGTAGCTCCATGAATAGTTCGTTTATTTTTGCCAAAGAAGACCTCTTTTTAGCCTACCAAAACAACTACAATCATTATGTAAAATATTACAAAAACACCTATCAGCATGGGGGAATTTCTCTGGAAGAAATGATCATTCCATGTGCCATTTATGAGCCTAAATAAATGCAATTACAAGTTGCTTTTACTTCAGAATCAAAATAGTGCAATACCAAAAATACCGATATGAAAATGCTCACAAATAGCTCCTTCACAAAAAAATCCTGATAGAAATAGTACAATTTGAACCAAAGATTGTAACCTTTTTAAGTATTTTTGTGAAATGATGATATCCTACTCAATGCACGAACTTCATAAAGTTGCAAGCGAAATCTTAGCATCAACAAAAAACAAAACGTTGCTGTTTTATGGAGAAATGGGTGCCGGAAAAACAACACTTATTAAGGAATTATGTAAGGTTTTAGGAATCTTGGAGGTAGCAAATTCTCCAACTTTCTCTTTGGTAAACGAGTATCAAACATCGTTAAAGCAAACAGTGTATCACTTTGATTTTTATAGAATCGAAGATGAAAATGAAGCCTATGATATTGGAATTGAGGACTATTTTTATTCAGATGCTTGGTGTTTCATTGAATGGCCGCAGAATATAGAAAATTTACTACCTTTAAGCGCCACTGAAATACATATTACAGTTTTAGAAGATGGTCAACGTAAACTTGAAATCAAATAACACCTATGAGCCAATACTCTCCATTTAGCAAAGAAGAATTGATACCACAAGAAGAAATGCTTGAAATTCAAAAGCAAAAAGGAGAATTGTTTATTGGACTGCCGAAAGAAACACATTTTGAAGAGAAACGTGTCTGTTTAACACCCGATGCCGTAGCTGCTTTAACAGCTCATGGACATCGAATTGTTATTGAAAGTGGTGCTGGAGAAGCCGCTAATTTTAATGATACGGATTATGCAGATGCAGGTGCTAAAGTTTCTTACAACACAGCGGAAGCTTTTGGTTGTAATATAGTTTTGAAAGTAGCTCCTCCCACCCTAGAAGAAATCGCCTACATTAAGCCACAAACGGTATTATTATCTTCGTTACAATTAAAAACGCAAACAAAAGGCTATTTCGAAAAACTTGCAGAGAAAAGAATTACTGCGGTTGCATTTGATTATATCAAAGATGATCACGGTGTTTATCCTATTGTCAAATCATTGAGTGAGATTGCAGGTACTGCCTCCATACTCATTGCAGCAGAGTTGCTTAGCAATAGTAATAAAGGAAACGGATTATTACTTGGAAATATTGGTGGAGTTCCTCCCACAGATGTTGTCATTATTGGTGCAGGAACGGTTGGTGAGTTTGCAGCACGATCAGCGATAGGTTTGGGAGCGAGAGTAAAAGTTTTTGACAATTCAATCACAAAATTAAGAAAACTACAGCATTGTTTAAATACCCCCATTTATACCTCTACAATACAACCTAAAACCTTATTAAAAGCACTCATGCGCTGCGATGTTGCCATTGGTGCCTTGCGCGGAAAAAATAGATCACCGATTATGGTTACTCAAGCGATGGTGGAACAAATGAAAGACGGTGCCCTCATTGTTGATGTAGGTATTGACAGAGGTGGCTGTTTTGAAACATCAAAAGTAACCACGCATAGCAATCCAACATTCGACGTGCACGGAGTCACTCATTATTGTGTACCCAATATTCCTTCCAGATATGCAAGAACAGCTTCTGTATCTATTAGCAATATTTTCACTCCCTATTTATTGAACATTGCAGAAGAAGGTGGATTTGAAAATGCGGCACGCTTTGATCAAGGACTGAGAAAAGGCATGTATTTTTATCATGGGATTCTAACAAATAAAATAGTGGCCGATTGGTTCAACTTGCCATTTAGAGATATTAATTTACTCATTATCTAATGGTCCATCAGTTGCTATTAGACTGCAATACAATCATTAATTAGCTGCAAAAAAATAGTAGCATAAGAGGACTCCTTGTAGTACCAAATAGAAACTGAAAAGTGCTCGTTCGTTTAGAGAAAACCATGGAGACATGCTTCTTCATTTTAACAAATCACACATGATGGCAAGCTGCCTAAAAAAGAAGTACTTTTTTTTACCCCATCCAAACTATATATTGCCACGAATTGATTGATCTATGAGAAGGAGAAAACTTCTTTTAGCTTATTTTTCTATAATAAGAACCACCTAAAGTTTAGATAGATTGATAAAATACCATTAATTTTGCAACTATAAATTAAGAAAATGGATTGGCTTAAACGAATTGGATATTATTTGATAGGGTTCTCTTTAGGGGGTGTTCTTGTTTTTTTTATTTGGAAAAAAAAGGATGTATCCTTTGATTATGGGATGGATGCACGGACATTAAAAACAATTAGAATTAGAGAGAAAGCCTACAGTGCAGAAGCGACTGCTGTTTTAAAAGAAAACCAGCTAGATAGCATAACTGTGCAAGCAATTCTCGAGCGTGCAGATGTAGATTTTGGAAAAAGCAAACCACGTATCAAACCCTGTCCAGAATATTTAATTACTGGAAAAGATAGCTTGGCGCATATACAACTATACATTAAAAGATGTGATTCTGTTGCTACTATTGAAAAAGTTTTTGTGAACTAATTACGCATCTCTATTCTTGACCCCACCTTTATTCGTGATAGCCATAACAGACATCAAATACAGGCAGTCCATTATGTTGTTTTAAGCAATCCTGTGAAGTGACTTATTGCTGTTCTACATCTGAAAGATAACGCTCCGAAATTTTCTCGATACTTTTTATTGATTTTTGTACCCATTCAAAATACAGGAGTTCCTTTTCTTGGTTCGAAAGCTTCCACGGAATATTAGATGCTCTCAACTTGGTGGTAATATCTTGCAATATAATCGCTGCAGCTACAGAGATATTTAAACTTTCTGTAAAACCGACCATTGGTATTTTTAAAAAACCATCTGCCTGCTTCATTGTATATTCAGAAACACCCTCCTTTTCTACTCCAAAAACAAAAGCAGACTTTTTAGTGATGTCAAATTCATGCAGATAACAAGATTCATTATGCGGAGTTGTTGCTATAATTTGATAGCCTTCATTTCTCAATGCATCCAAGCAATCTTGTGTATTTGTTGCACTTTGATTGTACTTTTTAATATCTAACCATTTTTGAGATCCCTTTGCAACATGTCTAGATACCTTACTCGAGTATTTATTTTGAATAACATGCACGTCTTGTATGCCAAAAATATCACAACTTCGAATCACTGCACTTGAATTGTGCGGCTGAAAAATATCTTCAAGCACCACCGTGAAATGCCTGGTCCTCTCTTCCAAAACCTTGTGAAACGTTTCCTTTCTTTTTTCGCTAACAAAACCTTCTAAATGGTTCAAAAATTTTTGATCGATCATCTTAATCTTATTGCTTTGTGCAAACATACTATAAAAATCATATTTTAGCTTTAAATTTTATCAATGAAAAATATAGTGGTTCTAACCGGGGCGGGTATTTCTGCAGAAAGCGGAATTCAAACATTTAGAGACGCGAACGGGTTATGGGAAGGTCATGATGTGATGGAAGTTGCCTCGCCTGAAGGTTTTCGTAAAAACCAAGACTTGGTTTTGGATTTTTACAATCAACGAAGACAACAATTGCTCTCGGTGTCACCAAACAAAGCCCATTTCAATCTAAAGAAATTGGAAAATAATTTCAATGTACAAATCATCACTCAAAATGTTGATGATTTGCATGAACGTGCAAAAAGTACCAACATCTTACATTTGCATGGTGAACTGCTCAAAGTAAGAAGCACTGCCAATGCATCATTGGTATATGACTGGAAGAAAGACTTGGTTACTGGTGATATGTGTGATGAAAACTCACAATTAAGACCCCATATCGTATGGTTTGGAGAAGAAGTCCCTTTATTAAATAAAGCTGCGGAAATCACAATGAATGCAGATATCCTAGTTATTATAGGCACCTCGATGCAAGTTTATCCAGCTGCGAGCCTAATACAGTATGCCGCATCGAATACGCCCATTTATTTTATTGATCCTAAACCTGTAATTACAGCGAATCAATACCCTAATCTCACTATTATCAATTCTGTTGCGAGTATAGGCACAGAGAAGCTACTTCAGCTACTTTTTTAGTGAATACGCCGACTGTTAGAAGATAGAGATGCATAACACCAAGTGCATTCGTATTTTATGAAGTTAACTTGTTGAAATAGGTAAATAATTCGCCCTTACTTATTGCACTTCCTTTTTCAATTAAGGCAAATAGCTCTGTATTTCTATCGTCAGAATAGCTTTTGGTCCCTGTAAAATACTCCACGCTGACATCGGTAGGATTTGACATCAGCCATTCAAATCCCTCTTTCTCAAGAAGATCAATGTCAACATTCACTTTTATAAAAATTCTTTGAATTTCATTCGCATTACACTTGAATAGGTTCAAGCTTTGTTTCGAAAAATGCTCAAGATAGCCGGTTTTCGTAAGTACATCATCCCAAACAACATCAGAAAAAACATTCATTTCATCTTCTGCGACATGTGGTTTGTCCTTTTTAATTTGATTCCATTCGTTGACATCAATACTTTGCGTTGCTAAAAAAGTAGCAAATTCTTCGTGTAATGCTTCAAATTGCTCTTTGGTAAGTTGCCTATACTTCATGTTATTAAAAATAAAAAACCGCCTAAAATTAGGCGGTTCAAATATCTATAATATTTTTTGATTTAGAAACTATATCTCAATCCAAATTGCATTTGCCATCTGGACAATAAACTTGCATTGTATCCAAAAGTTGTTTGCGTATCCTCGCTAAAGGTATATGTTGGACTTCCTGTAGCATCTACACTTACACCAATTGGTTGTACAGCATTTGGCTGTTGAACGAGTCCCCAATCAGAATTTAGGAGGTTACCAAAATTTAAGATATCAATACTAAACTGCAATTGATTGTTGTTGCTTCCTATTTTTAAGTCTTGTAAAATTTTCACATCCCAACGACCTCTCCAAGGAGCAATGGCGCCATAACGCTCTGCATATTGCCCTCTTCTGCTATTCAAATAATCATCTTGTGCTATGAAATTATTGAAAGCTGTTCCTTGCCCTGCTTGCGCGAATGCCATGGAACCAATCTCTGACTCCGTTGGAATATATAGCAAGTCATTTACAACAGATCCGTCTCCGTTGATATCGCCTCCATAGGTATATGAAAACCTTCCTCCTTGAGCGTATTCAAAAAATGTAGAGATTGTTGTTCCCCACTCTTTATTTTTACCATAGTTCCATCCTTTTGTAATCACACCAATCACTCTGTTTTTATCTCCATACTTCGAGTGAGCAAGTACATCATTGTTCACGTTTGCCAATGCAGGATTGAAAGCAAAAGCATCTCCTGTTATTTCTGCTTCTATTGAATTTACATCTTTTGCTTCTAAATAATTATAGGCCAACATGGTGTACAAACCGTTGTCAAAGCTTTTTTCAGCTTTCAATGAAGCGTTGATCGTATACCCTTTGTCAGAATTTGTCAATACATAGGCATTGGCAATATCCTGTCCCCATGGTGCCGTCCAAGACTGGCGATCTGTTCTTGTATAAATTGGTCTTGAATCTGGACCATTTAAGGTTCCTGAAGGTGGTGTCAATCCCCAGTTTTGTACATGTACACTATTGATATCTTTTGTATAGGATAGATCGGTTGTCAATACAACGCCATTTTCCATCTTGTAATCAACTCCTAAACTCGTTCTCCAAACTTGTGGAAATTTAAAATCAGGGTCTACGACTTGGTAGAAAAACACATCTGGCCCACTCACTTGATTCCCTAACCATACAAATGGCAACCGCCCTGTAAATAAACCTGTACCTCCTCTTAATTGAAATGTTTTATCTCCTCTTACATCCCAATTAAATCCTACTCTTGGTGACACTAAAAAGTTATTGTTAGGCATTTTTGTATGATCAAAAACAACCGAATCACCTGTTGCAGGATCTACATACTCGATGCCCGGAACATACCATTCTGAATTTTCGGTATCAATAAACTTCTGTGCCATTTTTGATGTATCAAAATACAATGGCTTGTCAAATCGCACACCGTATTGCAATGTAAAATCTTCCGTTACATTCCATTCATCTTGTGCATAAAAAGCCAATTGACCAACGTTTACTTCTGCTAAATTCCAGCCACCATCAGTGCCGTCTTCCATGGCATTTTTCGTCGCGTAAGTAGTTCTTGCGTCTGCAAGTGCTTGTGCATAGTTTGCAGCATCGAAATCATTGATATCGACACTTCCAAAAACATCAAACCCATATCCTTTTAAATTAAAAGAATTTTTAAACATGAATTTCTCAAAAGAGAACCCAACTGTAAAATTGTGATCTCCCGCACTAATGTTCAAATTGTCTGTTATCTGAAGTACCTTTTGGTCTAACCTGTTATGGATTGAAAAAGGTTCATGTCCTGCAATGATATAAGGCGTTCCATCTTTTGTAATATTAATTACTGGCGCTGGAGCAGAAAAAGGATCTCTAGAATCGTCGAAATGCGTATAGCCTACTTGCAATTTGTTAGACATATTATCTGGCAACTGCGAGTTCAATTCCATCAAAAATGATTGAATCTTATTGTTAATGGTATATCCAGAATTTTGGAACTGCAATGTTGTAAAATCAGGACCTCGTCTATTTACTGCTGTAGGATGGGCTGGTTTGTCTTTAGATGCATTTAAAAAATTATAGACAAATGCCAAACGGTTTTTATCATTCACATTCCAATCCAACTTCACCAATCCTTTGGTACTTCCTGCGTCATGGGTAAATCCTTTATAAGCTCCTGTATCGTATCCGATGCCTGAGAGCGCATTCATGACGTTGATCAAGTCTGATTCTAAGACCCTCGATTCGTTAATGGCCCCGGTACCTGTATTTGGCATCCATGTTTGTCCTAAATCTTTTCGTTCTTCTTTTTCAAAATTTGCAAATACAAACAATTTATTTTTCACGATTGGTGCCCCAACACTAAATCCATATTGCGATTGTTCTAATTTAGGCACAAATATATTTTCTCCTTTTACCTTACTTCCTGTTAAATCTTGATTTCTAAAGAAACCATAGACAGTACCTGATATTTCATTTGTTCCACTCTTTGTTACAGCATTTACAGAAGCTCCTGTAAATCCAGATAAGGTGACATCATAAGGTGCAGTGGCAACAGATATTTGATCAATGGCATCTAGAGAAATCGGTTGTGAATCTGTTTGGCCTCCTGGCGTTGCTGCATCTAAACCAAAGGGATTGTTAAAAATAGAACCATCTAGGGTAAAGCTATTAAATTGATCATTTCTACCCCCAAAAGAGCCTCCAGAAGCTGCAGGATCTAAACGTGTAAAATCTGCCGCTGATCTCGAAATTGTTGGTAATTTTTTCAATTCTTTAGCGCCAATACTTGTCTTTGCACCTGTTCTGTCATTATTAAAAACAGTGTTTCTAGCACCACTAATAACAACCTCTTCTAAGGTATTCGCATCTTCAGTCAATACTGCGTCGATATTGGTGGTTTCTCCTAAGGTTAAAAATATCCCGGTTACCTTTTTTGATTTGTATCCCACAAAAGTGATGGTTACTGTGTAGGGGCCCCCTACTCTTAGGTTTGATAAATTGTAGCGTCCATTGTCTTGAGCAATGGTTCCTGAAATCGTTCCTGTGGGAGTATGCAATGCTACAATATTCGCACCGAGCAGTGCTTCTCGTGATGCATCTGTAACGAGTCCTTTAATTTTTGATGTTGTTACTTGTGCTGTCATACTTACTACAAATAGTAAGGATAACATCGCTAATTTTCTTATCATAAGATATGTATGGTTTTGTTTCTCACGAAATTAGTTCAAAAAAAAAGAGCTTACTTAAATAAGTAAACTCTTTATTAAGAAATTATTAACAATTTCTCTTTATTCTGCAATCACTTCAAAAGTAATATCAGCTACAACCGTTCTGTGTAATCTTACAGTTGCGTTGTACTTGCCTAATCTTTTTACTGTACCACCAACAACCTTGATAAATTTTCTATCAATCGTAGTTCCTGCTTTTTCGATAGCAGCAGCAACATCTGCATTGTTTACAGATCCAAATAATTTGTCTCCTGTACCCACTTTAGATGCAATTTTAATTTCTAAACCTTTTACTGCATCCGCTAATTTGGTAGCTTCTTCAATAATTTTAGCTTCTTTATAAGCACGTTGCTTTAAGTTCTCAGCTAATACTTTTTTAGCAGAAGAAGTTGCCAATACTGCAAATCCTTGAGGGATTAAAAAGTTTCTTCCAAAACCATTTTTTACAGTTACAACATCATCTTTGAAACCTACGTTTTCTACGTCTTGTTTTAATATTAATTCCATAATGCTTCTTCTTTTATTATTTTAACATATCTCCAATATACGGCATCAATGCTAAATGACGTGAACGTTTGATAGCTTGTGCAACTTTACGTTGGTATTTTAATGATGTTCCTGTTAAACGTCTTGGTAAAATTTTACCTTGCTCGTTTACTAAATACATTAAGAAGTCAGCATCTTTGTAATCGATATACTTCATGCCGTTCTTCTTAAAACGACAGTATTTTGCTTCTTTTTTAGTTTCAATGTCAAGCGGCGTTAAGTATCTTACTTCACCTTGCTTGTTTCCTTTTGCTTGTTGTTCTATAGATGACATATCTTCTTATTTTTTAGTAGCCGTTACACGCGCTCTTCTCTTTTCAGCCCAAGCAGCAGCATGTTTGTCTAATTTAACAGTTAAATAACGCATAACGCTATCATCTCTTCTAAACTCAAGTTCGAATGAAGAAATCTCTTCTCCAGCCATTTTAAACTCAAACAAGTGGTAAAATCCACTTTTTTTCTTTTGGATTGGGTATGCCAATTTTTTTAAGCCCCAATCTTCTTTTGATATCATTTCGGCACCTTTAGAAACCAAATAGTCGTTAAACTTTTGTACTGTTTCCTTTATCTGAGTATCAGATAAAACGGGATTCAAAAT
>JBELGW010000041.1:18360-22349 GCA_042091715.1 Polaribacter sp. | reverse complement strand
TTAGTTTTAATTCACCATTCTCACAATGTTTGTTGGCCAAGGATCTTTAAAGTCATACCCGTGATGCCATAGCTCTATTTCTTCTTCCGTAAGAAAGCAAGAATTGAGTTTCTCTGTAAATTGATGCACTTGTTCTTTATCTCCAATCACAGTAAGGTCACAATGTCGATCTCCAAAACGACCTGTTTCTTTTTGTAGTTCTTCTTTGAGCATTTGTATCTCTAGGTCTGAAAGTCCGTGGTCTTCAGCTTCAACAATTCCAGATCGCCAAGATCCAATCAATTCGAGATTGATGCCTCCAGCGGCCTGGTTCCAAAGTAGCGAATGCTTGTCTCGACTGGCAAGCCAGAAAAATCCTTTACTGCGGTAAATGCGTTTGTCTAGGTATTGATGACACACGTTCCATAGTCGTTCTGGATGAAATGGGCGGTCATCATGAATCACACAAGTCTCGAGATTATAAGGTTTGTCGGCATGTTCTTCGGCCTCTAAAACAGGTTGTAGTTCTTCAACTAAGCGACTCACTGTGAAATAATCATAGGCCTCAATGTCAAATAGCGATTCTATTTTAAGTTTTCCAAAAAGAACCGAATGTGTTGATGCTGCCGGGTTGATTTGTTGAATGTAGGTCGCAATGTCTGGCAGTTTGTCTTTTTCTATCCTGTCTGCCTTGGTAAGGATCAAATGACTGCAAAATAGAATCTGCTCTACCAACAAGTTAATGGTATCTCTCTTTCCTTGACGCATGTTTTCTTGGAACTCAGGAATCAGCTTTTCTCCATACTTAAAGTCATGTGCTAACATCAGACTATCCACAAGTACCATAACTCCTGTGAGCTGCACTTTTGTTTGCTCTTTGAAATATTTAATAAGCGGCATCGGATGGCAACTTCCCGACGTTTCAATAATGATGAGTTCAGGGTTTTGATGTTTCAGTAATTTATGAACTGCGGTATCGAGTTTTTTAATCCCTTTTTTGCTGCTAAGTACACAAGAGGAGATCGATTCTAAAACTCGTTTATTGTCTTCTACGATATCTGTGTTTCCAAGTAATTCTCCATCGACATCAAGCTCACTCATGTCATTAACAATAGCACATGTAGCGATGTTTTTTCTTCTTGATTGTGCGAGAAGATTTCTGAAAAGTGTTGTTTTTCCGGAGCCGAGAAATCCGTTAAGGATAACAACAGGGACTTGTTTTTTTTTGTTCATTTTTTGTTGTTAAGCAGTGTTCATTGTCACTGATTCTGAGAGGCAAATTTAGTAAATACAAACCGAATAGAAAATCGGGGGCACTTTATTTAGGAAGTGTAGTACCTGTCTTTTGGGGCTTTTGCAGTGGATTCTATACAACAAGGTCGTTCGATGTCATAATCAGAAGTGATTTCTTCCTAGGGTTATAGACTTCTTTCATTCTAGCCTCCTTTTAGTGCGGGGATTAACCAGCTATTTGTTTCTGTATCAATGGTTCCTCCAAGCTTTTCTGTTACTACTCGGTCTATGATAGTCAATCCGTTTTTAGCCATGTTTTCAAAAGTATCGATTCCGTTGTTTGGGAAGTTTTGTCGTGTTCTGTGAATGTTAAATCGATTTGAAAAGCTCCTGCCAAAGGTGTTTTCTATTTCCTCTTTACCAATCATAAAGCCAATGAGACCTCCCCAAGTAGCCGTTGGGTTATCGGAATCCCAGCCCATTAATGCTCCAATTTTTATGGTTTCTTTGAAATCGCCTTCTCCATAAAATAGACTTACTAAACTAGCGGCAAAGTTGATGCCTGCCGCAAAGCATCCATTGCAATATAATTTTTTTGAAGTGATATCGTATCCATCTTGCTGCTCGACTTGATATCTTTGATATAATGAGTCCCGAGTTTGTTCCCAGGGAATACCCGATTCATACAGGCGTTTTGTGTAGTCGTACATTTTTGCAGCGTAGCTCTCATTTGGCAGTAGTTTTCTTGATGTATTGGCCATCCAAACGAGTTGTTGCTTCTTTGTACTCTTGGGGTTCGTGGCATGTACAAGCGCATGCATGGATACATAAAATTTTGAAATGTCTTCTGCCTCTTTTCTAGCAGTGGTTTGTATCGGTAGGGTAGCCATTGTTAGGGCGATATCAGGTCTTGTTGGAGCAAATAGCCCAAAGATTTCTGTAGTTAATTGCGCATCAATCATGCTGTAATGCTCGTTCATCTCTGGGTTTCCTGTTTCGGGAGGAAGCATCCCAGTTTTCATTAAATCGAACGCTTTTTGGTTTGATACCCACAGATAGTTCTCCTCTTCTGGTTTTATGTGTTTGAGCCAGCCCTCCCGAATTTCTGCTGCGGTTAAGATGCTTGTCTTGTTAGTAAAGAGCAGGTGCTGGTACATATATTCGATGTCTGTATCATCATCTGCTCCCCAGATTTCGGTGGTATCTCTAAATACAAAATCAATTGTTGGTGATAGATCACTCGGAATACCTTCTCCCCATATGCTCGGCTGATCGGGTTTACCCCAATCTTCTCTGGTATAAAAAGCACCTGTTTTAATATCTCCTATATTACCAATTTTATCCATTTCCGTAACGAGCCCTGTCCAATTAGCGATGCATTGTCCCAACCAAAACCCATGCAATTGATTCTGATAGTTGTCTCGCGAAATTCGAATAACCGATACTTCTTTTTGAGGCGCTGTGAACTGTTTTTTTTGTGCTTTATCTGTTCCGGTTGTACATGCTTGTAGCATGGCGAAGAAAAAGACGATTGTGTATTTGAATTTCATCACTTTTATGTTTTAAACATGTCACAGGTGTTGCTAGTTGGTTAGTCAGTGTTAAATACACTGAGTACAGGCAGGGCTTGGTTGTTAAAGTCGAACAGCGCTTGATTTTCCCAAGGAGAAGCGTCTGAGGATTGCGTTCCTTTCCAGGCAATTAATTCAGCTCCCCAATAGCAAAAACCGATACCGTTGTCGACTTCTTTGGTTACTGTTTTAATAGCTTTTATAAAGTTTTTTTGACCTTCAGGAGTCGCTGGGTATGCAGGTAAGATGAGTTGTTCATCCAATCCTACGATGTTGTGCGTCCAGTCATTCCATTCAAGCGTAAATGGATAGGCTGTTTCAGCAATCAAAATTTTCTTGCGATGCATTTCACTTAAATCGTGCATTTTTGTTTTGAGGTTCTTCAACGATTTTCCGTGCCATTTTGGATAATAGGACAATCCAATGATATCATAATCTAAAACACCTACTTGATTGTAAAACCAATCGGCCCCATCAATGCCTGCATAATGTAAGATGATTTTAGTATTGTTTGAAGTGTTTCTTACTGCTCTAATTCCAGTACTCATAAGTTCTTTAAACTGCTCAAACTCGTTTGAAATATGTCCATAAGGATGAAGAAATCCGTTGTTGATTTCATTGCCAATTTGGATGAAATCAGGTTGTAATTCCGAGACAATTTTCTCAGTGTAACTATAAACACTGTCTTTCAATTGTGTAAAGCTACTTCCTTGCCACGCCAATGGGGTTTCTTGATGGGCTGGATCTGCCCAAGTATCTGAATAATGAAGTGTCAACCAAGTTTTAAAACCATGCGTTTTTAACGTAGTAGAAAACTGTTTGACCTCATTAAATCCGGCGTGTTCATTGCTTGGATGTACCCAGAGCTTCAGTCGAATGGTATTTACGCCGTTCTTTTTAAGTATGGTTAAAAAATCGTTTTGATTCCCTTCCAAATCATAGAATATCGGATTTGAATTTGATATTTCAGGATAGCTAGAAATATCAGCAGCAGCAATAAATGTTGGGTTCTCAGTCTCCAAGATTGGAGTATCGATATCATTCTTATTGCAAGAAGTAAAGGTTAAAAAAAGTAGTACTAGTTGAAATGCTCTATTCATTTTTTAATTTTTTGGTAAGGTTGTCGACTATGATTTCGTTGCGGAATCATTTGTGAAATAGGGTCATTGAGAAATTAGCTATTGATGCACGTTTTTGCTTTGGTCT
>JBELGW010000041.1:16788-18260 GCA_042091715.1 Polaribacter sp. | reverse complement strand
AGGTAGTAATCAAAACGATTGCTTCCAATACTTTCAACTTTACCTTCTCTCGAACCAGCGATATAGTAATCTACTTTAATATAATCTACAGATTCAAGTTTTCCTTTTCGAGAGCCGCC
The DNA here is from genome assembly GCA_042091715.1 of Polaribacter sp. Classification (GTDB taxonomy): domain Bacteria; phylum Bacteroidota; class Bacteroidia; order Flavobacteriales; family Flavobacteriaceae; genus Polaribacter. The sequence continues at coordinate 18,141 of JBELGW010000041.1, read as the reverse complement.
TATATAGTAGTCAAAATCTGTGATGCCTGCTGATTCTAGTTTCCCTTCTCTTGCGCCTGCTATGTAGTAGTCAAAGGAAAGATCTCCTATTTTTTCTACTTTTCCTTCTCTGGAGCCCGAGATATAATAGTCAAAATCAATGTTGCCTACCGACTCTATTTTTCCTTCTCTGCTGCCAGCTATAAAATAGTCTGGTCGTCCATTAAGGTTTATATCAATGATTTCACCCAAGTGATTGACCGTTACGTAGCCATTCGGAACTGCAAGAACAATCTCAAAATCACCATAAATATTAATAGTTACTTTTTTAACTTGTGTAAATACATTTCCTATTATAAAAATGCTAAAAATACTACTCAAAATATACTTCATATCATTTGTGAAACAAATTTTATGCCATGCAGAAGACAAACATTTTTTGAAAAAAAAGCGTTACTAGTTCTTTGTGCGTTTTTGTCACAGGGAGAGGAAATTTATCAAGCGATTAGCTCTAATCGGTGTGCCAAAATAATAGAATAAATTCCTTTTTCTATGCCGTGTTTCTTGGAGTTGGCATATGAATCTGTTCTTACAAACCCGTTGAATATATTTTAGGTTTTGATACCGGATATTTGGCCAAGCGATTACATGTCAGATATTCATTTTTCAAAATTCCATACGGTTTTGAATTCTTCATTCAAATTGGCTAGTGTTGCTCCTGTTCTTACTAGGATTATTTTTATTTCTTTTCTGACGGTTGTTTTTTAAAACTACAAAATAAAAAATTCTGAGTTGTATTAAATGGTGTGACATGGTCTTCTGTTAAACATGTTAATTTTTCAAAACCATCTGCTAATTCAGAGGTTAGTTTTTGCTCAGAATATTGCTTTATTTCAAGGCCACTGCATTTTTTTGGTCCATGTTCAGAAAACGTTCCAATTGTCAAGTATCCTCGTACAGATTTTCGCGCTATTTCCAAATATTTTGCAATTTGTTCCGCTGTTGTTAAAAAGTGAAATGTTGCTCGATCGTGCCAAATGTCGTAGGTTGTAGTTGGTTCAAATTCTGTGATATCGCTTACAATCCAATTAATTTTTTTAGCCTCTTCACCTAAGCGCTTTTTTGCCTTGTCCAGTGCTCTTGCAGAAATGTCTAAAACAGTGATGTTTTCAAACCCTTCATCAAGTAGATAATCTACGAGTTTACTTTCTCCTCCTCCTATATCAATTATTTTAGCCGTTTTATGAGGGTTGAATGACTTTATGAATTCAAGTGAAGTTTTTGGTATGTGTTGCGTCCAACTTACTTGGTCTGAATTTTTAGTTTCATAAACGGTTTCCCAATGTTTCTTTTTATCTAATTTCATTTGCCATG
>JBELGW010000041.1:0-16688 GCA_042091715.1 Polaribacter sp. | reverse complement strand
TCATGTAATCTCCTCCAATAATTCCAATAGCGTTTAGTTGTTTGAGCATGCCAAGATCTTGGACATGTGGTTTTATGGTTTCGAATGTATCACCTATTTTAAAAGTTGCGTTTTTTAAATTGTTTTTGTTAAAAAAACTAGAGTCTATCATTGTTAAAGGAGACCCTGTATCTAAAATGAAATTTTCTTTTGAATTATTAATTGTGATTGGAATGCTGAGGTAATTAGAATTCTTATTGTAATTTGTGCTAAATTGAATGATTCCTTTCGAAGTGCTTTTTTTAGATAACTCAAATCTATTTTCTTTATAATCTATGGTTGTATAATATTGACTAAAGTATCCCCAGCCAATCACGGCATTGAATTCAGTGTTTATTTGTTTTGATACAGATTCCATTTCATTTGGAGATGATTGAAATTTCAAGTTCGTTTCCTTCCATTTTCCAATAATAACTTCTTCAACAGTACCTTCATTGATTTCAAATGTATTTCCTGCCATATCTTTAGCTATTGCATCTATCTTTTTTACTTTTATTTTTTGGCTTTCTACAAATCTAGAAGATAATTGCAATATGTTGGGATCTCCAAAGTCAACCATTGCTTTTACCTTTTTGCCATTAACCTCAATAGTTGTAAATATCAGACCATATTCGGACTTTTCTATTGCGATATAGTTTTCTTCAAGTTTGTCGTTTTCTTTATGACTTTTGCACCCGACCATGAGGCACACAATAATGAGTAGAAATTTTATTTTCATGATTTCAATTAAATTAGTCGGCAATTAAATAAAAATATTTCTGATGCGATTGATTGTGATAGTTAATTAGTGTTAACTATTGTTAATTTGTAAACATCCATTTAGGGTTTCGGAGGATACTCAGAAGTATCTAAAAAACAAGCTATTCACATGTGTAATACCTGTTATAGTAATTGCTTTCTTTCTGTCCTAATCGAATGCTTTCAAATCTTTTATAGGTCTGATGTGTCCATACGTTCAAATATGAATTCTCTTCATCTTTTGAATACTATATGGTGATAATATCAGTCCAATGATCAAAGGAACCACTTTTGAAAAATAAGAAGAACAGCTGTATAAAAAAAGAACTCTTGTTGAGTTACCTATTGATATCAATAATCAAGATTTAATAATTTTAAAAATTTGATCATCAGTACTTGAGGTGATTCTAAGTAAATAAACACCACTACTAAGGTTCCTTAGCGGTATACTAAGTCTATTCTTATTCACAATCTGTATATTTCCTTTGGAAAGTACACGACCCCCAAGATCTAAAACCTGATACCTCGAAAAGTTGTGCAAGTTTTGGTTGTAACTGATATGTATCACAGATGTGAAAGGATTTGGATACACTTCAAAATTAGTCGCTTTGACAGTGTCAACATGTAAAGCCTGATTGTAGCAGTCTTCAGAAACGATATAAGAGTTCTTTAGCAACCCGTTTATTTTTGAATCGGTAAAAGAGGATGCAGCAGTGTGATTGTAAAAAGCGCTTTGTACCGCATCATTATTGGCAGCCATAAAATCTTGGAAAATAGTAGCAAAAGCTTCTCTGTAATCATATTGCAAGGTGTCAATTTGATAGTTATTCTGATTGCTTGCCTCTGATAGATCAGGGTTCGTTCCTGTTACTCCAGCTTCTACAGGTTTTCCAAAAATAAACATTGGAGATACCTGCCCATGATCGGTTCCCATACTTCCGTTTTCTGCTGTTTTCCTTCCAAATTCTGAGTAGGTTGCTCCCACCACGTCATCTGCTAATCCCTGCGCATTCAAATCATCAAGAAAAGCTTTTACGGCCTCGGAGAGGGTAGTTAAAAGTTCATGGTGTGCACCTAATGGGCTGTTCGCATCCTGAACCTGATTATTATGTGTGTCAAAACCACCAATCCTCACTAAATACACTTTTGAATTTAGGCCTCCACTAATAAGTTTAGCCACAGATTTCAATTGATCCGACAAATCGGTGTCAGGGTAGCTTACATTATTTGATCCATTATTGAAGGCGTCGGAAATTGATTGAGAATAGAGGTTCGATAAATTATCAACACCAATCACATAGTCTAATTCGGTTCCGTAGTGGGAGTTTGGAATGAACTCTGGTGCCTGCCCCCCTAAACCGGACAATACAGAGTAAAATCCAGAAAGATCCTGGCCGGTAATATTGAGAGCCATGCCATGCTCGTGAGTTCCAATGAAATCGAGGGCTACACTTTTTGAGCCCATTTGTACAGCAAGAGGATACGAAGTGTCAAGTTCGTCCGGATAGTTCAGTTCCATGAACCGACCTATCCATCCGGATTCCGTTCCATTGAGCCAGCTATTTCCATCATTTCCTGTGGAGATGATATCTCTAGAAGCAAAATGACTTCTGTTGTGTGAAGGATATCCCACCGATTGGATAATTTTCATCCAGCCCTGATCATACAAGGATTTAAAGTCAGTCAGTGCAGGATTCAATCCTACTTGCTGATTTTCAGGAAGGCCGCTGTCCAAGGTTATGTATGCATTTGCACCTGTATCGGAGACTCTGATATTTGGGCGAAGCACACTATACGTGTCGTATTGATTGATAGGAATAATGGTGTTTAGTCCATCGTTACCACCTTTTAGTTCAATAAGCACCAATTTTCTATTTGCAAAATCACATGCTTCCAACGCTATCTGTTTCAAAACAGCTTTCATTTCGAATGGCAATAAGCCCACAGCAGATGCAGTAGCAGATAGTTTAATAAAATTTCTTCTTTTCATGAATGTATGTATTTAGAACTACATGAGTTGGAATTCAGATGCATTTATCATCGCAGTGAAAAGAGCATTCAGTCGGGTTCGCACAATTACATCGTCTCCATTGTTGATATATATTCCCCAAGCTTCTGCCCAATAGTATTCTTCATATCCTTCTAAGGCAATACTCTTGAAGTATTCAATACGTTCTTCCTGCACTGATTCGGGGTACAGATAATCTATCAATTCAGTAATCAAAGAATTGATATCATTGGGAGTTTGAGTATGCGCTGTTACAAAGGAAACGGTATCGAGCTGCGTCATAATATTTGCATTGGGAAAAATCTTGTTTTTACCTGTAACCAAACTCTCAATCAACTTGTAGCGTGCGATGATTGTGCTCGATGTAAACCAATGTCTGTCAAAATCAGGTTCTTGATAATGCGCAGGGAAACCAGCTACGGTATCGGGGTTGAAGAATTTCATACCTGAAGACTCACAAAAGGAGTCATGTACAAACCTCTTAAAAAACTTTGTGTAGTATTCCTGCGGGTAAGCAGTTGGATCAGGAATAGGTATTTGAAAGAAAGTGATAGCTTCATTGATTAATTGCAATGGGCTTTTTACAATAGCGCCTACAATTTCATCCTGATTGTTATTGTCTACCTCGTCAAAAAAGTGTTCGCTGGATAAAAGCATATGGACCGTTGGTACGATATCGTAGTTATCTGCAATAAGCTGCTGCGCTAATGGCTCAATAATCCCTGATTCTACAGATGCATCCCATTCACTCTTAACAAAGAAACGGTATAACTTTCTGCAATATGCCTTTGCTGTTTCCTCTTGGTTGAAAATCATCTCCACAAAATCATCCAATTCCTGATACATCCCTTGCGCGGTAGATTGGCCTATGATTTCTGTATTCTGGAACGCATCGCTAAAAATTTTAGTACCCGTATCGTGCCTATTTATATCGTTATACCCTCGAGGTATGCTGGTGTCTGGGTCAATCTCAGTCCTATCCGTCTTTTTTCGAAATCCGGTGAGTACCCTTGCTGCCTGCTGCACATCTTCTTCGGTATAATTGGTGTAATTCCCAACGCCTATCTGAGGGCCCTTTAGAATGGTGAAGAGTTCTAAAAATTCGCGGGCATAGTTTTCATTTGGATTATTGGCTTTATTGTCTGTGTTGTTCAGATATTCAAGCATTGCATTATCTAGGGTTATCTTCTTTGCAAGAGTTTTTAAATTGCCCAAAGCATAAAAATCCATCAATCTTAAATAATCAAAAAAATAGGTCGATGCACCTGCTGAGCTATTATTCCCAACAGTAAATGAGGTGAATAGAAAGTAGGATAGTTTGTGTTTTATACTTGTCTGATGGGTAGCATTATACCACCACCAAGCGGAAACAAAGGCTCGCTTTCTATTTTGTCCTGAAAAGCTACCCGGCAGTTCGATAGAACTCGTCCAATAACCACCATCTTGAATATCGAAAGGTTCTTGTAGCAGGTAGTCTTCATTTGTAGTTAAAAAAGAAAGTGCCTCAGCCGGGGTCATTGACGAGATCGCATCAATGTTCGATTTCGCATAATTAAAAGTTGCTCTTCGCAACAAGTGCTTTGCTTTGCGCAAGCCCAAAGTCTGAGTGAATTCAGCAATCATCATCTTAAAATACAAAAAAAATCAACAATATCCAACTATACACTACAAATAAACGAGGAAGGAAAGTGTTTCATTTACCTTATATTCAGTTGTTTGGTTGTTTTTTGTCATTTAGGGGCAATCAATAGTGCACTCTCTAAAAATACGATTACTCTTAGAGACCCTATCTGATGATATGGGTCAAGAGTTCACTGTTCACATCAAAAGAATAGCGGTAATACCTGTCAGTAATACTTTTTACATTGATTGTAGAGCTCTTCACCAATACCTAGAACATTCGAAATTGTACTTTTGATAAGGGTGTTTTTACTGAATGAGTCTCTCGATGTCCCAATTAAATGAATATCAGTTTTCATAGATGTCTGAATTCATTTGCTTTGCAAACTCTTGCATTTCAAGAAGTAATTCATTTGATAATTCTGGAAGCTCTTGAGCTCTATTGTACATTTCACTCGGGTCTGTATTCAAATTAAAGAGTTCCATTCCTTGCGCTTCTGTATAGCGTAACTTCCAGGCACCTTTTCTAATAGCTTGTAGGGTTTTTTCTTTACTGTACATAAATGTTTTTCTTGGGGATTTCCCTTTTCCTTGCAATAGTGGAAGGATGCTTATACCATCTATTTTAACAGTCTCAGGCATTTTAAAACCACTGATCTCGGCAATTGTAGGGAATATATCTATTCCCGAAACAATGTCATTGTTTTTTTGATTAGCAGGTATTTGGTTTGGCCAGGATATAATGCACGGCACTCTAAATCCACCTTCGTAGGTTGTTGCTTTTGAGCCTCTTAATAAACCTGAAGAACCGGCGTGCCAAAGTTTGGTACCGTCTTGTAACATCCTTTCAGGAGGGTTTTGCCAAGGACCATTATCACTCGTAAAAATAATCATCGTATCCTCTAAAAGCTTATTTTTTTCTAAAGTTTGAACAATTTCACCAACTGTCCAATCAATGGTTTCGATGACATCTCCGTACCTACCTGCCTCAGAAATATTCTGAAACTCTTTTGATGTGCTTATCGGTAGGTGAGGCATGCTATGTGCTAGGTATAGAAAAAATGGATTCTCCTTATTTTTTTTAATAAATGAAATCGCTTCTTGATGATAGTTGAGCGTAAGATCCTCTTGTTTTTTACCAACTTCTACTACCCTTGTTGTGTCTTTGTATAGCATCAGCTTGTCATCATCAGTCAACCATGGGCACCAGGGAAGAATCATATCATTACTATATGGCAATCCATAAAAAGAGTCAAACCCATGCGCAGTTGGTAAATATTGTGGTAAATGTCCTAAATGCCATTTGCCAATGGCACCCGTTTTGTAGCCTACTTCCTTGAGCATTTCCGCTATCGTAACCTCTTCCAATGGCAAGCCATCTTTAGAGGAAGGACCGTAATTTAATGGGGAGTTCCTTATAGGGTATCGTCCAGTTAGAATTCCAGCTCGGCTTGGAGAGCAAACGGAAGCAGGAGCATAAAAAGAAGTGAATCGAATCCCTGATTCAGACAATTTATTAATGTTGGGTGTATTGATTACGGGATGTCCATAGCATTCTAAATCTCCATAACCACAATCATCCAAATAAATTAAAATGATATTTGGTTTGGATGCATTCTTTTTTATGTTTTTAGCATGTTTGCAGGATAGGAACGAGAGAAGAAGAACGATTGCGATTGCATGGATTTTTTTCATTTTTGATGTTGTTAAGTGTTAGTTTGGAAGATTGTTTACAACAAGCCCTTCTGTTTTTGCCATATTTTTCATGACACGAGTAGTGTCAGAATCCTTATACATTGCTTTTTCCAACATCAACTGCTGTTTCATTCTTGCAATAATTTGAACATACTCCTCATCATGAATTCCATTGTGGAGTTCACGGGGATCATTTTTAAGATCGTAAAATTCCCACTCGGGTGTCGTATGTTGATTGGAGGCTCCATTTTTCTCTAAACCTTGTCCGTAAAAAAGGATCAATTTATACCGTTCGTTTCTTAGTCCGAAATGTGCAGGACGATTGGGTTCGTGCAGCCAATAACGGTAATACATCTGTTTGCGCCAGTCCTTTGGAGTATGACCTCTTAAGTTCTTTCTAAAACTTTTTCCTTGCATATAGGCTACATCTTCAGCCCCAGCATAGTCTGCCATAAGTGCCGCAAAATCAATATTCAATATCATATCATCTATACGTTGTCCTCCCTTAATTTCTTTTGGATATCGAATGACAAAAGGCATTCTTAAAGATTCTTCATACATAAGCCTTTTATCAAAAAAACCATGCTCTCCGATGAAGTATCCTTGGTCAGCGGTGTAAATAACAATGGTATTCTCAGCAATGCCTTCATCTTCTAAATACTCAAGTAAGCGTCCGATGTTATCGTCAATCGCAGCACCAGATCTCATAAAGTCCTTTACAAGTTTTTGGTATATCATGCTTCGTTTTTGAATGCTATCAAGCCCCTCTAATGGATAAGGTAGTCCGGGGTAATCGGTCCAAAAAGTGGAGTCAATGGTTGCCTGTGCCCATCGTTCTGCCAATGCTTCTAGTTTCTGACCAGAGAAGGAGCGCCCAGTAGTTTCTTTTCCAAAATCGAGCAATGATTTGGGCTCAGGAATGGTATCATTGACATATAAAGAGGCATAGCGTTCAGGATAATCAAATGGCTCATGAGTAGCCTTGTAATTGCAAAACATCAAAAAAGGCTTGTTTTTATCTCTTTTTTTCAAATGTTCAATGGTCAAGCCAGTAATGACATCCGTAGAAAACCCTTTGTATTCTTTGCCATATTCGCTTTGCCACCCATCTTGCCAGTTTTCAGCTGTTTTTAGTATGGGGTTGTGATATCTTCCTTGCCCAGGAAGTACATTAAAATAGTCAAACCCCTCGGGTTTCTTTTCCAAATGCCACTTTCCAATAACAGCAGTCTGATACCCATTTTCACCCAATGTTTTTGCGATGTTAGGATGCCCTTTCGGGAGAGGTTCTCTTAATGTGTAAACCTGGTTTATATGGCTGTACTGTCCTGTTAACACACTCGCTCGGCTTGGAGAACAAATGCTATTGGTGCAGAAGGCATTTTCTAAAACAGCTCCTTCTCTCGCCAATCGCTTAATATGTTTGTTTTTTACATAATTCTTTAATTCTCCTCCGTAAATTCCCCATCCGAGTGCTGTATGGTCGTCCGAAAAAATAAATAAGATGTTTGGAGGTGATGCACTTTCATTTTTTTCTTTAAGACCACATGAAACTATGGAAGTGATCGCAAGGAATAGTGCAATGAATTGAAGGGTCTGTTTCATTTTTATAGCAATGTTCTTTTATTTTTCAATTATTATTGTTCTTGTTACCTTATTGAAAGGTCCTGGTATGTGCTTCCCTGTTGCATCTACTAATGCTAAACTGATGGTTGCTTTGCCTTCAGGTAATCCAGAGATCACATACGGAGACCATTCAGTGAGTATGAATTCTTGGTTATTGATCGTTGCTTTTACCTTATTTCCATCTTTTGAAAGCGCTGTGTTGAGTACAAAAAAATCTAGTAAAATTTGTTTTGCATCTTTGCCTGCATATTTTCCTTTGGGTCTGCTGTAAATAAGTGTAGGTGCTTCCATATTCAGTCCAATTGTATCTTTTGCATTTGGACCTGAAACAAGCTTTTTGACCACTACTGATTTTTCATTTTTAACGGATTCATGATAAGAGCGACTTAAAAACGCAACTAAATGATGGACTCCATTGGGAATGTTTTTTGAGAAATTGTTCGTGTAATGAGCGGAGTATGGCTGATTGTTCAAAATGAAATGAATGTGTTGCCCTTTTTTAGAGTTCGCCAGTTCGTTCTTGAGGATACTCTCTGTTTGTGCCCCTAAAGTGTAATTTTGAACATCAAAATTAAAATTAATAGTGTCTTGACTTACATAAGAATCCCTGTTCAATGCTTTCAACTCAAGAGTAGCATTTGAGTAGGATGGAGAGTTTGTAAGTTTTTCTAGTACAATTTGTTGAGGTACTGTTTTTCTTACTTCCTTTTTTTCGTTGCATGAAACAAGCACGATTAGGGAAACTAACATAATGTTGATTAGACTTTTCGGACCTAATAGCTGGTTTTTTATCTTCATTTTTTGTTTTTTTAAAAGTTTACTAAAAATAGTACTTATATGCTAATTTTAAAAATGAACGTTCAGTTTTGTATTGATCTTTCTTTTATATTCCTCGTTTTATTTTAGTGATTACGCTGCTATTTTTTTAGATATATTGTTTGCATTCGACTTTTTCGGTGAGTTATTGATGAAGTCCTCATTTTTTGAAAATATTGAATTCATAGTCTTGGGCTGTTTGTAGAATGGCATCACCATTGTCAATGTGCCCATCGTAAATACAGAGATAAAAGACCGCTTTTTCTTATATTTTTGAATTCTTGGATTCCTAAAACAGTATTTTGCTTAAAGAAACATACAATATCTACTGATTTTTTATGCTACAGCTGCTGTCAAATGACCTGTTGTATTATTGTAAGTTCACTTTAATCAATCTTTTTCATTTCGATCCAAAAGGGTAGTATTTTTTTTCGATCAATAGCATAGAACGGTATCAAATCGCAATCCATTTCTGGAAAAAAGACGTTTTTCATCTCAACGATATCCGTTCCTTCATGTTCATTTATTTGTTGTTTAACCAATGTATTTGCTTCCAAGTACATCCTGCCCTTGGCTTTTATAGGTTTAATAAATTTAAATTTTATATCATAATGCCCTTCTGCGATGCTCACTTTCCATTTTCCAAATATCTCTTCTTGAGCCCAAATTCCTCGCTGTCCTCCAGCATCATTTCTATTCAATATCACGGGATTTTCGTATGAGCTTCCAACCATAATTCGAGGTTGATGAATGAGGTTTTCAGATGCAATTAAATCAGTATATATGTCATCTAGTTCTTTTTTTAGATGAATTGCTACGTTGTTATGCTCTAAAATAATGTTGTGTTTTTCGTACGGGTCTGTTTCAAGGTCAAAAAGTTCAAAGTCTGTTATTGGAGCATTATAGTCTGTCTTTCCGATCAGTTTGTAATTCCCTTTTCGTAAGGTCATATTATAGTATAACTCAGGATACCTTCGCGTCCAGTAAAAAAAGAGCGATCTGTTGTTCCAAGAAACTTCATTATTTTTAATTATTGGGAGTAAACTTTTACCGTCAATAATCTTTTCTTTTGGTAATTCAACATTGCATACCTGCGCTAGAGTTGGCAAGATGTCAATATGCGCAGCTAGGGTTTCAATTTCTTTGTTTTTTCCAAAAGATGAAGGGTATTTCATGTAAAAAGGCACCCTCACTCCACCTTGATACACCTGTCCCTTGCGACCTCGCATACCACTTTTATATCGTATTTGTTGCGGACCATTATCAGTCATAAAAATGATAAGGGTATGCTCTTCAATGTGTAAACGCTCTAGTTCTTTTAGAAGTTTCCCAACATTGTCATCTATGTTTGTAACCATCCCATATACTTTTCGAGCATCTTCTTTATCTTTTTCAGTCATCTCAGGAAAGGGTCTAGTATCGTTCTCAAAGCCAGCCGCTGGATCTATGTCTTTGTATTTTTGATAATACTTTTCAGGAACTTGTAGCGGTGTATGAGGAGCATTAAAAGAGAGATAACAAAAAAAGGGAGCTTCTTTATTGTTTTTGATAAACTTGATCGCCTGTTCGGTAAAAATATCTGAGCAATACCCCTGATAAGCTACTTTTTTATTGTTGTGCCAAAGTACAGGGTCAAAATAACTTTTATCTCCTTTAAAATAAGTGGTAATATCACCAACTTGCCCCATTCCACCAGAGAGATGTATTAACGATTCATCAAAACCTTGGTCACTTGGTCTACTAGGGTAGTTATCACCTAAATGCCATTTCCCAAAAATCCCAGTTTTGTAGTTGGCCTTCTTTAGCATTTCTGCAATAGTGACCTCGTTTGATGCCATAATTGCTCCTCCATTGTAGGTGTCTCTTACACCTGTTCGCAATGAGTAACGTCCTGTCATAACACTTGATCTGGTAGGAGCACATACCGGGGATACGTGAAAGTTATTAAAGCGAATACTTTCGCTTGCCAATTTATCAATTACAGGTGTTTTTACATGAGGGTTTCCTGTAACACCAAGATCTCCATACCCCTGATCATCGGTCATAATTATAATAACATTGGGATGCGATTTTTCTTGAGCAAAACTGAGTGCAGATATCAATAACAAAAATAAGAATCGTGTTATAGAGCTATTTTTAAGGTTCATATTTTGAAGTTCTTTTACGTGTTTGTTGTCTGTTTGTGTGGCAGTTGTACAACGCATGGTAAATCTAGTTGTTTTTTTGGATAACAAGTAATGTAGGAAAGAAAAATGATCCTAATAAGAGCTGAAAATCAATTTCGATTGTCAATTTAGGCGCTGTAAGATGCGTATTGAAAAGTACGTGCAGCTGCTCAGAAACGGACTTCAGAAGCTCAAAACAGCCTTGTTTTTAATTGTTGTTACCGATGGGTTTTCAAAGTTTGAAACATCTTCACAATTATGCAGCTATGTAGGGATTACACCAACTATTAGAGAGTCAGGGAGCAGTGTGCGAGGAAAATCAAGAATTAGTAAAGTCGGAAATAGAAAGCTCCGGAACTTACTTTTCTTATGTTCATTTACTGCTTGTAAACACAATAAAGGGTGTAGCGCAATTTATGAACGGATCGTAAACAAAGGAAAGAGCAAGAAATTGGCTTTGATAGCGGTTTCAAACAAGGGCATCAAACAATGTTTCCCCATTGCAAAATCAGGACATCCATACGATGAAACTTATGTTTCAGTAGTACTGTCTAAATAGTAAAAGAACTATCAAATAAATCATTAAAAAAAAGCTTAAACAGAAGTTCAAGCTTAAAAGAAAAATGTTGTTTTTTAGATCAGTTCTTCGTTGGCAATAGTTATTTCTTGTATAAAAACAATAATCCGTCATATATTGCTCTTGATAATACTGAATGATGATTCGTGTTTTTAATTGGGTCAAATTTATAACTCAAATTTTCAAGTTCTAATTCAGTTATAATTTTATTGAATTTTTTATTTGAATTTTTTGTTGCTTTTATTTCTTCTTCTCCATAACTATGATAAAGTTTTATTCTCTCATTCGACTCTTTTAATTTTGATAGATTTTCGGTTTTAATTAATTCAGACGAATTCCAAGAAAGAGATGCAGATATTAATAGTAAATCTTGAAATAATTCTGGGCGATTTTGTAAAACATAAAACCCAAAAAGTCCTCCAAAAGAATGTCCTAACAATCCTCTATTTTTATTAAGATTTGGATATTTTTCTTCGACGAATTTTATGATACCATCCTCTAAAAAATCTAAAAATAAATTCGCTCCTCCAGTATTATTATCTTTGAGTTCATATATTCCCGAAGTCTTTACAGTAGTTTTAAATTTAAGTTTTGAGCTAAGTTTTTTTGAGTTTTCAAAAATCCCCAAATTTCTAAATGTTGAAGGCGTAAAATCCATATTTCTCTGTTTACTCCAATCGGGCTCAGAGTTATATGAAATTCCCACAAAAACAATATTTTCAACATATTCACAAAAATCTAATATAGTGTATGAACCAATAGTAATATCTGAAAGCCAATATGCATCTAAATAATAAAGTGTCTTGTATTCTTTGTTAGAATTATAATTTCTCGGAAAAGTTATTTTTAGTATGTATTCGTCTTTATCTTGTGAATAGACTTTATGACTTTCCGTTTTAAATCCTAATTCATTTTTTTGCCCAAAAACATTTAGGTATAAAAATAAAAATCCTAGCACTGTTATTTTAAGTTTGAGGGTCATTATTTTAAATTTTTGCCAACGTGTTTGTGTATGATTTCGTTGCGTATTTAATCACTAAAGTTAGCTAATACAAGCAAATAATTTTATATCGTGTTTGCGCTTGTTTTTCTCTTTAATACTTGAATTCCACCTGTTATTAAGATTGCGATTAATGCAATAAAATAGATACTTGTTGAAATGCTTTTTATAACTGAAAAGATATTAGTTGTATACACTGCAGTCTCCTTCAATTCCGGATAGTTTTTAAGCATTGTGATAATTCCGATATTTTCTAAATAATCTGCAATTCCGGCAATTATTGGTATTGTGCAGAGATAAATAGACGGGGAATTTAATTTGTTCAATTTTTTTAAAAAATACCCCAAAAGCAGACAGTAAGAAAGTCCGAATAGTAGGGGGTAAATCATATCAATAGGTATTTGGTTTGTTAGATATGTCAAACGTCCATTTTCTCCAAGCGAAGTGAATAATTCACTTACATAATTCAAATCATATCCTGTGGGCATCATATCCAATAATTTCATTCCGTTAGAGAATCCCATTGTTTTGGGAATTGTAACAGTCAGCATAAAGGTGTAAACAAGATTGGTCAAGATAAAAAGCCCTAAAACCTTTTTGCCTGAAATATTCTTTTCTATGAATTTTTTTAATCGTTTCATTTTTTTCTCAAATAAGTGTTAACGTCTCGAGTATGCTGTCGCAGCTGACGTTAAGAAGCTATGCAATATAGTCTTTGCGAGGCACTTTTTTTTAAAAATTTCCAAAATTTTCTTTTTTAGCTTTTCTCCAAAAGTAAATAGTACAAATAGTTGTTATAATCTGAATTATCAATCCATATTCATCAATTCAACATGTACTATTATCATTTGAAATGGTCAATGGAGTACCTGTTTTTTGAATATAGATATTGTGAACCGAGTGATACATAGCTGCAGCTCGTAAACTACTGGATTTGAACGTGTAATACGCTAAAATCACAGGTAGAAAGTCTGCTGGTACTCCTGTAAATAGGAAAAAAAAGCAATTAATTTATACGGTCTTAGTAGCTGGCTTTATTTCCAATGTACAACTATTTATTTTTTGAAAAGAACAGGGTGATACTTTTCAACAAACAAGTTAACATCTTTTTCGGATAGGATATTTGGATATGACATGAGTAATAATTGTAGTGGAGGTTGGTCTTTTGTTAGAGGAGGTATTTCATAATGATGTTGGTTTAGTTTAAACCCCAATCTTTCATAAAGTTTTATTCTACGTTCATTAATATTGGATGTTGGTAGTTCAACCTCTAATATAATCGACTTGTCATCACGATCCATAAATTTATTTAGAATTAACTTTCCGATTCCTTTGTTCCTTTGTTCTGCAGCCGTAGCAAAGTGGTCTATGTATCTATGTGTGTCAAAATTCCACCATAAAATAAATCCTATAAATTGGTCTTTGTCAATTAAAACATCAAAATGATAGCTGTCATTCTGTAAAACATAGGATTGGTCATCTAATAATCTTCGTTCTTCAAAGGGAAAAGCATCTTCATAAAGTTTCCACGCTTTCTGAAAATAATTATCTGAAATATGTTTTAGTCTTATTATTTTCATTAAGTCGCTTGCTGCTAGCGGTCTCGGCTATCAACACTTACGTGGGTTAGCACGGTCTTTTTCAAGCACACGGTAAGCTGAAAATTCTGCAGGAATGTTAAGGATGAGACTGTACTAGCCATTGTTTAGCGCCATTATTAGCAAACGTTTTTTATTCTTCTATTTTTTCGTAATCCACGCTTGCTTTTGCGATTCCTTCAGGATTTGGATCTAAATAAAGTTCATACTCTTTTAAGAGTTTTATTTTTTTTAATTCACCTTTTAAAATAGAAATTTCTTCAATAATTTTTCCGTTTTGCTGAATCCTGATGGAGAACTCACGTTTTCCAATGTTTTTAATAATTGCGTAACTGTCTTGTCCAACGTAGGGATTAATCGTTCCATCTTGACCAGGTCCTTTTCCTGTCATTATCATGCTTTGAGAGGGTTCCAATACAAATTCTGTTTGAGCTTTCACTTCAAGTTGTAATACGAGATTTAATGCGAATAGGAGAATTATCGTTTTCATTGTTTACTTAATTAATATTATTATAACATGTTTGCTAACGTTGTTGTATATGGTTAGTTGCGTGTTTAAGCACCTAATTTATCAAATAAAAATCGAATAGAAAATCCTCGCGGATTTTCGTAAGTAGGCTAGAACTAGCAATAAATTATATACTTTGTTGCCAACCGTTATTTATTTTAATTCAAGTTTGTCAATTCTATTTCCGATTGTAAATTCTTTCATTTCTTTTTCCAGATTATTAAAATCCGCTTGGTCTACTTTTTTTATAATTTCTCCATTTTTCATTAAATAAATTTCATCGCAAGTTTCCGCTAAAGTTGAAAATATATGAGACGAAATAATTACTGTTTTCTCTAATTTTTTAAATATTTTTATTATTTCAGTTATAATTAAATTACTTTGAATATCAACACCATTAAAAGGCTCGTCAAGAATAAATACATTATTTTCCTGTAAAAGTATTGCAGTTAAAGCCAATTTCTTTTTCATACCAGTAGAGTAGGTTGAAGCATATTGATTTAAAGGTAAATCAAATATGTTTTTGTCCTCGATATTAGTTAATTCAGTTTGTCTTGCATTGGCAAGTAGCTGTATATATTCTTTTCCAGTAATTTTAGAGAAAAAGTGTGGTTCTGTTAATAAAAGCCCTAAGTGGTCTTTTAATTTGGTATAGTCAGATGATATGTTTCCTTTATAGTTTTCGAGTCCTGAAATACACCTAAAAAGTGTTGTTTTTCCTGCTCCATTTTCTCCAACAATTCCATAAATTTTACCTTTCTTAAATTCTAAATTTATTGTATTTAAAACTTGTTTTTTACCATAAAATTTTGATAGTTTTTCAATTTTAATCATTTAATACGGTATTTAACTTTTTAATTGATTGGGAATAAAAGAGAGGAATAAATATTAAAAGTATTGGTGGAAACATAAAACTAATTGCAATTAAAATTCCTTTTGACATATTCATTTCGTTTGGGAAAGACGAATATTTAGCTAAAACTATAGCTGTTAAATAAGCGTAGCATAAAAGAATAAAAATAATTAAAACATCTATTTTTCTAAAAAATGAAATACTTAAAGCTATTATTACTGGTAAGATTAAAGTTGTAAAATAAATTAGGCATGTTTTCATTTTTTCTATTAAAAATTCTTTTGACGATAACTTGTAATTCCAAACAAAATATTCGTTTTCTATTTTTGAATAATATGAAAAACAAGTTAATCCAATCAATAGCATAGAAAAAACACCAAGATTAAAATTCCCAACTGATAGTGAAATATAAGTCAAGAAATAAGCTATTGGAAAAATAAAGAATGTCTTTCTAAAACCGACTGTAAATTCAAATGGTTTTTTGTTAAATGGTGTTGGTATTGTTACATTTAGATTTGTACTAAAATTGAACAGCGTGATAAATATTATGCACAAATTTAATATAGCAGAAAAGATAAATCTTTTCTGATAAATTAAATAAAGAGTAAAAGGCAAACAATAGATAATATTTTCTATTATTCTTAATTTTCTATACTTATCTTTATTGAAGATAGATTTTAAAAAATCATTTCTTTTAGGTTCACTTAATTTTGAAACGAAACTTATTGCCAATAATCCATAAGCATAATTTGCAAACTCTATTTTTTCAAATAGATAATTAGACAGCAAAATAAAAATAAATGGTAAAAGTATATATCCAATCAAAAGTGGCATTCCGAAATCAATCATTTTTCTGTTTAACATTTTAAATTGAAGTTGGAAGTATTCTTTCATTCGTAATTTTTGTCTAATGGTTGGCAACGTTGTTGTATATGGTTTGTTGCGTGTTTAAGCACCTAATTTATCAAATAAAAATCGAATAGAAAATCCTCGCGGATTTTCGCAAGTAGGCACTAACTAGCAATGAATTATACACTGTGTTTTGCCCTGTTATTTTAGTCGATACATCGTTTTATTTTTTTCTCCGATTTTTTCAAATAAACCGATTTCAGCTCCTTTTTTCAAATCTCTACTAGCTGTTGCAGAAGAAATATCCTTAAAAATATTCATATAATCTTTTCTTGTAAATTTAGTTTTATTCAAGGAAACATAATATTCTAACCGATCTTTTTCACTTAAGGTCCTATTATTGAATTCTAATAATTGGCTTATTGAAATGTCAATTACGTTTAGCATATATTGGATAAATTTAGTTGATTTTCCAGATTTATCACTTTCAGCCAAGGCATTATAGTATTTTTCTTGGTCGTTGCTAATTAAAGTTTCAAAAGGTAGAAACTCAAATATTGGATATTTTTCCATTAAAATTAAAGTTTGCCATAATC
>JBELGW010000040.1:0-22954 GCA_042091715.1 Polaribacter sp. | reverse complement strand
AGGGTTTATCCTCTGTAGATTTTCTCGTAGAGGTCTTTGTAAATTTCTTTGATAATTTTACGTTTCATTTTCATAGTAGGTGTTAAATGACCAGCATCTATAGACCATTCTTCTGCGGTCAGTTCAAATTTCTTAACAGTTTCCCACTTTCCGAATTTTTTATTGCACGCTACAACTTCTTCTTCAATACGTTGAATCACTTGTTCATTTGATGCAATCTCTTGGTGGGTGGTGAGTTGTAATCCATGTCGAACCCCCCATTCTTTTAAAAACTCAAAATTTGGTTGAATAAAAGCAGCAGGCATTTTTTCATTTTCACCAATCACCATTACTTGCTCAATGAAACGAGATTGTTTCAATTCATTCTCTATAAGTGCAGGAGCGACATATTTCCCTCCAGAGGTTTTAAACATTTCTTTTTTACGATCTGTAATTTTCAAAAAGCCATCCTTGCAAAATTCACCAATATCTCCTGTGTGAAAATAACCATCAGTCATAACCTCGGCTGTTTTTTCTGCATCTTTAAAATAGCCTTTCATAATGTTGGGGCCTTTTACAAGGATTTCCCCATCGTCTGCTATTTTTACTTCAACACCTTCAATCACTTTTCCCACGGTACCCACTCTAAAACCCCCATTGCGTTGGTCATTTACAGTGGTTACAGGAGATGTCTCCGTCAAACCATAGCCTTCCATGATAGGCATTTCTGCCGCTGCAAAAAAGCGTGTTAAACGAGGTTGTAGTGCTGCTGAACCGGAAACCATTAAATCTAGTTTACCGCCCAAACCGTCTTTAATTTTTGAAAAAATGAGCTTACGAGCGAGTCCTAATTTCTTTTCATACCACCAACCATTGGCTCCATAGGGCTCATATGCCAAGCCGATATCCATAGCCCAATAGAATAGTTTTTGTTTGAGTCCTTTTAAATCTGCACCACGACCGTAAATTTTGTCATAGACCTTTTCGTACAATCTCGGAACAGCCGTCATTACATGTGGTTGTACTTCTTTCAGATTGTCACTCATTTTTTCTATGGATTCGGCAAAGTGAATTTCTACGCCACAATATTGGTATAGATAGAGAATCATTCGCTCAAAAATATGACAGATGGGTAAAAAACTCAAGGCTTTACTCTTTCCAAAATTTAAAGGGACTCTCTTCTGACTCGCGAGTACATTGGAAACAATATTTCCATGCGTTAACATCACTCCTTTCGGCCTTCCTGTAGTTCCAGAAGTATAAATTAATGTGGCCAAATCATCGGTACTAACTCCTTCTTTCCTTTTTTCTACATCATCTTGGTTGCTTTCATCCCTACCTAATTCGAGTACCTCTTCCCAGTGCTGTTCTCCTTGAATGTCGTTAAAGGTGTAAACGCCTTTTAATTGGGTATTCCCTTTAATTTGATTTAATTTTTCCAAGACAGCATCATCAGAAACAAAACAGTATAAAGCACCAGAGTGATTCAATACATATTCATAATCTTCTTTTGATATGGTTGGGTATATAGGCACATTTTGAGCTCCCAATTGCAAGATGCCAATATCCATGATATTCCATTCTGTTCTATTGGTGGTAGATATGACCGCAATTTTGTCATTCTTTTTGATCCCTAATCTCAATAAACCTCTACTGATTTGGTTGGCTTGGTCAATATACGCCTGTGTAGAGGTAGATTTCCAAGCTCCATCCTTAAATGAAGTAAGTGATTTTGCTAATGGATAGTTTTCTAATTGATACTGGGGGAACTCGAATAAACGCGTAATATCGGCTGTCATATAATCTAATTTGCGGGCATGCAAAGTATGAAAAATACCTCGGTTATACAAGTCCCTGTTAACAGGCTAAGAACCTATGAGTTATAAATTTTTTCAATTAAATGCGCATACTTTTTTGTGATGATTTTTCGTCTCATTTTCATGGTAGGAGTTAGATGTCCATTTTCTATGCTCCATATATCTGGAGTGATTTCGAATTTTTTTATCTGTTCCCATTGGCCAAAATGAGTGTTATGTGTGTCAATCTCTTGCTGTATTTTAGCAAGGAACTTCGCATCTGTAGTCATATCATCTATCACATGGTCATGTCTTCTTGCCCATTCCGTAACTACATCAGAAGGGACTTGAATTAGGGCTGCTGGCATTTTCTGACTTTCGCCAATAATCATAATTTGTTCAATAAAACGCGATTTTTTAAATTCTTGCTCTAAAACCGCTGGGGCTATATACTTTCCGCCAGATGTTTTAAACATCTCTTTTTTACGGTCCGTAATTTTAAGAAAACCTTCAGCATCGATGGTTCCAATGTCTCCTGTATGCAAATAGCCATCTATAATGGTTTCTTTTGTTAAAGCTTCATTTTTGTAATAGCCCATCATTACATTGGATCCCTTGACCAATATTTCTCCGTCGTTTGCAATTTTAACTTCAATATCTTTTAAAGCTTTTCCTACTGTTCCTACCTTGAGTCCTCCATTTCTCAAATCATTGATGGTGACCCCAGGCGATGTTTCTGTCATGCCATATCCTTCACAGATAGGCAAACCTGCTGCTGTAAATACAGTAATCAATCGCTCTTGTAACGGAGCACTTCCAGAAACCATCAAGCGCACTTGACCGCCAAATGCATCTTTCCATTTTGTGAAGATTAAGCGTCTGGCAATACCAAGTTTAAAGGCGTACCAAGCATTATTTTTACCATAAGGTTGGTAGTGCTCAGCAAGGCGCAATGCCCAAAAAAATAGTCCCTTCTTGAATCCTGATAGCGAAGCACCCTTTGCAACAATCTTATCATAAATTTTTTCGAGTAATCTTGGAACAACCGGCATAAAATGAGGTCGTATTTCTTTCAAGTTATCTCCAAGTTGATCAATAGATTCAGCAAAATAGACTTCAATCCCTCGATACTGGTAATAATAAGAGGCAAAACGTTCAAAAATATGACTAATTGGTAAATAGGACACAGCCCTGCAATTGGCAGTTTCTAAATCTAAAGCATCTGCACTTACCAACGTATTTTGAACAATATTTTTATGTGAAAGCATCACGCCCTTTGGGGTTCCTGTGGTACCAGAGGTATAGATGATGGTTGCCAAATCATTTTCTGAAACACCTTGCTTTAGGCCATCTACTTTTGTTTGAGATGTCCTTGAATTTCCTAAGGATAAAAAGGAATTCCAACTAGTTTCTATATCAATTTCGTCAAAGGTAAAAATACCTTTTAAGTGCGTGTTTTCTTGTACTGCCTTTACTTTTTCTAGCAAATCGAGATCAGACACAAAACAATACATCGCATCAGAGTGATTCAAGATATAGTCATAGTCCTTGCTAGATAGTGTAGGATAGAGCGGCACATTTTGCGCGCCAATTTGTAAGATTCCAATGTCAAGAGCATGCCACTCAGGTCTATTATTGGAAGTGATAACGGCAATTTTATCTCCTTTTTTTACACCTAAATGTAGTAGAGCCCTGCTTACCGTATTTGCGGTATCTATAAAATCTTCGGTAGATATAGAGTTCCAGGTACCCTGCTGTTTAAAATTATAGCACTTTTTTTTGGGGTGGTTTTGTTCTTGATAGTATATAAAATCAAATAGGCGTGTTGGTTGTTGTATCATGTAAGGAAGTTTGGTTCTGACAATATACATAAAAAGCACTAACTTTTAGGCTAATGCTTCTTTAACTAATTCTATAATCAATATATGTGATAGGATTTGAAATAAATAACTGACTTTTCACACAAGAAAAGTCAGCTATTAAAGAATGTGTGAATCTTAATTTCACCCATTCTTTATTTCGTTCTCCTTTTTCAATGGCGTTTTAAACTGAGTGCAAGTTATGTGCAATGTAAAACATATGCAATACGTATAATCCCCTGTTTTTTGAGTTTAGTTGTACCGAAAAGGCTGTCCATTGATTTTTGTGTATTTAGCATCGATGTCGTAGGTAACTGACATCCCTGTGATATCAAATTCACCAAAAACTTTGGTGTATTTAATATTTAAGTCCTCATTAAACTTCGTATGGTTGAAAGAAACGCCATTCTCAAATTTGGCGTACTTGAAGGTGGCACTTTCTTCAAAAGTTGATTTTGCAAAACTTACATTTTTTCTAAAAGAGGCATATTTAAAACTCGACGATGCTTCAAAGGTTGTGTTGAAAAAACCAATAGCATCATGAAATTTAGCATACTTAAACGTTGATGCGTCTTTGAAGTGACTGCCAGAAAAAATGGCGCTTTTTTCAAAATTTGAATATTTGAACAAAGCTTCCTCTTTAAAAGTACAATTTTTAAAGAGCACATCTTCTTCAAAATTGGCGATAAAAGTTCGTTCTGTATCCTCGTTATGTATGTACGCATAAACAGGGTCTTGGAAGGTACAATTTTCAAAAGAAATATGACTGTTAATTTGCGTTTCTACATAATTTTGTTTCTCTGTATTCCACCATCTTTTTTTCTTTCTTGGGCTGTTTTTGAGTTGCTCTTCCATAAAAGTGAAGTCAAGAACCCCCGTAATAATAACGTTCTTGTAGACAATCTCTTTCTGGTTCTTAATCGCTTTAAGAATAGTGGTTGCTTTAATTTTAGTTTGTGCATTTAAAGAAATGGAAATGCATAAAATAAGGGAAAATTGGAGTAAATTCTGAATGTTTTTCATAATGTGTGATGTCATGTTTCTATAAAGACTTCACTGTGTCTAAAATGTGACATTGTAAGGACATGAAATGAAGTGTTTCTGGTTGCAATTAATTTTGAGCCTATTATCTATTGAAAAAAAAACAGCTTTAGATGGGGTAAAGCTGTTTTTTTATGAACATGGATTATTGTTTTTCAATCCAGGTCTTCGCGTTGGTAAAAGCTTCCAACCAAGGAGAAACAGCATCCTTTCTTCCTTTTGGATAATTTGCCCAATTCCATTGAAAGGTAGATCGTTCTATATGCGGCATCATTACCAAATGACGACCTGTGGTATCGCATAACATTGCTGTATTGTAGTCAGAGCCATTTGGATTTGAGGGATATTCTGAATAGCCATACTTGGCAACAATGTTGTAGTTTTCTTCTGACATTGGCAAGTTAAATTTACCCTCTCCATGAGAAATCCATACACCTAATGAACTTCCTGATAGTGTGGAAAGCATGATCGAGTTATTTTCTTGAATCTTTACAGAGGTAAAGGCGCTTTCGTGTTTTTGTGAGTTGTTGTGTTGCATTTTTCCGTGAACTTCGTGTTCAGGATTGATCAATTCTAATTCCATCCATAATTGGCAACCATTGCAAATACCAACAGATAAGGTGTCTTTTCTTTTAAAGAAGTTTTTCAATGCTGTATTCGCTTTCTCATTGTACAAAAATGCACCAGCCCATCCTTTAGCAGACCCTAGCACATCTGAATTAGAAAAGCCTCCAACAGCGCCAATAAACTGAATGTCTTCTAAAGTTTCACGACCAGAAATTAAATCGGTCATGTGTACATCCTTTACATCAAAACCTGCCAAATACATTGCATTGGCCATTTCTCGTTCAGAGTTAGATCCTTTTTCACGGATAATCGCTGCTTTCGGCTTTGCTTTGGTAGCGTCAATTTCAGGAAGCTCTCCTGTGAAATGTTTTGGAAATGTAAATTGTAAAGGCTGTTGTTTGTAGTGTTCAAACCTAGTTTTCGCTAAATCATTTGCGGTTTGTTTAGCATCTAATAAGAACGAAGTTTTGTACCAAACATCTCTCATGTGAGCAACATCAAATGTGAAATCATCATCGTGATTTTTAAGCGTTAACTTTCCTGAATGATTTGCCTTTCCGATGGTGAAAAATTCAATGCCTTTTTCAGATAAAATTTCAGCAATACTGGCATCGGCTTGAAACACAATTCCTGCATTTTCAGCAAATAAAAGTTTGGTTGAATCGATCTCATTCAAACCTGTTAAATCAAGTTCAGCACCTACACGAACATCAGCAAAGCACATTTCCAAGAGTGTAGTAATGAGTCCACCAGAAGCAATATCATGTCCTGCAGAAATTTTTTCATTCTTTATTAATCCTTGTAGCGTATCAAAAGTCTTTTTTACAAAAGCAGTATTTTGAATGTCAGGAGCCTCTTGGCCAATGGCATTTAAAGATTGGTAAAATGAACTTCCTCCTAATTTAAATGCATCTTGAGATATGTTGATGTAGTAAATGGTTTCTTCAGTTAGTTGCAAAACAGGCTCTACAACCTTGGTAATATCATTACAGTTTGCAGCAGCTGAAATGATTACGGTTCCCGGAGCTATTACATCACCATCAGCATACTTCTGCTTCATAGAAAGTGAATCTTTACCTGTAGGTACATTAATACCGAGATCGATAGCAAATTCAGAAATTGCTTGAACTGCTTTATACAATCGAGCATCTTCACCTTCATTTTTACAAGGCCACATCCAGTTTGCAGAGAGCGATACCGATTGCAACCCGTCTTTTAAAGGTGCCCAAATAATATTGGTCAATGCTTCGGCAATAGAATTTTTACTGCCAGCCTCGGCATGAATCAATCCAGAAATAGGGGAGTGTCCAATGGAAGTAGCTACCCCTTCTTTTCCTTGATAATCTAGTGCCATAACACCTAAATTATTCAATGGAATTTGCAATGCACCCACACATTGCTGCTTGGCTACTTTACCACCCACACAGCGATCTACTTTATTGGTTAACCAATCTTTACAAGCAACAGCTTCTAATTGCAATACCTGCTCTAAATAGATTTGAAAATTTTTTATTTTATACCTTGGATTCTTATAATTTCTTTCAATTGTTGTATCTGTTAACACGGTTTTTGGCGAGCTTCCAAACATATCTTCTAAAGCCAAATCCATAGGTTTATCTCCTGTGGTGTTCGACTCAAATGTAAATCGATGATCATCGGTAACGGCACCAGCGGTATACATTGGAGACCGCTCGCGTTCTGCAATTTTTTCTAATTTCTCTATGTGCTTTTCTGCAATCACCAAGCCCATTCTTTCTTGAGATTCATTCCCAATAATTTCCTTTGCAGATAAGGTTGGGTCTCCAACAGGCAAGGCATCTACATCAATTTTTCCTCCAGTATCTTCTACCAATTCTGAGAGGCAGTTTAAGTGCCCTCCAGCACCATGATCATGAATAGATACTATGTAGTTTTCATCGCTTTCTACCATACCACGAACTGCGTTGGCAGCACGTTTTTGCATTTCTGGGTTCGAGCGTTGCACAGCATTCAACTCAATTCCTGAAGCCAATGCCCCAGTATCAGCAGAAGAAACAGCAGCGCCTCCCATACCAATTCGATAGTTGTCTCCACCAAGAATAACAATTTTATCGCCTTTTTGTGGTTGTTCTTTTAAAGCTTGTGCTGCTTTTCCATAACCAATACCTCCTGCTTGCATGATCACCTTGTCAAAACCAAGTTTTCTTGGAGTCGATGCACTGGCAGAGGCATTTTCTTCATGTTCAAAAGTCAATACAGAACCACAAATTAAGGGCTGTCCAAATTTATTACCAAAGTCCGAAGCTCCGTTAGATGCTTTGATTAATATATCCATTGGCTTTTGATAAAGCCAATCTCGTGCTTCAAATTTTTGTTCCCAAGGCCTGTTTTCTTCTAGGCGACTGTAGGATGTCATATACACAGCAGTTCCTGCTAATGGCAATGAACCCTTTCCACCCGCAAGACGGTCTCTGATTTCTCCTCCAGAACCTGTAGCTGCTCCATTAAAGGGTTCTACGGTTGTGGGAAAATTATGTGTTTCTGCTTTTAAAGAAATTACAGACTCATAGTTTTGTGTGGTATAAAAATCGGGAATGTCTGCTCTTGAAGGTGCAAATTGTTCAACAACCGGGCCTTTTACAAAAGCAACATTGTCTTTGTAGGCAGAAACAATAGCATTTGGGTTTTTGTTTGAGGTTTCTCGAATCATTTTAAATAATGAAACCGGCTTTTCCTCGCCATCAATAACAAAAGTACCATTGAAAATTTTATGTCTACAGTGCTCAGAATTTACCTGAGAAAAACCAAAGACTTCAGAGTCCGTTAAAGGCCTTCCAATTTTTGTGGATACAGCCTCTAAATACGCTACCTCTTCTTCACTGAGTGAGAGTCCTTCTTGCAAATTATATGCTGCAATATCTTTAATATCTAGAATTGATTCTGGTTCAATGTGAATCGTGAATATATCTTGATTTAATCCATGAAATTGTTCAGAAATCATAGGGTCAAAGTTAGAAAAAGTAGGAGTACAAGCTTCAAATTCTTCAATTCTTAGAATGTCGTTAATACCCATGTTTTGGGTAATTTCAACAGCATTGGTGCTCCATGGAGTAATCATTGCGGCACGAGGACCAATAAAAAAAGCGTCAAGAGACGCCGCGTTTATTTTAGGTTGATTGCCAAAAAGCCAAGTTAATTTGTTGGTCGTTTCTGCAGCTAATTTTTTTACTGTTTGAACAGCAAATATCTTGCTGTCTTGGTTTCCAAAGAAATGAATCATTTAAAAAGTGTTAGTGTGTTGTTGTAAATCACAAATTTACTTTTTTATGTTGAATTATACCCATAAAAAAAGTTGCAAATTTTTGATGCTTTTAAAATAATTATTTCTAAAAAAAAGTAATGTTGTACTCTTTCATCGGATTGAAGTGTAACTATTTATATGCAATGAACAGCGCTATTCAATCTATGGTATTGGAAATCGTGAATCCGTTTTGAAGGTCCAAAGTAGCTGTATTCGTCTGTGATATCTATGCTGCTTAAACAAGGCTACTTTTCATCAGTTATAAAGATTTATCGACCTTTATCTGTAAGCAGTAAATAAGACCATGACATCTTCTGATAGAATGAGTCTATTCTTAGCCGTGGTGCCTTGATTTTCCTGAAGGTAATTGTTGTCGATACCATTGTTACATTGAAGGTATTTTATGCTTTCTTTCTTGTCTATCAACTTGATTACTTCTCCTGATCGGTCGGCTTGTGTTATTGTTGAAGTATCAGACGTCTGTCCATAGGCAGTCACTCCGATGAGCATGATAAGAAGCAATGCGCGTAATTTCGAATGGTTTCTGTTTGCTGTTTTCATAATTTTAAAATCTAAAGGTTTCTAAACAACTCTTTTCTTGTATTCATTCTATTTTCGTTGACAACACCATTAATAGCTTTGCAATGCATCCATGCAGTTGTACGATTCGTATTTTATCATTTTTATAGCAGATTGCCTCTGATTCTAGCTGTATGGTGTTGTGGTTTAGCACTGTAAAGTTCACACGGATCCCATTTCTATACAGATCTATTTTCTCTGCACTTGTAATGGTTCTAGGCGTATTGAATTCGAGTTGGCATTCTTCAGATAGACTTACAATTTGTGAACGTTGTGTCAAATCTGTAGTTGCCCTTTATTTCGGTAATTCCGTTGCTTGCCTTGGTAATTTGAGAAACCCAAGTGGCACCATTGAAAACTTCGAGCAATTGCAAAATTGATTCCAAACTTGATCTCCTGTTTTTGGAGTGCCAAAATCGGTTTCTCTATGGGAATCATTGCTCACTACAGGAAGTGTATGCAACCCTTTTTGAGAAGGTATGTATAGTATTTTCTGTTTGTCTAATGGGATGAAACCCTCGTTATTGCTTACAATATTTAGTGCAACATGTAACAGTTTTAATTCTCCGTCCCATTGAATATTATCAAACGTATAATCAATGGGAGTTCCTTCACCTACATGAGAGAAATTATCCCATTGTCATCGGTGGTAATTTGATGTTCCTCTGAGTATTCAAGTCTAGATGCATTGGTTATCCGAAATCGAAATACCACTGATTCTTTGCGCAATGGGATGCGCTGTTCTGTGACATCTGTTCCTGGAATCTGAATTTATTCCGTATTGAGAATTAATGCTTGGTAATTGAAAGCAGCTGTTTGTGCAACAATATGAATGGTACACATTCAAACAAAAAGAATTCCTATTTTTTTTAGTACGTTCATTGATAGATGTTTAAAGGTTACATACGAAATAGAGTCCCGAAAGAGAGTGCCTTTGAGTGCAATGAATATTTCTCTTCCGTATTGCTATCTTTAGTTCCATGTCTAAAACTGTCTACGACATTATAATTCAGATAAATAGCTGTTCTATTTGAAATTGTATAGGCTACACTCACACCTCTGTGATATCGAAATACATCTTTTGTGAATGTATGATCATGATATAAATTGTGTACCAAATTGTTGTAAGAACTCGTTCCAGAAATAAGCCAATCTGAAGAAATGTGCGAATGCCCTTGCAATTTGAATTTAGGCGTGTTCAAAAATGAAAAAATGACACCTGCCTTAAAAGCAATATAGGTGAATTTATAATGCACAGGTATTCTGCCGTTACCACTGTAAAATCCGGTATTGATTTTATAGTTGTTATGACTCATTCCTAAGTTCAATTGCAATCTGTCTCGATGGAGATTCAATCGATAACCAGCTTCAAAGAAAAGCGCTTGTGATTTTGAAAAGGTATTATCTAAGGTACTGGTACCTAAATTATTGACATAGTTCTTAAAGGCGGCGCTTTCACTTCCAACTTCTAGGTATATTTGCTGAGCAGCAACAGTATTGTTGATTAAAACAAATACAGCGAATAGAACGATATTTTTTATGATATATGACATCATTTCTGCCTTGATTTTAATAGTTTTTTTGTCGTCCTGTTCATGCCACTTTGAATGTGCAGTAGATAGGTTCCGATGCTATAATTGTGCATAGGCACATAGCACATATTTGTTGGACGTTGCTTTTTGGAAAGGATCATTTTTCCATTGATATCATAAATCTTCATGTAGATATCATGCCTCGTTTGTTTCGAAAATTTGATGCGTACATGATCTATAAATGGGTTTGGGGAAATAGACAAGGCAAGAGATTCATCTATCCTATCTTTATCAGTGTTAGGAATATGAATATCGGTGCTATTTGTTAAAAAGCCTTGTTGCACCTGTATGTTGTCAAAATTTTTAGTTCCTATCAACCCAGATTGACCAATACTTTGTTGTAGGGTGTATTTCTTTATATTTTCATTGGCTCTAGTGCTGCTTAGAGAGGTTATCGTAGCTCTTAATAGCTGCTGAGAATAGGAGTGGACCCCCATAGAAAGTGCCATAAAGAAATATAAATTCCCTACTAATTTAGACAGCTTTTGGTGTGGAAGTACATCGTTCATTTTCAGGGCTATTGTGATAGGTTTCATTCTATTTTAAAACTATCACGAAAAATAACGTGATGCTCTTGTATTTCGTTGAGTAGACATGATGTTAGGCTGAAATACATGCATTACTTGATGTACAGTAATTGTATGGTTGTTCTAAAAAGAAATGATTTGACAATTCTTTTTAAAAAGTAGATGTGTTTATTTCGTGCACTGTAGTAAAGTATTTTATAGGATGTGGTGACGCTGTTTAGTAATAAAATAACATTCAATAGTACATTTGCTGTTTTCGTTGTGATCTGATGCTTTTTTAAGTGTAGCTAGGTTCTAGGTGCTACTTCTCTCTGAAATTCATGCGAGTTGAAAGAAAATAATAAATAAAATTTTTAGAAGTTCATGTGCTGTCCAAATATCAAAAGAAAAACGAGCCTATTTAAATGACATACATCTAGTTAAATGTAATTATACAAATAGTGTAGGGTTAATTACATATGTATTTGATGCTTTAGACAAGGCATAGCTTGAAAGATTCAACTATGTAGTATACATATTCCCAAGGATATCAAAGAAATTATGACAGAGAACTGCTGCGATATATCTTCTTTTTGGGATAAAACAAAAGATGAAACTGCCTAAAACAGCCCCTTGATGTTTGAAAAAGGCGTCATTGAATGCATCCAAGATAAATCTTACACTGGTGTTTTTTAGCTTTTTACACCTCAAACGTATATGCCTATTTTTAGAAACTAAAACCATGATGAGGTATTTTGGATATTTTGACGTAGCAACGCCTTGTTTTGTGGATGCTGTACAGTATTGATGTTTATTACTTATAGGCAGTAAATAACACCATAACATCTTCTGATAGAATGCCCCTATTCTGATCAGTGGATCCTTCTGTTCCTATACTATACTTGACACTCAGGGTAAAACCGAAGTTACTTATTGAATGGGTATCAAAAGAAGTAAGTGAGGCACTAAGAACCCCTAAATTTTGTCCATTGTTGTTGGTGTATCTTAATCCGATGCAATTTGAATCAGACGAATATCTGGTAATATTGGTAATCGAATTTCCATGACTGCCTATAAAAATGACATGTTGAAGAAAGCCAGAAGCCCCATCAGTTCGTGCAAACCCCGTCATACTGCCCGATGTATTGTTAATGGTATTGGCATTGGAGGTATCTGAATTACCATCGTTCTCTTCGAGATCTTCGATATTTGTATGGGCGACAAAGGTGATTTGTGAGGGCAAGAAAGGGAGGTTGTTAATTGCTTTGCTAAGCGTTGTAGTTGATGTCCCATCCGGACCTTCAATTTTAAAGGACCCTGTGTATACAGAACTACTTGTACTGGGTTCATTGATAACATGCCAATTTGAACCATCATAGATTTTTGTAATGGAGCTGTTCGTATCAATCCAAATGTCTCCCTCTATGGGTGCGTTGGGCTGAGTTGTAGTAACGGTTACCTGATTGTTTCTAATTGTTTTTATGGTCCCTTTTTTATCTATAACTTCAACTGTTTGTGCAATACTCACCTGAACGAGTAAAAGAAAACAAACAGTCAATTTTAGATAGGTATTCATTTTCTTATGTAATTTTCAGTTGCTCAATGATATAAGGGGCTTATATATAGGCGTTCATAAAAGAATCAAAATAACTTTTCATTTCAATTGTTGCGTATTATTTGATGTATTGTATTTCAATTATATCACCAGCGTACATTGGTAAATTTGTCTCATGATGTTTAATGGTTATTATATTTTCTGCGGCAGTAAAGTCATCCGTATTTCTCAATTTAATACCGTTTCTATAGACAAATAGTTTGGCATATGTAGTTCCAGCAGTTAATGTTGGTAATCCATTTACAGTAATATCAAAGCTCTCAGTTGCATCTTGTGCCTGGTTATGTACGACGCGTACTCCTTTTACCAAATCAGTAGCGAGCATTTTTTGCACTTGTCCGGAGCTTTCATCTCTCGTTAAAAGCGTGTAACCTGAACCACTTGTATACGTTTCTGCTGCTGTATTATTAGATTGAGCTTCTGTATTGCCTAAATTAAATTCTTCACCATCAATGGTAAAGTTTCCTGAGTCTGGAATGGTGATGGTTGTGGCATCCACTAAAGTACCTCCTAGTTGCCAAGTTGTCGTAGTTTGATTGTCTGGTGTAGTAGAGGTAATTGTGGTGATACCATTGTTCGATTGCAGGTATTTGATGGTACCTTTGTTGTCTATTAGTTTAATTACCTTTCCAGCTGCTTGAGTTTTCGTAATTTTATCCGAACCGTCATCCGTCGTTTGTCCATTTGCGCTAACTCCGAAAAGCATGATAAGAGCCAATGCGCCTGCTTTAAAATAGGTTGTTTTTACTGTTTCCATGGTTTTTAAATTTAAAGATTAATGTTTTCGTTTTTTTAATGTAATTTTTAGATCATTACTACTATTTAAAAAGAGGCTCTATGTCAATACAATTGTACGATTTTGATTTTGTCATTTTTAAAGCAGATCGCTTCAGGTTCTAATTTAATGGTCGTCGCATTAATTGCTGAAAATTCTACTCGAATCCCATTTCTATAGACGTCAATTTTATGTATACTGGTAATCGTTTTCGGAGTCTTAAATTCAAGTTGTCCCGCTTCTGAAACAATTTCTATTTGTGTTTTTTGCTGGAGGTATGATATCGGCATCTGCTTTAAAATACCACTTATGGTGTCGCTAACAAGAACGTTGCTGTCTTTTTGCAAACTTGTACTTAATCCTTTTATAGCTAGTGTATTAGTATTGGAGGTTCTAATTTCAGTAGCTTGTGTTAAAGCACCACCCAATACAAGCGTACCATTTGTTTTGCTAATTCCATTTGTACCATTCGAAATTTGAGAAACCCATACCAAGCCATTAAATACTTCAACACAATCGCAGGATTCATTCCAAACTTGAGCCCCACTTTTTGGAGCTTTAAATACGGTTTCTCTATGTACATCATCTTCGACAACCATAAGAGTCAACTCATTTTTTGGATAGGGTAGGTATAGTATTTTCTGAGCATCTAAAAAGACAAATCCTTCGTTAGTGCTCACAATATTTATAGCCACATTTAAATGCTTTGGTTTTCCATCCCAACGTATATTTTCAAATGTAGAAATCAAGGGAGTTCCTTCACCAACAATAAGAGAAATCATTCCGTTTTCATCTGTGGTAACGCGATGTTCTTCTGAGTATTCCACATGTGCTTCGCTCGTGATGGTGAATTGCAAACGGATTTCTTCTGAACGCAAAGGAACTTTACTTTCTGTAACATCTGTTCCTGGAATTTCGATTTCGGCAGTGTTTAAAATGAGTGCTTGATAATTAAACCCCGCTGTTTGTGCACAGATACTTGTTGTCATGCACATACATAAAAAGAACAGTATTTTTTTGATTGGTAACATCATATCGTCTTTACCTTTTGTAAACGCACAAGAATCCCAAAAGAAAATGCATTTGTATGCAATGAATATTTTTCTGAAGAGGTACTATGGCCCTCTGTTTGTTTGCAACTATCAGCGAGGTTGTAATTGAGATAAAGCGATGTTTTTTTTGAGAGCGTATAGACAGCACTGAGCCCTCTGTGGTATCTCAATAAACTTCTTGCAATCGTTTTATCTTTGTATACATTATTCACGACATCTTCATAAGCACTCGTTCCAGAAATAAGCCAATCAGACGAAAGGTGCGCATGTCCTTGTAATTTGAATTTACCCTTCTTTACAAACAAGATGGAGATGCCTGATTTGAGGGCAAAATAGGTGAGATCATAGCTTAAAGGAATACTTAGTTGTCCGCTATAAAAGCCAGTATGTATTTTATAGTTGTTATGACTGATCCCCAAGTTCAAATGCAACTTGTCTTTAATGATTTTAAAGCGAACTCCAGTCTCTAAGAACAACGCATAGGATTTTTTGTAGCTCTCATCTAAGCTGTTTTCACCTAAACTATTGACATAGTTTTTAAATTTTGTGCTTGCACCTCCAACCTCCAAATAGACTTGTTGCGAATGAGTAGAAGTACTTAGCAAAAGAAAAGTAACGATTGCATACCTATATTTTACAATGTATACACTCATTATAATTCTGATTTTAAAAGTTTTTTTGTCATGTGCTTCCCTCCACTTTGTACATGTATTATATAGATGCCAATGCTGTAATTGAGCATGGGAACATAGAGGTTGTCGGTTGGGGCGTACTTTTTTGAAACGAGTTGTTTTCCGTTGAAATCGAACACCCTAATGTAGATATCATCGCGTGTTTTTTTTGAGAATTTTAGTTGAACATGGTCGATGAATGGGTTGGGATATACAACCAATGTGAGTGCTTCATTAATAGCTTCTGATTCTCTATTATTGATGGTGTAAAATACACTATTTGATAAAAAACCTTGTTGCACACTTATACGGGCGCTATGTTTGGTTCCAATGATACTAGATTGACCAACAGATTGCAGTATGACATGTCTTTTTTGATGAATCGTGGTGAAGTAACTACTCGTACGTCCTACACTGTTGATGGCAGATTTTTGAAGTTTTTGAGAATTTGTATTTGAAACAGCAGATAGCAGAACGAAAAAAACGAAATGCCTTGTTAATTTTGAAAAAATCGAGAAGATGTATATTTTTCTAAGCATCATCAATGTGTTGTTAGGTGTACATTGATATGATTAAAAAGGATAACGTAAAGAAAGAAAAGGAAATAAGATAATTTCTCTTAAATTCGTTGATTTGAACAAAATAGACGTCCAATAGTAGCTTTAAGACGTTGTACTGTCTCTACAAATAACCCTCTTAAAAATAGCGCGGTTTGTGGTGATGCCAATGCGCTGTTTTATTCTTGAAGTTTTCGGTGCAATATGCATTTAAAGAGGGTGGTAATGAGCGATGGAGTGCTGAGAAGACTCATATAAACCTACTTTTTTGTTTCTAATTCATGAACAGGAAGTTATGATATGGATGTGATGTTGTGCACGATTCTTTTTTTTGGATGCACCAAAAAAAAGAGGTCTATGATTGTGAAATGAATCAATATTTTATCAGTTTTTATGCAAAATACGTGTTATTTATTTTTTGAAGGCCCTTTTTTCAGAGCCATGGTAGGTCAAGATCTAGAAACTCTTTTGTTTTCAGGGTTTACATGAAGCAGTATATCCGATCATATAGATGAAGTATTGCATATGGTTGCTTTTTGCAAGGAAGTCATTGAGAAGACTTCTTAGACCTTATCAGTAGCTAAAATCCTGCTACATTTGGAAACAATCGATTTAAAAGTATCTTGATTCAGTGCCAAGCAGTGTTGTGCTACTTGTTATTTATACGCAGTATAAAAGACTTCTAAATCTTGATTAAAAACGTCGTTATTCGAACC
Source organism: Polaribacter sp. (assembly GCA_042091715.1). Classification (GTDB taxonomy): domain Bacteria; phylum Bacteroidota; class Bacteroidia; order Flavobacteriales; family Flavobacteriaceae; genus Polaribacter. Next base: position 6,369 of record JBELGW010000040.1, on the reverse strand, counting down.
TCTTACGTATTCAACCTGGATTGTAAAACCAAAGTTGTTTCCATTCGAATCAAATGAGCGTAAAGAGCCTTTAATAATTCCCACGTTTATTCCTTGGTTGTTTGTATAACGAAGCCCAATACAGTGTTGGTTTGATGAGAATAATGAAATATCATCGGGATTATATCCGTGAATACCACTAAAAAGTACACTTTGAACTTTATTCGATGTGCCATTTTTCCTAACAAAACCGTGCATGGTACCTACAGCATTCCAAATCGATGCCATGTTGGATGGATTTTCATTGGAGTTGTTTTGTGATAGATCTGGTACATTCATATGTGCAACAAAGGTGATTTGAGAGGGTACAAAAGGAAGGCCTGTTATAGGTAGTTGAAAATTATTTCTTGATGAGCGAGTTATTGTAAATGATCCGGTATAAACGGAAAGGGCTGAACTAGAACTTCCTCCTCCTCCTATTTCAAACCAATCAGTTCCACTATAAATCTTAGTTGTGGATGTACTAGGATTAATCCAAATATCACCTTCAATAGGCATGTTTGGAGCGTTCGTTTCCATTGCAACACGATTGTTTCTAACGGTTTTTATAGTTCCTTTAGCATCGGTAACTGATACTTCTTGCGCATACGAAATAGTTGCGATAAGCAGAAAGAAAATAGTTCGTTTTAAAAGGATATTCATAGGTAATGATATGTTTAAATAGGCTAAGATATTTCCGAGGTATTTGATCCAAGAATTAGTCGCTGTTTCTTTGTGCATAATCGTCTGTTTTTCATTGCTAAGCAGTGTTGTGCTACTTGTTATTTATACGCAGTATAAAAGACTACTACATCTTGTTGAAAAATTTCATTATAAATTGCTTGATTTTTGTTATAAACACCTCTTTCGTATCGAGCCTTGAGTGTAAAACCAAAGTTGTTTCCATTCGCATCAAATGACTCTAAATAGGCTTTAATAACTCCCTTGTTTTTTCCTCGGGCACCCGTATAACGAAGCCCAATACAGTGTTGGTTTGATGAGAATAATGAAATATCATCGGGAGATTTTCCGTGAATACCACTAAAAAGTACATTTTGAACTTTATTCAATGTGATACTATCTTCTCTAACAAAACCGTGCATGGTACCTACAGCATTCTTCAACCTTTTTTTATTAGGGTTAGAACCATAATATTCACTGGAGTTGTTTCTTGATAGATTTGGTAAATTCATGTGCGCAACAAAGGTGATTTGAGAGGGCTCAAAAGGAAGGTTGTTTACGGATACTGTTTTCTCTCGAGATTGTTGATAACCTCCTGGTTGGCGTATTGTAAATGATCCGGTATAAACGGAAGGGTCTGAACTAGAACTTCCTCCTCCTTCTCCTATTTGAAACCAAGCAGTTCCAGTATAAATCTTGGTTGTGGATGTACTAGGATTAATCCAAATATCACGTTCAATAGGCATGTTTGGACCGTTCGTTTGCACGGAAACACGATTGTTTCTAATGGTTTTTATAGTTCCTTTAGCATCGGTAACTGATACTTCTTGCGCATACGAAATAGTTGCGATAAGCAGAAAGAAAATAGTTCGTTTTAAAAGGATATTCATAGGTAATGATATGTTTAAATAGGCTAAGATATTTCCGAGGTATTTGATCCAAGAATTAGACGGTGCTTATTTGTGCACAATCTTCTGTTTGCAAGTGTTCGTTGCACGACATACTGAAGCTCATTTTTTTAAGATGAAAAGAATTCCTATCAACTGCAAGAACCGTGTACTGTGAAATCTACTGCAAATAATATCTTTTCATTGATATATACCAGAATAATGACAACGAAGAATTTTGTGTGTAGCTAAAATGCTCCTGTCAACGCCTCTCTCTATGACTGCGATTGTTGCAGTGAAAAAGAAGAGATGACAGAAGCATAGTTGATGTACAGAAATGCTTATTTGATGTATTGAATTTCAATAAAATCACCAGAGTACATTGGTAAATCATCTGCATCATAGGTAATCGTTACTTTATCTTCCGCAGCAGTAAAATCTGTTCCAGCTCTTAACTTCGCACCGTTTCTAAAGACAAATAATTTTGCCATGGTTGTAGTAGCGGTTAAAGAAGGTAAGCCAGTAACAGTAATCTCAACATCTGCCGACGCATCTGATGGCTGAGGCCATTCAACTCGAATACCACTAACGAGATCTGTAGCCAACATTTTTTGGACTTGCCCAGTTGCCTCATCTCTAGTTAAGAGTGTGTATCCTGTAGCAGTAGGATTATTAGCATCACGAAAAACTGTGGCTGCTGCTGCACCGTCAGCTTGAGCTTGTGTATTCGTTAAGTTAAATTCTTCACCATCAATTGTGAATGTTCCGTCCACTGAGGTTGTAATTGTTGTAGCCTCAACCAATTCACCTCCAAGTTGCCAGGTAGTGGTAGTTCTATTGTTTGCTGCAGTGGATGTAATGGTTGTGATACCATTGTTCGATTGTAGGTATTTGATGGTACCTTTGTTGTCTATTAATTTAATCACTTCTCCAGCTGCATTGGCTTGTGTTGTATTGGCTGTGCCTGCATCTGTAGTTTGTGCATTAAGGCTTGCTCCTACGGTCATCATAAGTCCAAAAAAGGCTGCTTTTAAAAAGTTTCTGTTTACTGTTTTCATTGTTTTTAATTTAGGGGGTTATTTATAGTTAATTATTAATATTTCTAATGTGTATATTGATTTCTTCTCTTTTTGTTAATTCGTTTGTACAATTCTAATATGATCATTTTTATAGCAAATGGCTTCTGACTCTAATTGTATGGTTGTGCTATTCATGATCGTAAAGTCAATACGGATACCATTTCTGTATACCACGATGTTCTCATGATCTAACGTGCTAAGAGGTGTGGTAAATTCAAGTTGACCTTCTTCAGAGTATACCACACGTTCTGTTATTTCTGTAATATCTTGTTTTGTTTTTTGTTTCAGCACACCCGTTTCACCATCTACAACAACAATATAGTCGTTTGAGCTTGTGCTTTTTTGTAAGCCTTTTATGGCAAGCGTATTGCTTGCGCTTGTTGTGATTTCAGTAGGTCGAATTAAGCTACCTCCAAGTGATAAGGTACCTTTTGATTTAGAAATTCCGTTGATACCATCAACGATCTGAGAAACCCAAGTGTTCCCGTTAAAAATTTGCATGCAATTACAAGATGTATTCCAAATTTGATCTCCTTCTTGCGGATTTTTAAAGGTCTCATCTCTTTCTAAGTCATCAGCTACAACAACGAGTCCCATCTTATTCTTTGGATAAGGGAGGTAGAGGATCTTTTGCGAATCTAAAAATACAAACTCCTCGCTACCATCTAAAATATTTAGTTCTACATTGAGGTTTTTTACTTCTCCATCCCAGACAATATCGGAAAAAGTAGCATAGGTCGCTGTTCCAGATCCTACTATAAGAGCAATCATACCGTTTTCATCTGTAATGATGTTGTGTATTTCGATATACTCAATTCCTGCCTCATTAGTGATCGTGAATCGAATTGCAATATCAGTTAGCGCCAAGGGTACTTTTTCTGTGGCATCGGTTCCTGGGATTTGAATTTCTTCTTCATCTAAAATTAAAGCTTGATAATTAAAACCAGCGGTTTGTGCAGAAATTATGGGTGCACACAACAGAAGCAGTAGAAATAATATTTTATTTAGGCGCATAATTTATCTTCTTTTGTTTTTAGAAAATGAATAAGTACTCCTAAAGATAGCCCATTGGTATGCAACGAATGCGTTTCTTCTAAGTTGCTATCATGGTTGAGACGTTTCAAGCTATCTGCATCATGATCACTGATATAAAATGCCATATTTTTAGAAAAGTGGCACGCTGCACTTACTCCCCTTTGGTAAAGGATCAATTTTCGAGCAAATGTTTTGTCTTTTCGTAATTTGTTCACAACACTTTTAAGGTCACTAGTTCCTGATATGAGCCCATCTGCAGACAGGTGTGTATGTCCCTTTAATTTGAATATCGTTGCATTGATACATGAATATATAAAACTCGTTCTAAAGGCTTTATAGGAGGAGTCGTAGTGCAGAGGGATTTCTTTATTTCCCGCTAAAAAACCCGTATCAATGGGATCGTTGTCATGACTCAAGTCCAGATTCATAGGTAATCTATTTTTGTACATGTTCCAACGAACGCCAGTTTCTATCAAATTGTCATGTGCTTTTGAAAAGCTTGTATTTAGTGTGTTTTCTCCTAAATTATTGACATAATCTTTGAAATATGCAGGAGCAGTATCAATTTCTAGATACACCTGCTCAGCATAGGTTGCATCCACTGAAACAACTAGAATTACTATCCATAAAAAAAGACGTGAAGTATTCATTTTCTATTGTAAACCTGGTTTTATAAGTTTTTTAGTAATTCGCTTAACCCCACTTTGTACATTTATCAGATAGGTACCAATGCTGTACGTTTTCAGCGGAACATATATTTTTTGTGTTGGTTTGTGTTTTGTGGTAAAAAGATGTTTACCATTCGTATCATACATGCGAATGTATACATCATGTTTGGTTTTTTTTGCAAACTGCACTTTGACATGATCTATAAATGGATTTGGGTAAATAATCAGCGAAAGAGACTCGTTTATTTCGTCTGTTCCTGAATTATTAATGTTTAAATACTGGATACTGGTAAGAAACCCCTGTTGAATCTGTAATCCGCTTGTTTTTTTAGTACCAATGATACTTTGCTGACCAATGCTTTGTAAAACCTCTAGATTTTTATTTTGCACAGTGGCATAGGTCGTTTGACTACTTACAGTAGTAATGGTAGACCTCATTAAGTGCTGAGATGCTGCAGTATGGGTATTAAAAGTGAGTGCAATGAATGCCATTAAGGGTGCAATTTTTTTTATTGTATTGAAAGCACATGTGCTTGCAATTTTGATCATTAATCTATCCATATTAGTGGAAATCCGTTCGATTATTCAGATCTTAATTTTTTAATTATTTATTCTTTTTCTAACAAGGCCATGTAAAAACCATCATAGCCTGACACTGATGCTAATATTTTTTCTTCTTTTATAAATGAGAACTCTTTACCTGCTTCAGAGGTTAAGAATTTTTCTACTTGTTTTTCATTTTCAGAGGGTAGGACAGAACAAGTGGCATACACCATTTTTCCGCCAGATTTCACCATCTTAGAGTAACTTTGCAATACTTCTTGCTGCGTTTTTTTGATATTGTCTACAAACTCAGGCTGTAATTTCCATTTCGAATCAGGATTTCTTCGCAGCACTCCAATCCCCGAACAAGGCGCATCGATCAATACTCGATCTGCTTTGTTGTGTAGTTTTTTTATAACTTTGGTGTTCTCGATCACACGCAAATCAATATTGTGTGCCTTATTTCGCTTTGCTCTTACTTTTAACTTACGCAATTTACTTTCGTAAATATCCATGGCAATAACTTGGCCTTTATTTTGCATTAAAGCAGAGAGGTGCAACGTTTTTCCTCCTGCACCAGCGCACGTATCCACAACTTTCATACCTGGTTGCACATCTAAATAGGCAGCCACTAATTGAGAAGAAGCATCCTGCACTTCAAAATAGCCCTTTTTAAAGGCGTCAGTTTTAAAAACATTTGCTCTTTCTACTAGTTTTATGGCATCTGGGTGCTGTGGCAAGGCTATGGCTTCAATTTGCTCTTTTTGCAATTCTTGAATCAAGTGTTTTCTTGCTATGTTTAAGGTATTGACTCTTAAAACAACATCTGCCTGCTTGTTTAACGCAGCCATTTCTGAAGTCCATTGTGATTCTCCTAATTCAGAGGAACACAACGCGTCCATCCAATCAGGAATGGATTCTCTGTACTTCCTAATCTTTGAAAGCTCATCGAATTTTCCTTTAATTCTTCGTGTAGGTGTCGGTTCTATTTGATTCCAATCAGGCAATGCAATGCCTTTGAGTACACACCACACTGAAAATAATCTCCATAAGTTTGGTCTGTCAAAGGGCTCTTTAACTCCAGCAATCTCAGAATACAAGCGTTTCCAGCGAACGATCTCGTAAATTGTTTCTGCAACAAACTTTCGATCTCTACTTCCCCAACGCTTATCTCTTTTTAAAGCTTTTTCCACAGCTTTCCCCGCATATTCACCTTCGTTGAATATATCTCTAATACTATCGATTACAGCATATGTCAAATTTCTGTGAAGTCTCATTTAGAATGCATGGTTTTCAATTATAGCAATTTTGAAAAGTCAAAGTTACTATTTAATATGTTCTGAACATATTTTTTTTTATTTTTTTTTTTAGAATACAAAATACCTGAATTTAGTAATCAATGAATGGATCTTTTTTTTGTGAAGTGGTCAATTTTGCAAAATGATTTGAGATCGGAAG
>JBELGW010000039.1:21422-23062 GCA_042091715.1 Polaribacter sp. | reverse complement strand
TTAATGAATCACAACATTAGTTTGTCTGGTGGGGGTGAAAATGTGAACTATTTCATTAGTGCATCACGAACAGAGCAAGATGGTATTATTGCTAAGGAAAAATCAAACTTTATTAGAAATAATATCAAACTGAATTTAGGGGTAGATATTAATGAGAAATTAAAATTTTCATTAATTTCAAATTACTTTACAACGGCATCACAAGGCTTCGACGGTTCACTTTTGTTTAATGGATTGAATTATGCTCCAACATATGATGTAGACCAAGACGATACTACGAATTTCCTCGGGATTGAAGTAGTGAATCCATTATCCATGCTAAAGAATACCTTTGGTGAAAATAACGGGAACGGTATTGAAGGGAATTTTAAGTTAGATTACAAGCCTTTTGATGGACTTACGGTAACATCGCGTTTAGGGTATAAGATTTACAATGAAAAACAGCGTTCCTTTACCCCGGTATATGATTACGGTAAAGATAAAGTTTACAATAAGACACAGAGTTCTGTGTATCAATTTAAAGCCACATCTACACGTGTGAATTGGGAAACATTTGCAACCTACAACAAAACGTTTGGAGAGGATCACAATACAACATTTACTTTGGGGACAAGTGTTCAAAATGATCTCTTTGATGGAATTTATGCAACAGGAGTAGAGGTTCCAGGAAACTCATATGATTTTGCTGACATTAGCTTAACAAATAGACAGAGCGAACAACGCAGTTTGAATACTGGAAATGGAGATGTGCGCCTAACCTCTTTCTTTGGTAGAGGACAGTACGATTATAAAGGGAAGTACTTATTCTCTGGTTTGGTCAGAAGAGATGCCTCTTCGGTATTTGCAGCAGACAAGCGCGTGGATACCTTTTGGTCGGTTACCTCTGGTTGGAAAGTATCGGATGAAGACTTCCTAAAGGATAATGAAACCATTAGTTTCTTGAAATTAAGAGCTAGTTACGGAACTCTTGGAAACTTGGTAGGTGATAATCTATATCGATCGCTACTAAGTGGAGAGGGAACCTATGTTTTTGATGGCAAACTCGTTGATGGAAAGGTGCAGGGAAGCCTGCCAAACCCACTTGCAACATGGGAAACAGCAGAAAAATTAGATATTGGTTTGGATATCAATTTCTTTGAGGATAAGTTGACTGTTGTGGCAGATTATTTTGAAGAATCAAGAAAAGATTTATTGATTCAAGGATTCCCGGTGTCAGGTATTTTAGGAACTGATGCTCCGGGTGCAGGAAACCCAACAGTGAATGCAGGTTCTTCGAAAAATACAGGTGCTGAATTGGCGTTGAACTACAAAGCGTTGCAAACAGATAATGCATCCTTAAACCTTGCCTATAACGTAACCTATATAACAAATGAAGTGACAGAGGTACTCGGAGGTGCTTTTGTAGAAGGAGGACAATTTGCAATTGAGACCTTGAAACCATCAAGAATGGAAGTAGGTCAGCCGATAGGATACTTTTATGGTTTTCAAACTGATGGGATATTTCAAACGCAGGCAGAAGTAGATGCACATCCATCTCAAGCTGCACTTGGTGCAGATGTTACTTCTCCAGGAGACATAAGATATAAAGATGTCAATGAGGATGGAAAGATTAATTTGGATGATAGAACGAATATTGGAAA
>JBELGW010000039.1:2639-21322 GCA_042091715.1 Polaribacter sp. | reverse complement strand
TCAGATTTCTTCGTGGAAGATGCTTCTTTTTTACGCATGCAAAATATCCAAATAGGATATAACTTGTCTGAAGATGCATTGTCAAAGATTGGATTGTCGAAATTAAGACTGTATGCATCGGCAAACAATCTTTTTACATTGACAAAATATTCAGGATTTGATCCTACAGTGAATGGAGGAGCAATTGGAGCAGGTATTGATTATGGAACTTATCCTTCTGCGAGACAGTTTCTTTTAGGGTTAAACGTTACATTTTAAAAAGTAAAAAGATGACAAAATACAATCAAAATATACAATTCGCAATCATCTTTATAGCAAGTTTATTTGTTCTAAATGCTTGTTCAGATGATTATATAGACGATACAAAAATTTATGCTGAAGATTCAGAGCAATACTTTAATTCTGAAGCAGATTATTACAATGCATTGGTGGGGGCTTATGATCCATTACAATCAACTTTTATCAACGTATTGATGGGAGAGATTGCCTCTAACAACACGCTTTGTGGAGGAGAAAATGCAACTGATACTCCGGGATACCAGCAAATAGACGATATGATTCACACACCGGTAAATGGGCAGCTTCAAAATCTATGGAGTTGGATGTTTGGAGGAGTGAACAGAGCGGCATACATCATCGAGTTTCAAGACAAAACAGACTTCGCGGGAAAAGAAGTATATATTGGAGAAGCACGTTTCTTGAGAGCATATTACAACTTTGAATTGGTGAAGTGGTTTGGTGCCATTCCCATCAAAGCGGATGGCAGATTTAAATTGGGTGATGAAAAAAACATTCCAAGATCACCAGTAGCAGAAGTATATCAATTGATCGAACAAGATTTGCAATTTGCAATCGAGAATCTAACCTATGTAGCTCCCCAAACAGGAAGAGCAACCAAAGGGTCAGCACAAGCTTTATTAGGAAAAGTATACTTGTTTCAAGAGAAATTCACAAAAGCAGCAGAGGTTTTGGAGAATGTAATTCAAAATGGTGGCTATGTACTTGAATCAGACTATGATAAAATCTTTGAATTTGCAGGTGAAAATGGTTCTGGAGCTGTATTCGAAGTGCAGTATACAGATACTGAAGGAGCTGGTTTCGATTGTTTGCAATGTAGCGAAGGAAACGTAGCTGTTGGTTTTCAAGGAGTAAGAAACTACGATGGAGAATTATTCACTTCAGGATTTAGTTTCAATGTGCCAACTCAAGAAATGGTAGATCAATTTGAAGATGGTGATGCAAGAAAAGACGTTGCAATATTAGATATCGTGAAATGGGCAGCCACTACAGGAGCAGAATATGGAACGGGTTATGAGCATACTGGTTATTTCAATAGAAAGTATTTGCCTCGAAAAAGAGGAGAGGATGCTGAAGGAGATTTAAACTTAACCAATCCTAATAACTACAGAGCAATTCGTTATGCAGATGTATTGTTAATGGCAGCAGAGGCATACAATAGAAAAGAAGTTGCAGACGATGTAAAAGCAAAGGAATATTTAAATGAAGTAAGAGCCAGAGCTTTTGGAAATACAGACAATGCAGTAAGTGCTGCAGGTACTGCATTAACGGATGCTATTTATCATGAAAGAAGAGTAGAATTGGTAGGTGAAGGGCATCACTTCTTCGATCTCGTTAGAACAGGAAGAGGAACGATGATTCCAGGTTTTACAGCGAATAAAAATGAAGTTTTTCCAATTCCATTGGAAGAAATTCAATTCTCACAGGGTAATTGGGGGCAAAATACAGGATACTAAAAAAATACAATATGAAGAATATTAAATACATATACAAAACGCTTTTAGTACTGCTCGTTATTGCAGCTTGTACTGAGGCAAATGATTTGGAGTTTTTAGAAAATGTTCCTCCGCCGTCAAATGTGTCTGCGTCCTATGACGTTTCGCAAGACAACACAGGAACTGTTACGATAACTCCAACCGCAGAAGGAGCAAATAGTTACAAAGTTTATTTGGGAGATGGTACGGCAACTCCAGTAGACGTAGCCCAAGGTAAAAGTGTTGAACACATTTATACCGAGGGAACATTTACCGTGAAAATTGAAGCATTCAATATCAATGGTGATACCGCCGAAACTACACAAGACTTGGTGGTTTCATTCAAGGCGCCTGAAAATGTAGTAGTGACCATTGAAAATGATGCAAGTACCTCAAAGCAGGTAAATATAAAGACAACGGCAGACTTTGCTACCATGTTCGAGTTTTATTCAGGCGAAACTGGAGTAGACCAACCGGTAGCTACAGCAAATATTGGTGAAACTATAAATTACCAATATGCAGAAGCAGGTGATTATGAATTAAAAGTAATCGCAAAAGGTGCTGCCATTGCAACTGCAGAATATTCAGAAAGCTTTACGGTAACAGAAATATTGGCACCGCTCACTGCAGCACCAACACCTCGAAGTAGAGCTGCAGAAGATGTAATTTCTATCTTTAGTAATGCTTATGAAGGTGTAACTTTAAACGAAAAGCCAACTACTTGGAGCTCTACTGTTTTCGAGGAGACTCAAATAGAAGGTAATGATGTATGGAAATTAGCGTCCTTAGATTTTTTAGGTCTTGTGACGAACTATGACAACGGTGTTGACCTTAGTTCAATGGAAAAAATGCATATTGATTATTGGGTGCCTGACGGCATCACCAATGAATTGTCTGTGAAGTTAGTAAACACCATTGATGGCGGCGTAACAGAAGACGTTGAATCTTTAGGAACAACAGCAACAGGTACATGGCAAAGTATTGAGATAGACTTGACCTTATATGATGATGGACCGCTGGCGAATAGAGAAAAAATTACACAAATTATATTGGATTCTGATGGTTTGGCGGGAATTGTTTACGTAGATAACTGGTATTTCTATAAAGAGCCTACTGTTTCAGTCGGCCCTGAACCACTTTCATTTGAAGGCGGATATACGTTCAGTTCATTTGATGGAGGAGATATTACAGTAGTACCAAATCCTGATACCATTGGAAATTCTTCTGCGAAGGTTGCGAAAATGGTAAAGAATGCTGGAGCAACCCATGCAGGATCTAAGATCAGCTTACCAGCTCCATTTTCATTTGAGAATGAAACTATGGTAAAAATGATGGTATGGTCTCCAAGAGTCGGTCTAGAGCTATCTGTAAAATTTGAGGATAACGGTGTGTGGCCAGATGTGGTAGGAACAGATGCAATTACAGCAACAACAACAGTTGCCGGGGCTTGGCAAGAATTGACGTTTGACTTCACCGGTATTTCTACCGAGATTGATTTTTACAACCTCATATTGATTATGGATAATGGTACAATTGGAGATGGTTCTGAGAACTACACCATTTATCTTGATGATGTTGATACTTCCCCGTCTATTGATTTTGAAACGAAGTATACCTTTAGCTCTTTTGATGGAGGTAACATATCAGTTGTAAGCAATCCAGATACCAATGGAAATAATTCCGCATCAGTTGCAAAAATGGTAAAGAATTCCGGAGCAACCCATGCAGGATCTAAGATAACCTTACCATCCCCATTTTCATTTGAGAATGAAACTAAGCTAAAAATGATGGTATGGTCTCCAAGAGTCGGTTTAGAACTATCTGTGAAATTTGAGGATAACGGTGTTTGGCCAGATGTGGTGGGAACCGATGCAATTATAGCAACAACAACAGTTGCCGAGGCTTGGCATGAATTGACGTTTGACTTTACCGGTATTTCTACGGAGATTGATTTTTACAACCTCGTATTGATTATGGATAATGGTACAAGTGGAGATGGTTCTGAGAACTACACGATTTATTTAGATGATATTACACAATTTTAAAAAAGAATCATGAAAAAAAATAAATATATACACATAGCTTACATTCTGTTTATAGGAATTCTATTGAGCAGTTGTAAAAAAGAAACCTATCAATTTGGTGATGTTAATGTACCAACAAATATTTCAGTAAGTGCAGAAATTGTTGGGCAAGATGACGCAAATCCTTTTGGTGATGGATCGGGAATGGTAAACTTTAGTGTAGTTGCTGACAAGGCATCGTCTTATGTTTTTTACTTTGATGGTGTAGCAAAAAAGGCGCCTTCAGGTTTGTTAACAGAGACATTTGCTAAAGTTGGTGTGCATACCTATACCGTAATTGTTCAGGCAAATGGTTCAGGAGGAAGTGCATCAACAAAAGCAATTGAAGTAGAGGTGTTTAGCTCATTTACAGACATCGATACAGAGAACTTATTGAGTGGTCCAAATGTAGGTGATGCTAAAAAATGGTATTGGCAAGCTGACAAAGATGTACATGTTGGTTTAGGTCCTGTTACGGATGATTATGGAAATGGAGAGTTTGCATATGAAGCGTGGTGGAATGGAATTAAAGCATGGGATGAAGAAAAAGGATGTATGTATGACAATGAGTTTGTTTTTACAAGAACAGCAGATGGAATTACTTTCGAACAGACAGTTGGACCTGCTTTTGTGCCTGGTGATTATGCAGCTGTGCTTGGAGTAACCGGAGACCAATGTCATGATGCTACCATAGCCACCGATATGTTTGGTGTTAAAAATGTAGCTTTCAAAAGATCTACATCCAAAGCAGCAGTGGAAGGCTCCTACAACAACGAGCCTTACCGAGGTACCACTTTCGAAATTTCTGATGGTGGTTTCATGGGATGGCTGGTAGGTTCAGGAACTTATGACATTGTCTACATCACTGAGGATGAGTTAATGGTTAGAATTATCGAGCCAGGAAATGTGAATGCATGGTATCATAAATTTACATCAACCAAGCCATCAAGAAGTGCGTCATATCTCTTTAATGATTTGAAATTTGAAGATAATTTTGATACATCGGGTGCCCCTGATCCATCAAAATGGACCTATGATTTAGGTGCAGGTGGCTGGGGTAATGGCGAACTCCAGACCTATACAAACAATTTAGACAATGCAATTGTAGAAGACGGTAGCTTAAAAATTATAGCTAAGGCAAATGGAGCAGGATACACTTCGGCAAGATTGAAGACGCAAGGTTTGTATGCCTTTACATACGGTAGAGTTGAAATACGGGCAAAATTGCCGGCCACCCAAGGGACTTGGCCAGCGATGTGGATGCTCGGTTCTAGTTTTCCAGGAGTAAATTGGCCCGCTTGTGGTGAAATTGATATTATGGAGCAAACAGGTGGTGATAAATCTAAAATTCACGGAACTGTGCATTATCCAAACAATTCTGGAGGCGATGGACCTACAATGTCTACCAACATAAGCAATGCAGATACTGAGTTTCATAAGTATACTGTAGAATGGACTGCAACTGATATAAAGTTTTTCTTAGATGATGTTCAGTATTATGTATTCGATAATGATAGTTCGAAGCCTTTTAGTTCAGATTTCTTTTTGATACTGAATGTGGCTATGGGGGGAACTTTAGGAGGAACCATAGACCCCGGATTCACAGAGGATGTAATGGAAATAGATTACGTAAAGGTCTTTCAATAAATAAAATATTTGAAGAGAGGCAGTGGCACTTTGCAAAGGTACCTTGCCTCTTTTTTTAATCGTTCTTTTTACAAAAAATCAATGTCAATTATGACATATCAGGGCTAGACCCAACAAAAATCATATCATTTTTTTATAGTTCAATGAAAAAATCACATCAAATTTATATCGGAAATACGAAATCTTTCAACCAAGAAAAAGAGGTCACAGGAGATGAAATTCTCATAGCGAATGAAACTTTTTATAAAGTAACGAACGTAGATGCTATGCGTCCTTTTTTTATGAGTATTGTGAGCAATTCAAATCATTGGATGTTCATCGCTAGTAATGGCGGTTTAACAGCGGGAAGAAAAGATAGTAATTCAGCGCTATTTCCCTATTATACAGATGACAAGCTCGTTGAATCTGCAAATATTACAGGGACAAAAACTGTACTTCGGGTTCATAAGTTAGAAAAGGAATATTTATATGAGCCTTTTTCAGATGCCTATGCTGGTGTGTACGAAATCAGTAGAAATGTTTACAAAAACAGTATTGGAAATAAAGTCATTTTTGAAGAAATCAATCACGACTTGGAAATTACGTATTCTTTTGAATGGAACTCGAGTGACCAATTTGGATTCGTTAAGAAATCGACACTAATAAATACTTCTAATGAAGCTACTATAATTAAGGTTTTAGACGGTTTACAAAACATACTTCCTTGCGGTGTTGGAGAGGATTTACAGAAAACAAGTAGCAATCTAGTAGATGCCTACAAGCGAAGTGAATTACTTCTTGAAACAGGGGTAGGGATGTATGCTTTAAGTGCAATTATTGTTGATAAAGCCGAACCTAGTGAAGCATTGAAAACAAATGTTGTTTGGTCTACAGGTATTTCAAACCCAACCTATTTAGCATCTTCTTTGCAAGTGCCTAACTTTAGAAAAGGACTTGCACTGAAAGCAGAGTCTGATGTAAAGGCAGAAAAAGGGGCCTATTTTGTGAGTTTCCAACAAGAATTGAAAACGAATGAAAACAAAGAATGGCACATTGTAGCCAATGTAAACCAATCTGTTTCTGATATTGTTGGCTTGAATGAAATGATAAAAAGAGAGTCGGATATTGTAACTATTTTAGAAAAAGATATCAAGACAGGAACCAAACATTTAATGCAGTTAGTGGCTGCATCAGATGGGCTCCAATTAACAGCAGATACACGAAGAAATTCGAGACACTTCTCAAATACCATGTTCAATATCATGCGTGGTGGTATTTTTGATGACAATTACAACATCGAAAAAACTGATTTTTTGGACTATATGGCAAATGCCAATAAAAAAGTATACAAAAAGAAATCAGATTTATTACAAACATTGCCATCTGTATTCGATGTGAAAGCTCTCAAAAAGATCGCCTTATCTGATAACGATGCTAATTTTAAGCGTCTTTGTTTTGAATACCTACCACTAAAATTTAGCAGAAGACATGGAGATCCGAGTAGACCTTGGAACAAGTTTTCTATAAATACCAAGAGTGAAGACGGTTCTAAAATATTAGATTACGAAGGGAATTGGAGAGATATTTTCCAAAATTGGGAAGCACTAGCCCATGCCTATCCTGAGTTTATTGAAGGGATGATTCATAAGTTTTTGAATGCAACAACATTTGAAGGATACAATCCCTACAGAGTTACCAAAGGAGGTTTTGATTGGGAAACCATAGAGCCAGACAATCCTTGGTCGTACATTGGGTATTGGGGAGATCACCAGATTATTTATCTCTTGAAATTCTTGGAGTTTATTGAATCTCATAAACCAGGCACACTCGAGAGCTACTTTACGGAAAATATGTTTGTGTATGCCAACGTACCCTACCGCATAAAAAGCTACGAGGATATTTTAAAAAATCCAAAGGATACTATTGGATTTGATGACGAAAATCAAGAGTTTATTGAGCTTAGAAGAAACGAAATAGGAGTTGATGGGGCATTGCTGAGAGATCAGAATTACTTCATCTGTAAGGTCAATTTTATTGAAAAATTATTGGCAACTACCCTATCAAAAATGTCAAACTTTATACCTGAAGCGGGTATTTGGATGAATACACAGCGTCCAGAATGGAATGATGCGAACAATGCTTTGGTTGGGAATGGGGTTTCCATGGTAACCTTATATTATTTGCGAAGATTTTTTAGTTTTTTTCAAAAGCTGCTCAAGCAATCAGATACAGCAACATATGAGATTTCTGAAGAATTAGTTGTGTTTTTATATTCGGTGGTAAAATCTCTGACATCACATAAGGATGTATTGAGTAGTGCTATCTCGAATGCTGACAGAAAGCGTATTATGGATGCATTGGGAGGTGCAGGAAGTACTTTTAGAGAGCAGATTTACGACCAACGTTTCTCAGGAAATCAAGACAAAGTTTCAAAGCAAGAAGTTCTTGAGTTTATTGAAATTTCTCTTCAATTTATCGACCATTCAATCAAAGCTAATAAGAGAACTGATGAGCTGTATCATGCTTATAATTTGATGACACTTACCAATAATAATGAGGTGGAAGTTTCTTATTTGTCAGAGATGTTAGAGGGTCAAGTGGCTGTTTTAAGCTCGGGATATTTGACAACAAAAGAAAGTGTTGCTGTGCTAGATAACCTGAAGCGAAGTGCATTGTTTAGAAAAGACCAATATAGTTATATTTTATATCCTAATAAGGAATTACCTGGATTTCTTGACCGAAATAATATTCCATCACAAGAAGTTGCCAAGTCAGCCCTTTTGCAGGAATTGCTGGCTAATGGCAATACACAAATCATTGAACAAGACTGTTTAGGTAATTACCATTTCAATGGGAATTTCAACAATGTGGATAGCCTTAGAAATGCTGTGAAAGAATTACCTCCTCAATTTGAGACACTGGCATTGCAGGAATCTGAACTATTGGATCAAATTTTTGAGTCTATTTTTAATCACAAAGCTTTTACAGGAAGATCAGGAACTTTTTATGGGTATGAAGGTTTAGGTTCTATTTATTGGCATATGGTTTCAAAGTTACAGCTCGCAGTACAAGAAATCACCTTACAAGCCATTGCATCAAATGAAGATGCAACAATAGTAGGACGCCTATTTGATCATTATTTTGAAATCAATCAAGGAATTGGTGCACACAAATCACCGAAATTATATGGAGGTTTTTCAACGGACCCTTATTCTCATACACCATTTAGCAAAGGTGTTCAACAACCTGGAATGACAGGTCAAGTGAAAGAAGATATTCTGAGTAGATTTGGAGAGCTAGGTGTAATTGTAGAAGACGGAGAAATCTGTTTCAAACCCGACTTACTGCGCATTGAAGAATTTTTAGAAGAAGATAAAAGTTTCAAGTATGTAGCTGTAAATGGTGCCTTTAAAACCATTTCTTTAGAGAAGGATATGTTGGTGTTTACCTATTGTCAAGTTCCAATTATTTACCGAATTTCAAACGAATCAAACGTACAAGTATTTTTCAATTCTGGAGCAGTGAAAAAGCACGAAAACTTGCGTTTGGATAAAGAGTTGAGCAAGTCTCTTTTTGAAAGAGATCAAACAGTGCAGCAGATCACAGTGAACGTTATGAAAGAGAAGTAGTATGAAGAATGAATTTCTAAAAATACTCAAATTCACTTTTGTACTCGTTGCAATGGCATCGTGTAATTTAAACTTTAAAAAACAAGAAAAAATGAAGTCATTAACCGCTTCTCAAATACTAGGAAATCCAAAATATGCCGCCATTTCATATGGTGGTTATCGAAAGAATAGTAGAGATATTCAACCAAGCATACAAGAGTTAACAGAAGACATGAGGTTGTTAGAAGCTTCAGGGATTAAAGTGCTAAGAACTTATAATTTACAATTAGCGCAAGCTTCAAATTTATTAAAAGCAATTGCTCAAATTAAAGAGGAAGATGCAACTTTTGAAATGTACGTAATGCTAGGAGCATGGATTGATTGTAAAGATGCATGGACGCCACATCCAAATCATGATTTAGAAGATGAGGTAAACAATGCTTCAGAAATTGAAAAAGCAGTGCAATTGGCCAATCAGTATCCAGATATTGTAAAAATCATTGCCGTTGGAAATGAGTCCATGGTAAAATGGGCATGGAGTTACTATGTACAGCCATGGGTGGTCTTAAAATATGTTAATCAATTGCAAAATTTGAAAGAAGAGGGTAAACTTTCTAAAGATGTATGGATTACCTCCTCAGACAATTTTGCTTCTTGGGGTGGCGGTGAAGCAAGTTACCACAACAAAGATTTAGAAGCCTTATGCAAAGCTGTAGATTATGTTTCCATGCACACTTATCCAATGCATGATACACATTACAATCCTGTTTTTTGGGGTGTACAACCTAGCGAAGAAAGTTTATCCAAAGAAGAACAATTGGAAGTAGTGATGCAACGAGCAACCGCTTATGCAGTTTCTCAGTATGATAGTGTAAAAAGCTATATGAAAAGTATTGGGGTTCAAAAGCCAATTCACATTGGAGAAACGGGTTGGGCGAGTGCGTCAAATGGTTATTATGGGACTGGAAAAGCAAATGCAACAGACGAGTATAAAGAGGCCTTATTTTATCGGGAAATGAGAACATGGACGGCCAAAGAAGGCATGTCTTGTTTTTATTTTGAAGCCTTCGATGAAATATGGAAGGATGCTGAAAATCCCGGAGGTTCAGAGAATCACTTTGGACTGTTCACCATCGATGGAAAAGCAAAATTTGCACTTTGGTCACTCGTAGACAGTGAGGCATTTAATGGACTTACAAGAAATGGGAAGCCAGTGACTAAAACCTTTGATGGAGACTTATCTGCCTTGATGGAAAAAGTAACACTTCCTTATATAAAAGAACTACAAGAATACTAAAATGCTATGAGACAAAACCTTCTAAAAATGCCTGCTGTTCTGCTAATAACAACGTTCATATTCAGTTGTGTATCAGTTGATAAGAATAAAGTACATGTTTCTGAACGCCAAATATTGGTAAATCATGTTGCCTATACCATCAAAGGCATTTGTTACCATCCTGTTCCCAAAGGTGCATCAACGGAAAGAAATTTTGGAAGTCTAGAACAAGACATTCGCTTGATGAAAGAAGCAGGTATTAATACCATTAGAGTGTATGCTCCCATAGATGATGTTACAGTTTTAGACCAATTAGCAGCTGCCAATATCAAATTGATTGTTGGGTTTGGTTACAATCAAAATGGGGTGTACGATATCAAATCAGGTACTTTTTTAGACTATGTAAATAAGTATAAAAATCATGAATCCATTTTATTATGGGAATTGGGTAATGAGTATAATTACCACCCAGAATGGTTTGATGGTGATATCAAAAATTGGTACACGGCATTGAATACTGCAGCAGCAAAGATTCATGAAAATGATCCAAATCACCCAGTTACTACTGCGCATGGAGATTTACCTGATGCATTGGCATTGAGCAGCGCGCCAAATATTGATGTATGGGGACTCAATGTATATCGATGGGACAAGCCAGGAACTATTTACAAAGAATGGGAGGCCGTTAGCAAAAAACCAATGTATTTATCAGAAGCTGGAACAGATAGCTATATGACCATAGCAAAAGACGGCTATGCGGAAGGAGAAAATCAAAAAGCACAAGCGGATGCAAATGCACATATTTTAAAAGAAATATTTGAAGATGGTCATATCGGTTCAGGTGTTGCTATGTTCTCCTTTACAGATGGTTGGTGGAAAGCAGGTGATAATGAAAAACAAGATCCAGGAGGATGGGCACCTAATAGCAGTGGAGTTCCTTATGATGGTTCGCCGAATGAGGAATATTGGGGTATTGTTGATATTGACCGAAATAAAAAGAAAACGTTTACTATTATAAAAGAAGCCTATACCCAAAAATAAACAGCGATGAAAAATGAATACTAAAAAAATCAGTTATATAGCAATCCTAAGCATCATGATCAGTGCATGTAATACAAACAAAAAATTAGATGTAGCTGTCTATGAAACAGCTGCCAACGGAAACAGCCTCACAAAGCGCACCGAATTCAAATCAGAGGCTGCTGACGCTCATATTGCTATTTTTCCAGAAAAAGAATACCAGACAATTACAGGGTTTGGAGGCTCGTTCACAGAGTCATCTGCACATCTGATAAACAAGTTAAGTGAAAAAAATAGAACCGCCGTTTTAGAGGCTTATTTTAGCGAAGAAGGTGCCAATTACTCCTTAACAAGAACACACATCAGTTCCTGTGATTTTTCTTTGAATAATTATACATATGCTCCCGTAGCAGATGATATGGAGCTAAAACATTTCAGTATTGAAGAAGATAGAGATGATTTAATCCCGATGATTAAAGATGCCATGAAGATCTCAAAAGAAGGTTTTAAAATGGTGGCCTCTCCTTGGACTGCCCCGCCATGGATGAAAGACAATAAAGCCTATGTTGGAGGAAAGCTTTTACCGAAGTACAATGATGCGTATGCCTTGTTCTTTGCTAAGTACCTTGATGCATATCAGGCAGAAGGTATCGATATCTGGGGAATCACTGTAGTCAACGAACCACACGGTAATGGAAACAATTGGGAGAGCATGCATTTTTCTCCCCAAGAGATGACGGACTTTGTACAACACCATTTAGGTCCAAAATTGGAAGCAGAAGGGCGGTCAGATATCAATATTTTAGGGTATGACCAAAACAGAGAAGGACTCAAAGAATGGGTAGATGTGATGTATAAAGACGAAGCTACTTCAAAATATTATGCAGGAACTGCAATTCACTGGTATGAGAGTACTTTTAAAGTGTTTCCTGAAGCCTTGCAATATGCGCACAGCAAAGCACCTAATAAATACCTCATTCAAACCGAAGCTTGTGTCGATTCTGAAATTCCTAAATGGAAAGATGATGCTTGGTATTGGAAAAAAGAAGCTACAGATTGGGGTTGGGATTGGGCACCAGAAGAACAAAAAAGCTGGCACCCAAAATATGCTCCAGTAAATAGATATGCAAGAGATATTATTGGCTGTTTAAATAATTGGGTCGATGGTTGGATTGATTGGAACATGGTTTTAGATACCCAAGGTGGTCCAAATTGGTTTAAAAACTGGTGTGTTGCACCTGTGATTGTAAAGCCAGAAACAGATGAGGTGTATTTTACACCCATTTACTATACATTGGCTCATTTTAGTAAGTTTATCAGACCGGGTGCAACACGTATAGGTCTTACCTGCAACGACAATGAATTGCTTGTGACGGCCGCAAAAAATCCTGATGGCTCCATTGCAGTTGTACTCTTTAATGAAGGAATGAAAGCTAAAAGTTTCTCGCTACAACTAGGAGATGCTAATGTAGCCCTGAATATCAGTCAACAAGCCATACAAACCATTGTTATACCCTCAAAAAAATAAGCTATGAAAACCTACACAACCGCAGCAAAAGATAAAGTCCCGTTCATTCAAAAATCTGCTTTTGGGGCTGGACACTTGGTATTAAATTTATTGCCCGGAGCACTTGCAGTGTTTATGTTTTTTTTAGTAACTGCATTTGGTATGAATCCATTCTTAGCAGGACTACTTGGCGGGATACCAAGAATCTTTGACGCATTAACAGATCCAATCATGGGCTTTATTTCTGATAATACAAAGTCGAAATGGGGAAGAAGAAGACCTTATATTTTGGTAGGAGCAGTTTTAAGTGGAGTGTTATTTGCTTTGCTATTTCAAATGAGTGAAGATAACTCTGTGATGTTTAATTTCTGGTATTTTCTCATGATGTCTTTGTTGTTTTTAGTAGGGAACACCATGTTTGCAACACCGCTTGTTGGTTTAGGCTATGAAATGACATCTGATTACAACGAACGAACAAAATTAATGGCATTTGCCAATACCATAGGGCAAGTAGCGTGGATGCTAGTGCCTTGGTTTTGGGTGGTCATAGCCGACCCAACAGTATTTCCTATTAGTCAAGAAACTCTAGCGGCTATTGGAGAAATGGGATTAGAAGGAGACGAACTACTCAAGGTAACCAATGAAAAGTTACAAGCCACCGGTGTTCGTAATTTGTCACTTGTAGTGGGTGTGGGCTGTGCGATTCTTGGGATTTTGCCAGCATTCTTTTGTAAGGGTATCGATGTAGGTAAAATGGAAAATCGAAAAGAAATTAGTACCAAGACGCTATCTTCTAGTTTTAGAGAATTATTTCAAGGGATTAAGCAAGTTTCTAAAAACAAGCCGTTTATGAAGTTGTGTGGAGCTACTTTTTTAGTGTTCAACGGATTTCAGATGGTGGCCTCTTTTAGTTTCTTCATCATTGTTTTTTACATCTACAATGGAGATTATGGACTTGCAGCAACATGGCCAGCATGGTTTGCCTCTCTAACGGCAGTGGTGACTGCCTTTATGGTAATTCCAATAGTTTCTCGTATTGCAAGTAAATATGGTAAACGAAATGCTTTTATCATTTCTACGGTGATTTCAATCATTGGATATTGTTTGAAATGGTGGGGCTTTGATAACACCTTGAATGCGAAATTCAATGCGTCAAACGCAGGTCAAGGTCTCAATAATTTTATTGGTTCCTTTTTTGAAGGAATCCAACCTTTTTTAGATACCATTGGAATGGCATGGTTTAGTATTGATACGAGTCAAGGGGGACCTTGGCTGATGTTCCTGCCAATTCCCTTTATGGCTTTTGGTTTGGGTGGTTTATTTACCTTGATGATGAGCATGACTGCAGACGTGTGCGATTTGGATGAGTTAGAAAATGGAATGCCAAGAAAGGAAGGTACTTTTGGGGCTATTTATTGGTGGATGGTGAAGCTCGGACAAGCAATTGCATTGGTCTTGAGTGGTGCTATATTAACCTTGGTTGGTTTTGATGAGGGCGCAGTTTCTCAATCAGTAGAGACCATGGAAAACCTTAGAATTGCAGATATTATTATTCCTGCAGGTACCGCAGCAATAGCTATCTGGGTGATGTGGAGCTACAAGCTCAACGAATCAAGGGCACGAGAGATTAAAGAAATTTTAGTAAAAAGAAGAGGAGAATTATAGTACAATTAGAAAAGCATATCATATGTCAGTAAGAAATGAGAAATATTTAGCATTAGCAAATCTCGATTTTAAAGGTAAATCAAACGAAGATATTAAAAAAATATGCAAAGCTGTCTTAGCAGATGGCGTACATGGACTGTGTTCAAGTTTTTATGAGCATGGGCAGCAACCAGGAGATCAATTATCAGAAGCTCAAATTAGAAGACGTTTGGAGATCATGAAGCCCTATACCAAATGGGTGCGTTCTTTCTCTTGCACAGAAGGAAATGAATTGATTCCTGTAATCGCAAAAGAGCTTGGAATGAAAACTTTAGTAGGTGCATGGTTAGGAGACGATGATGCCATCAATGCAAAAGAAATAGAACAGCTAATTGCATTGGTGAAAAAAGGTGTAGTCGATGTGGCAGCTGTGGGAAATGAAGTGATGTATCGCGGAGATTTGACTGAAGAAGAGTTGTTAAAGCATATCAACCATGTAAAGACTGCAATAGATGGAGCTGTTCCTGTGGGGTATGTAGATGCATATTATGAGTTTTATGAAAGACCGGCTATCACTGAGGTTTGTGATGTGATTTTGGCAAACTGCTATCCTTTTTGGGAAGGTTGTGACCAAGATTATTCTTTGTTATACATCAAAGACATGTACAACAAAGCCTTAAAGGCAGGGAATGGGAAACAGGTCATCATTACAGAGACCGGTTGGCCAAACCAAGGAACAAATGTAGAAGGGGCGCATCCCTCTGAGGAAAATGCAATCAAATATTTTATCAATACCCAAAAATGGGCACAGGAAGAGAAGATAGCGCTCTTTTATTTCTCTTCGTTTGATGAGAGTTGGAAAGTGGGTTCAGAAGGAGATGTTGGAGCACATTGGGGACTTTGGGATGCCAATGAGCAATTAAAGTTTTAGATAGTTTTTAAACGAATAAGTGCTGCTGTGCGGTGCTGCTGTTTATTAAATTGCCCCAAATTTATGGGTACTAGTTATCACATGAGATACCGATAGCATCAAAAACCACAAACAGCAACTGTTTGTGGTTTTTAATTTTTCCTATTCAGACCCAGATACTTCGGTCAATGTGTTTAATTTTTTGCGCAATGTTTCGATGAGTTCTTGCGCAATCGGTTCTGGACTGAGTTGTAATGCTTCAATCGTTTTTTTGATATGTTCAGTAGATTCATTTTGAGCAGGAATGGGCCCAAAGCTTTCTTCTGGAGCTAATGAGAAGAATAGGTTGTCGGACCAGGCATTTCGTTCACCATCGATCACCAAATGAACACGATCTGAACTTCCTAAATTGTGCACAGCATGTACATAGTTAACATTGGTATACCAACATGAACCTGCGTTCATTTTTATTGGATTGCCATCGAGAACAAAGACTACCTTTGGGTTGGTGATGATGGGAATGTGAAGACGAAAGTTGCCGTTCTCATAACCAAGTTCATGGTCTCTGTGGGGTTTTATTTCGGACCCTACACCCAAACGTAAAATACGTGCAGCGATTATGGGAAAACGAAAAGAGGCTAGAATTTCTTTAAAATACAGACATTTTTGAAGTACCGATGTTTCCATCATGTCAGTCGCTTTGGTATGAGCAAAAATATTCGATGGATCTCCTTGAGGAGCGTAAAGTGAAATTACATTCCAATTTCCATCATAGCCGTTTGTGTTAAAGTGTGGAATCCAATTTTTTTC
This sequence comes from Polaribacter sp., assembly GCA_042091715.1. Classification (GTDB taxonomy): domain Bacteria; phylum Bacteroidota; class Bacteroidia; order Flavobacteriales; family Flavobacteriaceae; genus Polaribacter. The sequence goes on along the minus strand of JBELGW010000039.1, from coordinate 5,086 downwards.
AAGAACTAAAGATAGATCTTGGACCATTTTTTCGGTGTTGAAAGTAAAAGGAAATTTTAAATATTTTGTATGTTTTTGACGCATGCGTTGCTGTTATAAATGATTGATTTTAGGAATTTGATAGGTTGCCGCACTGCGCATCCTTTGATATATTTTCATGAGACTTTATTGCATGAATAGAATTCTCCATTATTGTGAGCTGATAAACGCTGTTATGAAATTGTGCCGAATGCTTTTTGTCTAAGCCAAAAGTAGTAAAAAGATGGTGAATGTAAATAGCTGAAATGAAAATTTGTGTTCACCAATGTCCTTCCTTTTAATAGTTCAGAGGCCGGTTAGAGTTGTCTGCTCTTGTCTGCTCTTGTCTGCGAATCTGCGTTTTACGAATAGTGCCTCTTTGGGTTTTGGTAAGCTTTTATTTTTAGGGGTCGTCTTAAACGCATTGTTTTGACTGGTTTTTTTCTCAATTCACGTTCTTTTTTTTGCCGGTGAAAATAGGGTATTTATACCTATTGTTATTGTTATTAACAATCGATAAATTGGTCGCTGTTTTAATTTTTCATTCTTAAAACCAAACTAATTTTATCAAATCATGAACAACTACCAAACCAAAGGACAGGGTTTTCTCAAACCAACGAGAACTGTAACCATTTTTTCTTCATGGACTTCTAGCTTAATTGTTAGCAGTTCCAAAATGATGAAAACCATCAAAAATTCTTGCCTAATATTGCTATTTTTTCTGGCTTCTTACGGCCAGGGGCAAACAAGACTAGTTCCGGGAGATATTGCAATTATCCATGTGCAAGCAGATTTTCCAGACGCTTTCGCTTTTGTCACTTTTGTTGACTTAGAGGCGGGAACAGCGATCTTTTTTACAGATTGTGGAGTTGCTGGAACAGCTGATAGCTTTAGAACAGATCAATATTGTGATGAAGGTATGGTCAAGTATACAGTCCCTCAAGGAGGTATGCTAGCAGGAACTATTGCAAGATGGGAGGATGGAGTACCGAGTCCAAACTTTGGAGAACCTTATGGAGTGAAGATTGCAGGTAATTTTGGTCTGTCGGTGGCTGGTGATCAAATTGTCGTTTTTCAAGATGCGGATGATCTTTCAGGATCGAAAAGTAATCCAGGTGTAAATCCCTCTTTTATTTTTGTGGCGAATCTGGCTTCTACCCAATTTACAGGAAACCCTACTGACCATAATGAAACTTCTTTGCCGTCTACCTTGAGTGCCACGTCTACACCACCAACTGCGATTGGATTGGGAATGGGTTCTAATGTTGATGATGAGTCAGACAATGCCATTTATTTTGGAACATACGATTTTTCATCGGCTGCCAACAAGGAAGCATCCATACTAGCAGCAAAAACGGCATTGACAAATCCAAGTAACTATGTGAAAGCATCACATATATATGATGCTCTTTATGTCATTGCTAATGGGAACATACCTGCTGCATTGACCTTATCAACTGGTTCAGCCGGCCCAACCCAATTGGCAGACGAACCATTTGATGGTCACGTAGAGTCTCTACGAGGTTTGAATTATACTGAAAATGGTATTCTTTATGAACAAAGAGCTCCTGTTGCTATCAGTCAAATGGCAACGATATCCGCTGCTAATTTGTTTGGTATTACTCAATCTCCTTCAGATCTTGGATTGTTGTATAATATTGATAATGACGGGAGCATTGATGGGCTAAACTTTGGTGCCTTTGATTATCGATTTGGATCGGCAGATGGTGCTGAGTTTAAAATGGCGGCTATGCAGGCAGATATGAGGGCAGATGTCCCTTCAGGGGGCTATGTATTTGAGGCGACAATTACTGGATACAGAGATGGTAATTCAGTGGCTACTGATGTTATTGATTTCACAGTAAGTGATAGCAGTGGTTCCGTATCTTATACAAAAGGAATAGGAAATGGCGGTGACTTGACCTTCAACGCTGATTGGCAAAATATTGATGAGATACGTTTTACCGGTGGGTCTTCATCGACGATTGGTCTTTTGATGATCGATGATTTAGATTTTGAATCAGCAGTTGTTACTTCAGATCCAGTGATCAGCTTAACGTCAAATGCAAGTTTAGCCAATGAAAATGGAGGAGGTATAACCCTAACAGCAACTGCAGATGTTGCACCAAGTGCGGATTTAACAGTGAACTTAGACTACACAGGAACCGCAACTGGAGGTATAGACTATACGCAAGTCTCCTCTATTACAATACAATCAGGAAGTACAACAGGAACCGCAACGATTAACTATACAGCAGATGCTACCGTTGAAGCAGACGAGACCATTATTGTAGACATTTCTAGCCTTACAGGAGTTACTGCTACAGAGGGCAGTCCCAATCAACAAACGCTCACCATTACCAATGACGATCTGGCTTCGGTAACCATTGCCAATGTAGCAGTGAATGAAAATACAGGAGTAGCTCAAG
>JBELGW010000039.1:2320-2539 GCA_042091715.1 Polaribacter sp. | reverse complement strand
TTGCGGTTTCGGGTGATACAGAGGTGGAGAAAGACGAGACCATTACAATGACACTCGCTAACCCAACAGGAACAGCAGTGGTAATATCCAATACAACAGGAACGGGTACCATTGCCAACGATGATACTACTGTGGTGACCATTGAAGATATTAGTCACGAAGAGGATGGAACGTTTACAATTACAGCCACATCAAGCAATGCAGTAGATGGTGGGTTCT
>JBELGW010000039.1:0-2220 GCA_042091715.1 Polaribacter sp. | reverse complement strand
TTACCATAGAAGACATGAGTGCCAATGAAGACGATGGAGACATCATCTTAACAGCTACCTTAGACAATGCAGTAGATGGAGGATTTACGGTAAACATTCTCTTTACGGATGGAACGGCAACAACAGCAGATAGCGATTACACCACAGTAAGTCCTGTTGTACTTTCATTCTCTGGAAACATGGGCGAGACACAAACCTTTGTGATAAGCCCAACAGCAGATACCTATGTAGAAGCCGACGAGACCCTATTTATTGGACTATTCAATCTAATTGCACCGATTGTTAGCAGACCAGATGTACATACTAATGATGGAGCCATTGTCACCATCGTGAACGATGATTCAGCGCAAGTAACCATTGATGATGTAATAGTGGATGAAGCAGATGGCACAGCTACGGTATCCTTAACCTTAGACAATGCTGTTGATGGTGGATTCACTGTAGATCTGAGTTCAACTGATGGAACGGCCCAAGTAACCGATGCTGATTATTCGCTTCAAACAACAACAACAACAACCAGTACCTTTTTAGGAACAGCTGGGGAAGTACAAACCGTTGTTTTCACCATTAATGATGATACGAAGGTAGAGGCCGATGAGACCTTTACAGTAGCTATGGAGAACCTAGCAAATACATCTTTAACGGATATCGACATTAGCGATGATGCTACAGTAACCATCACCAACGATGACACTGCGCTTGTAACTATTGAAGATATTAGTCACGAAGAAGATGGAACGTTTACAATTACAGCCACATCAAGCAATGCAGTAGATGGTGGGTTCTCACTTGGAGTGTCCACAGCAGACAATACAGCCACTGCAGGAGATGATTACACAGCTTTGGTAAGTTCCGCGATGAGTTTCGCCGGAGTAGCAGGTGAAATACAAACAATAACGATCAGCGTAAGTGATGATGCAGTTGTAGAAGCAAACGAAATGATTAATATTTCTTTGGATAACACAAATACAGCGAATGTTGATGCAGGAGATATCGATATTACCGATACAGCAATAGCAACGATTCAGAACAATGATAGCGCTGCAATTACCATAGAAGACATGAGTGCCAATGAAGACGATGGAGACATCATCTTAACAGCCACCTTAGACAATGCAGTAGATGGAGGATTTAAGGTAAACATTTACTTTACGGATGGAACAGCAACTGCAGACGATAGTGATTATACCACAGCAAGTCCTGTTGTTCTTTCATTCTCTGGAGATACGGGAGAGACACAAACCTTTACAGTGACTCCAACAGCAGACACCAAGCCAGAAGCCGACGAGACTCTATTTATTGGACTGGGAAATCTAATTGCTCCGATTGTTAGCAATATAGATGTAAGCATTTCCGATGGAACCACGCTGACCATCGTGAATGATGACTTCATACCTTCAAGTATTACTTTTTCAGACATCAACAAAACCTATGGAGATGATAGTTTTGACTTAACAGCCACTTCCAATTCAGGAGGAGCGATCAGTTATGCCATTATTCCAGGAAGTATTGGAACAGCCAGCTTGTCAGGGAGCAATAACAAGAGAGTAACTCTTGGCAACGCAGGTAGGCTAACCATCAAAGCAACACAAGCTGCAGCAGGATTTTATCTAACAACTACAAAGGAGATCAGCTTAACCATTGGAAAAGAAGATCTAACAATGACGGCCAATGCAAATCAAACGAAAGTCTATGGTAATTCAGAACCTACACTTGACTACACACTAGATGGACTGACCAATGGAGATACAAAAGTCGACATCGATGTCCTAAGTATTTCAAGAGAAGTCGGAGAGAATGTTGGTTTTTATAAAATAACTCCAGTAGCAGTTGATGCCAACTACAACGTAACTATCCAAACAGCTGACTTTGAAATTACCAAAGCATTACTGATCGCAACAGCTAATGACCAATCAAAAATTGTAGGAGCTGAGATGCCTAACTTAACAATCAGCTACGATGGCTTTGCGTACGGAGAGACGGCAGAAGTCTTAGACGAAGCGCCAGTAACAAGCACCATGGCTACAGAAGATTCTTCAGTGGGTGACTATGTGATTGCATTGACCTCAGGAGCTGATGGGAATTATGAAATTGAAATCATTGAGGGAATCTTAACCGTCTCAGCAGATGCGGATGGAAACCTACTTTCGATTCAAAAGAGCTATGGTATTTCACCAAATGGAGATGGTAATAATGATACATGGAGCATTAAAGATGTGG
>JBELGW010000038.1:20993-23917 GCA_042091715.1 Polaribacter sp. | reverse complement strand
AGTTGTTTTGAGCTGTTAAATTACCCACATAAGTGCACTATAATCTTTTATTTTTAATGGAGTTTCAACATCAAATAGCTTCTTATGTGAAGTTAGACTGAGATAATAAATCAGCACATCTATTCAGGAAACAAGCAGCTTCCCAACGCTCTTTTACCTGAAAAGAAAGACGATATTTATGAATGTCGCATACAATCTCTTGTAATTAACCTAATTATTTAGTATCTTTATTTGCAAGAGCATCCCTCATTTCCTTATGCTCTATACAAACCTCCCGTTTAACCTTACCTCTTCCTACTCCTTGTAACCAAATTGTACCCATGCAAATTTAAGTGCATTATTCATAAAAAGCGGCATCAATGTAAGGTCATACATGAACAGCGCTCCTACAAATGAAAAATAAAGAAACAAACAGCAATGGGATAGCCGGATGTGCCGGTCGTATAGAAAAAGCTACAGATGATTTTGTTTTAGGCTTCTATTTTGAAGAGCGGAATACTGACATAGTGAACAGAAACTTTCGCATTTTCAATCAAATAGCATCAGATAAACAATTTGGCTTTAAGGCGAACTAACTTATGGGAGTACAAAGAATGAAAATAAATGTTTTAGAAATTGACATAAGCCGTTCACAGTTTCTAAAATTTAATAAAGATGAATGGTGTAATTTAAATTATTTTATTATGAAATCATTAGATTTAAATCAAATGGAAAATCTTCAAGGAGGTAAATTGTCATCTTGTGAAACTGCTTTATTACTCGGGGGAATTGGTATAGCTATGGCTGTATTTGTCCCTTGGTCTTATGCAATGATGGGTGGTGTAGCTCTAGATACTATTGGAATGGCTGCTTCTTGTCTTAATTAACATTGATTATGGATAAGGGAAAAATTAGGATGATATTGATCATGCATATCTGTGTGTTTTTAATATCACTAATATATTTAGTATTCAATAAGATTTATGAAATTCCTATTTTTCTTATTGTTTTATCACAAATAATATTAATGCTAAATCAATATAATTTATACAAAAAAAGCAAGTAGCTTTTTTATGAGAAGATTATGAAGAAGTAAAGTAGGGATAGTGTGATACCAGTATCCCTTTCAAATACTTAATAGCTTTATACAAATCATAAAACATTTCAATGAGAAATTATTGATACTTTTTATTGGCAATGCTAACTGTAGTATTGAGCTTTTTTTTCTAGATAAATTTAGCAAAAAGCAACACTCACCTTTTTACCAAAATCTATGCGAATTTTCTATCTCTTAATTATTTATTAACTTTGGTAATTGAGCATGAGATGAATCTTATGCGGTTGTTTCACAGGTAATTAGAAGGGTTATAAAAGAAAATATATGAGCACTCACGCTGATCAAACACAAGAGAACCAAAGCCAAGCAGTTTCTGCAGCGGACTTTCAGGTGCAAAGTGGCAGCGAGGCTACTGCACAGTTTGTTGACAATCGAACTGAGTCCATTGCTCAAAGGAAACTACAAGAGATGGCAAATAGTAGTTCTAGCGTGATGCAATTGAAAGCTTTTCAGGACATGGCCAATAATAGTTCGCAGTCGACGCAAGCCCACCAGCTGCAGTCAATGGCCGATAAAGGCTCAGTTCAACCACAACATTCTTTACAAAATAAAGAAAACAAAACGGGACTTCCAGATAATTTGAAAACGGGAATGGAAAACCTGTCGGGAATATCTTTGGATGATGTGAAAGTACATCGGAATTCAGACAAACCAGCCCAGCTGCAAGCCCATGCTTATGCCCAAGGTACTGATATTCATTTGGGTCCGGGACAAGAAAAACACCTGCCTCATGAAGCATGGCATGTAGTACAACAAAAACAGGGAAGGGTGAAGCCTACCACGCAAATGAAAGGCAAGGTGAATGTGAATGATGATGAAAGCTTGGAAAAGGAAGCAGATGTAATGGGGGCAAAGTCAATGCACAGCAATACGGGATTATCTGTTTCATCAGAGAAAGATACTATGAATGCTTCAGGGAGTACAAAAAAAATAACACAAAGAGTTAAGATAAAGACCAAGGTAGATACGAGCGGGAAAATGGGGAAAGCAAAAGTATTAATACACCACAAGGGTTGGAGAGATTTGATAAGGGCGGGGTCGGTAAATGACGGCGATGATGTGATTGTTGACTTCGATGTTAAAGATGGTAAACGTATTGCTGTATTCGATTCAAAAGATGAATTAAAAGGATATATCGACGAAGCTAATGTAAGTAAAGATTTTTTTAATCCCGTGGTCAAAGCACCAGAGGAATTGGATGTACATTTGGGTGCGGATGAAAAAGACTTAACACCAGAAGAAGGTGACCGAACTTTGAGTTCAACTATTGTAGAAAAATTAAATCTTCGAGTAGTGGGAAAAACACCTGTAACCACCTACGACAAAGCAGGTGCAGAAGCCATTGAGAGAAAGGATCCAGAAACAATACTCTATACACCTAAAGAAGCAGTTAATATTTATCATGGTACAAAAAGGAGCAACGAGGAAAAGATTCTTAATGGTGGTTTAGATCCATCTTTTGGAGGTAGTGGTGGAGCGAAGGGTTTAGGTACTGAACCTTATAACGCAGTTGGTTATGTTTATGCTGCTTGGAATTTAAATGGAGCTAAGGCTGCAGCAATGAATTTTTTTGAAAGTGCATCAGAAGAGGATAAAGCGGGTGGATTTACGGTAATTGCCGCTACTATTAGTCCCGGAACCATCCTAGTTCAGGATCCCGATCTTGCTAGTGCCGTTCGCACTACCAAGTTGCTACTAGATCTCAAAGTAGAATGTAGATATACCATGGTAAAAGGAAAGCTAAAGCCTATGTAAAAGGGAATAGAAAAAGATTAGGAGAAGTTGTGATATGTTCTTGAATATCTGTCTTGAATATACTTTTTAAGGG
>JBELGW010000038.1:7408-20893 GCA_042091715.1 Polaribacter sp. | reverse complement strand
TAGGAGAAGTTGTGATATGTTCTTGAATATCTGTCTTGAATATACTTTTTAAGGGGTAAGGTATAAAAGATAGATTTATTAATAATTCATTTATCGAGAACAAACGAGTGCTGTTGCATTTTGTTGAATAGATCATTATGAAAGGAAGAAACTGCGGATTGTAATATGTGTTCATTGTAAAGAGAATGATATATTTGAATCAAAAGTGTTTGTATTTGCTTCTATGAATACTATATTCGGGGCTCATATAAATTGAACTCTCTAAAATGCCTTGGGTAAAATTGGAGCGTTTAAAAATGAGTTAAAAATAATATTGACGTTTTTATGAATCTATGTCAGGATGAAAGCTTCATTGCTTATATCAGTTCGGTAATTTTGACTAGGTTGTATGCTTCAATGTCTAAAATTTCAAAATTATAATGATCACACGTATTTCTAGAAGCCAACTTGATATACAAAAGTATGATGCCTGTATAGCAAACTCCATACAGTCTAATATCTTCGGATTTTCATGGTATTTAGATATTGTTGTTGATGATTGGGATGCATTCGTGCTGAATGATTACCAAGCAGTAATGCCTTTACCTTGGCGCAAGAAATTTTTTATAAAGTATGTATATCCTCCCTTTTGGATCATTCATTTGGGTGTTTACTCCCAAAAAGTAGAGGATGAAAGTTCTTTTTTGAAAACACTTTTTGATGAATTCTCTTTTGTGGAGCATCGAATGAATCCGCAAAATTCTTTCCGGTCGTTTCCTTCCTTTTTTAGAGAGCGAAAAATACAGGTAATACCATTAGAAAAGAGTTATGATACCATTGTTGAAGGATATAATAGAAATAGAAAGCGGGAATTAAAAAAGGCTGTTTCTGCGAATTTAAGGGAGTGTTGGAATGATAAACCAATACAATTGATAAAACTATTGGAAGAAAATGTTGGTAGAAGAATAAGCAACATCTCTACAAAAGATTATGAGAATTTACAGAAGCTCTTGCACCTGTGTTTGGAAAAGAAAACAGGTGAACTACTCACCGTATATGACAAAGATGGAAACTTAGTTTCAGGCGCTTTCTTTTTAAAGCATCGCAAAAGAGTGACAGAGTTGGTTTGTTCTTCTGATTTTTCTAATCGGAAAAATGGAGCAAATACTTTCATGAATGACCGAGCTATATTTCGTTTTCAAAGAACTTTTGAGTTATTTGACTTTGGAGGATCTTCTATGCCAAACATAGCAAAGTACTATCATAGCTTTGGAGCCGTTGATGAAAAATACATGCAAGTTTATTATAATAACCTACCTCCTTTATTGAAACTTTTTAAACGTTGATTAGATTTCTTTTAGGGAGTTAAAGTGGGTGCTTTGTTACTTGCATTACGTATTTAAAATAGATAGAAGATTCGTGCTTTAAAAAATGTTTTTATCGCAATAGCCTATGTAAAAAAGAGTAGTTTTGCAACCAATGTAATGCTTTCATGGCTTTTGTTCATTGTTGTTTTATTTCCCTCAAAATGTAAAAGTCAAACTAAAGTAAAATTCATCAATAATGAGGTTATTCATAGTACTAAGTGCATTTGCATTGTGTTTGTTGAATCAGTCTATTCTTAGTGCTGAACGTCAATTGTCAGAAGACCAAACTTCTGAAAGTATTAATGCTGTAACAGCGGAGGTAAAAAAAAGTCTTTGAATATTCTAATAACATGGATTTTGAGACAGGGCTAAATCATTATTCGGATAATTCTAACTCTCATTATATCACCGATGGCATAATGCATTGATTGGCGGATCTCAAGAAAGCATACAAAAATATTGGCCCTTCAGTTGATAAATGGCAAAATACCATTGAAAGTTGGAATGTTCAAGTGCTATCATCCAACATAGTTACATATTCGCTTCCTGTAAAATTAAAGTTGAAATTAAAAGGCATCCCTGAATACCCAGGAGAGCTTAATTGGACTGCAACACTTCAAAAACAAGACGAACAATGTATCATTGTTCAAAGTCATGAATCTTGGCTAAACTGTGCCGAGGTAGCTGCTGCATTGTTGTCCAAATTACATTAAAAACCCTTTTTGAATAGGTGAGCTAAGGGCACAAAGCAGCACTTCTTCAAACATTGATTGCGGTAAGAAAATTTATCTATTTCAGCAATTTTACAAAACATGAATTTTAAAGAAGGCTACATGCTAAGCATCTCTTTGTTGATTGCATGTAGAACAACTTAATTGTTGAATATGCAATGTTGCTGTTAAATACTGTTAAAAGTCACGTTCCTGTATATTGACCTATTATTTTTGCTGGTGATCAGCTCCGCATGCGACTATTGTTAAAGAAATCATAAAAAGAATGAAAATGAAAACCTCGTTTTAAACCTTCTTCTTTTTCCAGAGTCCATGCATCAAGATGTTGAACAATTATAAAAAAGAACACCCCAATCAGATGACCAAATTAATTAGAACAAAACTCCTAACACTTGCATTGTTTTTATGGGCTTCGGTCTCTATTGCACAGCATATTTCTGGACAAGTAGTAGATGAAGAGAAGCAACCACTTGAGTTTGCTTCAATTGCCGTTTTGAATCCTGTAGATTCTACCTTGGTAAGTTATGCTAGTACAGACAACAAAGGAAATTTTAAGGTCGATGCTATTTCTAGCGGAAAACGACTTTTTCAAATCAATTTAATAGGATTTCAGGTCTATCAAAAAACTGTCGATTTTGCAGGGACCTCATTAAATTATGGTACCATTGTTTTGAAGGAACAAGCGAATGTTTTAGATGAGGTAAGCATTACAGCGGTAATTCCTATTTCAATCAAGAAAGACACCATGGCTTTTAATACAAAGGCATTTAAGGTGCGAGTAGATGACAATGTAGAAGACTTGCTAAAGAAGCTACCCGGTTTGGAAGTAGATGCTAATGGTAAAGTGAAAGCACAGGGAGAAGATGTTTCTAAAGTATACGTAGATGGTAAAGAGTTTTTTGGAGGAGATCCAGCAGTAGCTCTGAAAAATCTAACTGCCGATGCGATTAAAAAAGTAGAAGTAGTAGATGAAAAAACAGATAAAGCGCGTGTGAGTGGAGTGGATGATTCGGAGCGAGCTAAGGTGATTAATTTAGTCTTGAAAGATGATAAGAAAGTAAGTGATTTCGGAAAATTTCAAGGAGGATATGGAACAGACAATAGGTATTTAACAAGTGCAAGCTACAATCGGTTTTCTCCGAAGGTGCAAGCCTCAGTCATTGGTAAATATAACAATGTCAATACCACAGGTTCTGATATCTCAGAAATCATGTCTTTTGGTGGAGGATCTGGTGGTTTTAGTATTTCGAGAGGTGGCGCAGGAGGTGGTTCTTCTGGTTTTATAACCACCGGAATCGGAGGTGTTAATCTGGGGTATGAATTGAAAAAGAAACAGAACCTCAATACCGACTATTTTTACAATTATAATAATACTGATTCTGGAAATGTGTTCACTAAAAGAACAGAATTTATTGGAACAGAGAAATTGTATTCTGAAAATGAGAGTAAGAGTGGGAGTACTACCAAATCGCATCGTGCAAATGTTAGTTTTATCGATCGATCAGATGCCTTACAATATATTTCTGTAAGAGGAAGATTTCGCGCTAGTACAACAGAGGGGAATAGCGCTAGTACTTTTGAAGGATACAATGCAAGCAATGAAAAGAATATTGAAAATACTAGTAGTTCAAATAGCAAGAATGAGCGTAATAGCGGTGCTGTAAGCTTAGACTACAATAAAAGATTCAAGGAATCTTCAAAACGAAGTATAGAGATTGAATTGGATGTCGATTTTTCGAACAGTACCAGTTTTAGTGGGAATAATGCAACGAAAGAGTACACGGATATATCAAGACCAACAGAGGTGACATCTAGTTCAAAAAATCAGGAAGATAAAGACAGTGAAGTTGCTCTTGAAATTGAATATACAGAACCTATCAATGATAAAAATTATATTGAGTTTGGAGCTGGGGTAACACTTGCTAATAAAGACCAATTTACAGATCAATCGCAACTGTTAAATGGAACAACAAATACAGCATCTACTTTCACAGCAGATTTGTTTGAAGACAGAACAACCACCTATGGATCTATTGATTACCGCTACGATAATAAGAAGACCTCTTTGCGCATTGGAACGGACTTTCAAGAACAAATACAAGATTTTGGCTTGGTTGATGGTGCTGAATTTAATAAGAAATATACAAGCATGAACCCATCTGTTAGATTTAGATACCGTCCTAAGAAAGGCAGTTGGATTTTTGTAAGATACCGAAATACATTAGCGCTCCCTAGCTTAGAGAATCTATCTCCAGTTGTGAATAATTTCAACCCTTTGTTTATTCGACAAGGAAACCAGAGTTTATCACCTGAAAAAAGACATTCAATCTTTGGTATGTATGGGAATTACAATTTTGTAACAGGATTTAGTTTTTATGCACGTTTGAGTTATGATTCTGCAAATGATGCAATTGTGAATACGGAAGATACAGACATTGCCACAAGAGTTAGAACGAGTAGTTTCATTAACTTAGGAACGAGAAACAGTTTTACGGGAAGTGTGAGCTTAGGAAATCGTCTAAAGAAATTAGGAATTCGATATAATTTAGGTCTTAATTATGGAGCAAGCAATTACCAATCTGTCATTAATACCGTGAACAATAAAACCAATGCAAAGAATAGCGGAATTCGAGTGTCTTTAGAAAACAATAAAAAAGACTTTCTAGACATGACAATTGGAGCTAATTTTAATCAGAATATCACCTCATTCTCTGGAGCAACAGAAGATAGAAAATTCATGCAACAGTCTTATTTTGTGAAGTCCGATTGGAACATTACAAAGTCATTCAATGTTACAACTCAGTTTAAATATGATGTATATAAGGATGATAATTTTGATACAAACCAAGTGGTACCTATTTGGAATGCCTCCGTTTCTTATGCTTTTTTAAAGTCAAAAGCAATGAATATAAAATTGACAGCCTTGGATATGTTGAATAAGAATGTTGGATTTGCCAGAAGTGGTTCCGATAATTATTTCCAAGAAACTACAAGAGATGTTTTAGGAACCTACTATATGTTAAGTTTAACCTATACGCTTAATGGCAACAAAGGTCCAAAGAGATCTTCTGATAGAAGAAGTAGAAGATGGAGAAGATAATCTCTGTGAACTTTTCTTAAAGAAAAAGCAGCTACCACGTAGCTGCTTTTTTAGAAACAGATATTTGTCTTTGTGATTTTTTTTAAGATCGTCGGATACAGCTTTTAGATTTTGTTTGCACAGGCATTCCATCTACGGGCCTAGTATGCAAACAGGAACCTACTGCACGGTTTGTAAATCTTAACTGCCGTAATAGAATTTCCGAATATTTTATGCGGTTTTATATCGCAGCTTGCAGCGCACAGTTTATATAGCTTCTAAAGAGTTCGAAGGAAGTTGAATCTTTAGGATGTCTATGGTGTTTTTATTCGCATTGAAACGTCTATCTTGACGTTTACCAATAATCCAAACAATTTGATGTTCCGAGCATAAAAGCCAGGTGTTTTCTTTGTCTAGCAAAGAGTATTTCTCGTCTTTGAAGAATTTACTCAATTTCTTTTTTCCTTGCATTCCTAACGGATAAAAATAATCACCTTGTTGCCACCTTCTTATGGTTAATGGAAATTTGAGCTTGCTATTATCCAGGTAGATGGCATTGCTCGTCTTTTCGGCTAGTTCAGAGGTGTTTTTAAAAGTAAGGTGCAGCGGCGTCATAATTTCTTTTGTACCCTCTCTAATTTCCGTTACGGAGAGCTCTGAAGTCAGCTGTAATTTGGTTAAGAGTATGGTATCTCTGTCTTTCAATAAGCGATGTGACTTAGAAAAAACTTGTTTCCCTGATTGTGCTGTGAATAAAGCTGCAACATCATTCCATGCTGTAAAGTTATACGACTTTAAAAGTTCAAATAGATAAGCTTTAGGGTTGGGTAGCTTTTGGATTTCAGCAATATCAAATGCCATATTTCCGTAGGTATCTATTGTGCTTATTTTTTTTTGTAATTGTCGAATACTGTCATCAATAATCTCTTGACTTCCTTTTAAGTGCGAGCTGGTTTTTTCAAATGCATCTAATAAGTTGGGATTGAGCTCCTTTAAAACAGGAATGATTTGGTGTCTTATTTTATTGCGTACATATTTTGTAGAGGCATTGCTTTGATCTTCTCTCCAAACAATATGTTGCGCTTTTGCATGGTCTAAAATTTCTTGTCTCGAAAAGATCAATAAAGGTCTCACAATAGTTTTGTTGATGGCCGGAATTCCTGTAAGTCCCTCTAATCCAGTTCCTCGACTTAGATTGATGATAAACGTTTCGAGGTTGTCATCCAAATGATGCGCCGTAGCTACATAGTCAAAATGATATTCTTCTTGTAGTTCTTTGAACCAAGCATAGCGCAGCGCTCTTGCGGCAATTTGAGTGGATGTTTTATGTGTCTTTACATATTCCTTTGTGTCAAAACTCTTTGTAAATGTTTGCAGATCAAGATCCGTTCCAATTTTTTTTACAAAAGCTTCATCTCTATCGCTTTCTAAAGTTCTTAAGTTAAAATTACAATGGGCTAGGGAAATATCAAAGCCCAGCGTGTGCAATAGCTGTGTTAAAACAACACTATCCAATCCTCCCGAAATGGCAATGAGCAACTTACTTTCTTTTAGGAAAGGAAACTGATCGGCAATATGTTTTTGTAATTTCTCTAACATGTTAGATGTAAGGCTACTGCATTATTTAGCGATTATCCTTTAATAGGTCTAAGATATCAAAAAAAATAGTGCAATACTTCTTTTAAGGTGCTCAGCTGCTCGCTCCAAAATTTATCGTTTATGCAGCCAAATTTGAATGCTTTTTTTGAGAGAAACTTCTGGTTTGGGCAATGGAATTGTTTTCCCGAATTGTTTACTCCGGTTAAATTTGGAATATGTTATTTTATGTTTTTTCCAATCTTCAGGGTATAAGCTGATAAATTTATTAAAAACATCTTGAACTGCATAGTGCCCCTCTATAGAGGCAACGGTTTTTTCCAGTTTTTCATCTAGATTTATCATCATAATTTAGTGGGAATTAGTAAGCACATCTCTCATTGCTTTTGCTTTTAGTAAACACTCTTCGTATTCTTTTTCTGGAGTAGATTTCGAGGTAATTGCACCTCCCACAGAATAGGAGACATAGTTCTTCTCTTCGTTGTATAAAATACTTCGTATGACCACATTAAAGTCAAAATCGCCAGTGGGGGAGAAGTAGCCAACAGCACCCGAATATAGGCCTCTTTTCGTTTCTTCCTCTTTTTCAATAATCTGCATCGCAGAAATTTTAGGAGCTCCTGTCATGCTTCCCATCGGAAAGGTATCTCTTATAATATCAACAGGATTCGTAGTTGTATTTACTTCAGAAACAACCGTAGAAATTAATTGATGTACCTGCTTAAAAGAGTACACTTTACAGAGTTCCTCTACTTTTACCGAACCTTTGATGGCCATTTTAGAAAGGTCATTTCTAACCAAATCTACAATCATTATGTTTTCTGCTCGTTCTTTTTCATCGTTCGATAAGTCAATGGCAATTTGAGCATCATCTGAAGCGTTCCTCAGTCGTTTTGCTGTTCCTTTTATCGGTTGAGAAACAACCTTTGTTCCTTCTTTTTTAATATATCTCTCAGGAGATGCTGAGAGTAAATAATGCTGGTCACATTTGACAAATGTTGCAAATGGCGGTTTCGAAATCGCATTAAGTTGATGGTAGGTCTCTAACGGGTTTATATGAGTGTTTTCGGCATAAAATTCTTGGCAAAAATTGACCTCGTAAATATTTCCCTTGTGAATATGCTCCAGGATTGAATTTACTTTTTTATAATAGGCTTCTTTCTGAATGCGAAGCTTGATGTCTATGTCGCATCCCTTAGGGTTGTTATTAGGCGTAAGTTCAAAGCAATTAATGCTGTGAAAGTCATCGTCAATTTCATCATCAATCATTTGTAAGTATGAGAATTCAACGGAGTGATCTTTTATAGAGATCATACGTTGCGGTTGAAAAAAATACAAATCAGCAAAATCCAAACCATCAAAATTTTTAGATGATAGTGCTTCGACATCATTTTTTAAGTCATAACTTAAATAACCAAATAGGTAGTCGTTAGTAATAGATTGGTATTCTTTTAGTTTTTCAAAAGCATTTGTGTAATCTGTCTTGATCGAGGTAAATTCATCTACTGCTAATATCGCACTGAATGAGGAGTATTTTTGATGATATTGATTTGAGTCTAGCCAAGAGACGGCATTAAATTGTTGAGACCAACCCAATAATTTAGATTTAAAATCTTCAATAGCCGCAATGGTAAAGGTTTTTTGTACTCGTTTCATGAATTGCAAAAATACAAATCTTATGATTGCATATTGTTTTTTTTAGTTTGAATTATTTTATCAAAAAGTAGTACTTTACAGCATTCAAAAATTGATTCTATGGTTTCTTTAAGTGCACTCGATTACATAATTATTTTTTCATTCTTTGCTGTCACCTTGTTTATAGGGGTGTACGTGTCAAAAAAATCAGGAAAAAATGCTTCCGAATTTTTTTTATCAGGAAGAAATATGCCCTGGTGGCTACTGGGAATATCTATGGTTGCTACCACATTTTCTACAGATACACCTAATTTTGTCACAGACATTGTTCGTAAAGATGGTGTTTCGTCAAATTGGATGTGGTGGGCTTTTTTAATTACAGGCTTGTTAACCGTATTTGTGTATGCAAAATTGTGGAGAAAGTCGAACTTGAATACAGATATTGAGTTTTATGAGTTGCGTTATGGCGGCAAACCAGCACGGTTTTTAAGAGGTTTTAGAGCGCTGTATTTAGGTTTTTTATTTAATATTTTTGCGATGGCAGGGGTTACCCTTGCAGCCATTAAAATAGGGTCTATTATGCTGGGATTACAACCTTGGGAAACTATTGTATATGCAGGAAGTGTAACGGTTGTTTTTAGTGCATTGGGTGGTTTTAAGGGAGTGGTCTACACCGATTTTATCTTGTTTTTTACGGCTATGGCTGGAGCTATTGGTGCTGCTTACTATTTGGTGAATCTTCCTGAAGTTGGTGGTTTGGATGCTTTGTTAGTGCATGAAAATGTAGCAAGTAAGTTGTCGATATTGCCAGATTTTAATAACACAGAAGCACTCATTACATTGCTTATTATTCCGCTAGCAGTGCAATGGTGGAGTTCATGGTATCCCGGTGCTGAGCCGGGAGGAGGTGGGTATATAGCACAACGTATGCTCGCGGCAAAAGATGAAAATCATGCCATAGGTGCAACGTTCTTTTTTAATATCATGCATTATGCATTGCGTCCTTGGCCATGGATTATTGTGGCGCTGGCCTCTTTAGTTGTCTTTCCAGATATTGCAAGTATTCAAGCAGCATTTCCTACAATTACAGCAGATAAGTTAGGCGATGACTTGGCCTATTCAGCCATGCTTACAAAATTGCCAAGTGGTTTGCTAGGCTTAGTACTAGCCTCATTAGTAGCGGCCTATATGAGTACGATTTCAACGCATTTAAATTGGGGTTCCTCATATATTGTGAATGATTTTTACAAACAACAAGTCAATGCAAATGCTTCAGAGAAAGAGCTGGTTAGAGTTGGTAGATTTTCTACTGTTGGACTTATGGTGTTCAGTGCTTTATTTGCGTTGTACCTACAAAATGCAAAACAGCTTTTTGATATTATCATTATGTTTGGAGCAGGTACAGGGTTGATTTTTATTTTGCGTTGGTTTTGGTGGCGTATTAATGCTTGGAGTGAAATCTCTGCAATGCTCGTATCGGGAGTGATCTCCTTGGTATTTACACATCAAGGAATTAGCGACTTTTTGTTTGGGGTAGCAGGAGTATTACCTGGTTGGGCTAAATTCCCATCAGTAGTGGCTATTACAACGCTATTATGGATTGTGGTTACATTTTTAACCAGTGCAGAGTCTAAAGAGGTGTTGCATACTTTTTATAAGAGAACGCAGCCGGGTGGTCCTGGATGGAAATCTGTAATTATGACAGCGGATAAGGAGCAAATTTCTCTTTCCGATGAGTCTCAAGGTTGGAGTGTACCATCGGGAATCCTCGCCATGCTTTTGGGATGTGTGCTTATTTATAGTTGTTTATTTGCAACCGGTTATTGGATTTACGGTGAGACTACTTTGGCGTTGAGCACCTCAGTTTCTGCAATTGTTTCGGGGTATTTGTTGATCAAAATTTGGAATAAAATTAAAACAGCAGTTCTGTAGCGCATGAGGAGAGATCGAATTGAATCTGTAGATGTGCTGCGGGGGCTTACTATTGCCGCAATGATTTTAGTAAATACTCCAGGAAACTGGAGTACCGTTTATGCCCCATTATTACACGCAGAATGGCACGGGTATACGCCCACTGATTTGGTATTTCCATTCTTTTTATGCATCGTAGGGGTTTCAATTGCATTTGTATATTCAGGTGAAACAGCAAGTCTTGCAATCTATTCGAAAATAGGAATACGGAGTTTAAAATTACTGGGCCTGGGTCTTTTTTTAAACCTATTTTTACCCTATTTTCCTTTTGTTAAAGAATTGTCTACTTTGAGAATTCCTGGGGTTTTACAGCGGATAGGTGTGGTTTTCTTTGTTACAGCAATCTTGAGTATGCATTGCAATTGGAAACAACTCTTAGGAATTGCGATAATTATTTTATTCGGGTATTGGATGTTTCTTGGTTTTATTCCGCTGCCAGACGGAAAAGCTCCAACTTTTGATAGAGCACCAAATAATTGGGCAAACTATTTAGATGTGCTTGTGTTGAATAATCATACCTGGAAATCAGACTATGACCCTGAGGGTGTTCTAAGCACATTGCCTGCAATAGCAACTGCAGTGATCGGTGTTCTTATAGGGAAAGTGATTGTTTATCAGCACTACATGAAAGCGCTTCTCTTATTTTGTTTAGGGATGGCTATGATAGGTGTTGGGTATGTTTGGAATAATTGGTTTCCTTTTAATAAAGCAATTTGGTCAAGTAGCTTTGTGTTGGTCACCGCGGGCTGGGCTTCTTCGATTTTGGGTATTTTGTACTATTTTATAGATATGAAGAAAAAACGAATCGGAACCATATTTAAATATGTAGGAGCTAATGCAATCGTTATTTATGTGGTATCGAGTTTTATAACCGAGACATTTTATCTACTCAGTATAGGAAATACATCAATTCATGGTTGGTTGTATGCTACATTTTTTACATCTGTCATCTCTATACCGCAATTAGCCTCTCTGATGTATGCAGTGGTGGTGGTTTTGTTTTATATGTGGATGGGATACATCCTGCATCGCAAGAAGATTTTTATCAAGGTTTAGTTTTTTTGCAATAGGTATTTTAATGCTGATGCCTGTTTGAATATCTGGAGCATTGTTGACTAAAAAATCTTCTTTTAAATAAGTGGATAGCTTATAATTTGGTTCCATAGGAGTACAAAAAAAACAGGCAGATAATGCGTCTTAAAGGGTGGTGAATCCATGATACTAGCCGGCATGAATTTTGTCCCAATTTCCTTTGATGTGGAGGTATGAAGCTTCTTTTTTTTGATTGTAGTGCGTCTGCAGTTGATAATGCAATCCAAAAGAATGGTAGTTTTTTCGATTCGTAAATTTTGTAAATTCAATCACTGCCTCTAGGCTTGCTAAAAAGGGGTTGTTGGCAAGGTCAATGACCTCCTTAAAATTAATTGTATTTTTCCTTAACACGGCTCCTCCCCAACCAAAATTGAATTCAATGAAGTTTTTTAGCGTTGTTTTTTTGACCATATTGATAGAGACTCCAAGATCTATTAAGAGATTAAATCGAGCGGCGTTGACACCAGGATGTAATCCAATATTTAGGAATATATCATGCTTCTTAGTCCAATTTGTAGTCGGGTAATAATGATGATTCAATTGAAGTCCTCCAACAAAAAAGTCACTGTTTTGAATTTTCAATACATTTCTGTTTCTGTCTGAATACTTAAAATGAACTTGATTCATTCCGTAATACCTTCTTCCATATGGATCTTCGCCTCCTGCAACATTACTATGAAACCAGTCAATAAATTGATCACCTGTAAAAATTGAAAGAGGAGCTTTTCCTTAGTTGATTAAATAGCATCGAAATGACATGGTGAGTTCATGTTTCTGAGCAATAGGAACTGTCAACTCAAGATGATATCCTTTGATAACAGCATCAAAAACACCATGCATAAGTTCTGCAGGAGTGGTAGATTGATTCTCAACATTGAATTGTCTGTTGTACCGTGTTTTTGCACTACACTCCTCGCTTATATGCTTCGTTTTGGGTAAATATGCCGCTGCATACGGACGGAAAGTATTGCCGCTTTCTGCTGTCAATCGCAATGTTGTCTTTCGAGTCCGTATTCGCTTGAAATTCTGTTGAATTCTAGCGCTAAATATGCCAAAATGATGAGTTGCTAATAGGCTTGGGTTTTCAATACCGTTTTTAAAATAGATGCTATCTTTTTGTTGAGAATAGAGTGTACACATATAAAAGATACCGAGGAAGAATACGCTCCATGTCGTCTTGTAAAAATAAGTGTTTCTGATGTAAAAAAAAAAGCTACTCTTGGAGTAGCTTTTTTAAGTTTTTATGATGGGTTTACGAATTTAATGGTTTGCCATCCCAAGCGGCTTTTGCCGCTTCTTTAACTGCTTCTGAATACGTTGGGTGTCCATGACAAATTCTTGCCAAGTCTTCTGCAGATGCTCTGTATTCCATGGCAACGGCAGCCTCCATAATTACATCGGCAGCGCGAGCTCCAACAATATGTACTCCTAATACTTCATCTGTAGTTTTGTCTGCTAGAACTTTAACGAAGCCATCAATATCTCCGCTAGCTCTAGATCTACCTAAAGCTCTCATTGAGAATTTACCAGCTTTATATGCGATTCCACTTGCCTTTAGTTCATCTTCTGTTTTACCAACAGCGGCAACCTCTGGCCAAGTATATACAATTCCAGGGATGAGGTTGTAATCGATGTGTGGTTTTTGTCCAGCTAAATGCTCAGCAACAACAACTCCTTCTTCTTCTGCTTTGTGGGCTAACATGGCACCTTCAACGACATCGCCAATGGCATAGATATTAGGGATGTTTGTTTGCAAGTGAGCGTTTACTTTTACTTGTTTTCTGTCATTCAATTGTACGCCTGCATTTTCTAGGCCCAACCCTACTGTATACGGACTTCGACCAACAGCTACTAAACAATAGTCTCCGGTAAACTCAACTTCTTTCCCTTTTTTATCTGTTGCTTTTACAACAATGTCATCGCCATTTCTTTCTACAGCGCTCACACCATGACTCGTTGCGAATTTAATACCTTGCTTCTTTAATACTTTTTGTAACTCTTTAGACACATCTGCATCCATAGTTGGTGTGATTTT
>JBELGW010000038.1:0-7308 GCA_042091715.1 Polaribacter sp. | reverse complement strand
GCATCCGCAAAAGAGCCCAACCCTTCAAAAACATCAATATTGTTTTTATCCATTAGGTACTTGATACCGCCTGTGGTGGTTTCAACAATACCTGCCTTTCTAGCAATCATTTTAGAAAAGTCAACTTTTGGAGTTTCAATAGAAATTCCGTGTGTGTCAAAATGATGTACAGCATCATAATAATGATGTGCAGAATCTAATAGTGCTTTTGATGGAATACATCCAACATTTGTACAGGTTCCTCCTAGTGTTGCATATTTTTCAATAATTGCAACTTTTTTGCCTAATTGAGAAGCTCTAATCGCAGCAATATATCCTCCGGGACCAGAACCAATAACGATGATATCGTATTTCATTGTAATTGAATTTTGTTTTTTTACAAATAACAGCAGCAAATTTACAATAATTGTGCATTTTAACTCCTATTGACATAGAATTGTTTTTTGTTGTTTTTTTATCGTTTTTTGTTGTCGTAACTTTCCACAACGATTATCGGGTTTTCTTATGAGAAATATCTTAATTATAGGCTATGTTTGGGTAGAGCCAAATTCCTCAGCAGCAGGAAGTAGGATGCTACAATTGATTCATTTTTTTCTCCAGCAGAACTATCGAATTACCTTTGCTTCAGCAGCTCAGAAAGGAGAAAAAGCGATTGATTTAACTGCTTTAGGCGTTCTTGAAAAACAGATCGCATTGAATGCTGCATCTTTCGATGATTTTATTAAAGATTTGAATCCTGCACTTGTGCTTTTTGATCGTTTTATGATTGAAGAGCAATTTGGATGGAGAGTTGCTGATCATTGTCCTGAGGCACTTCGAATTCTCGATACAGAAGATCTACATTCTTTGAGAAATGTTAGGCAGCAAGCGCTCAAAAAAGGGATTGAATTTGTCACAGAAGATTTACTCAATTCCGAGGTAGCGAAAAGAGAGATAGCAGCCATCTATCGTTGTGATTTATCTTTAGTTATTTCGAGTTTTGAAATGGAGTTGTTGCAAATAACTTTTCAAATAAATCCAACCTTACTGTTGCATTTGCCTTTTATGTTCTCATGTATTCACACAGAGGATATCTTGAGTTGGAAACCCTTTGAAGATCGAAATCATTTTGTTACTGTGGGTAATTTTTTACATGCACCCAATGTAGATGCTGTTTTGCAGTTAAAGAACGTGTTTTGGCCCTTGATACGAAAAAAAATACCAAGTGCAGAACTGCACATATATGGTGCTTATCCTACCCAACAGATATTAGAACAACATTCAAAAAGGGAAGGGTTTCTAATAAAAGGTTTTGTACAGGATTCAGAAGAGGTTGTTTCTGGAGCAAAAGTAGTATTAGCTCCTCTTCGTTTTGGAGCGGGAATCAAGGGAAAGCTGACAGAGGCAATGCGATGTGGTACACCAAGTGTGACTAGTACAATTGGAGCCGAAGGAATGCATGCAAATTTGCCTTGGAACGGATGCGTAACCAATGATATTGCTGAGTTTGTTCGGTCTGCAATTCAATTATATACCGATGATACGGTATGGAAAAAGTCACAGAATAATGGGGTAGATATCATAAATCAACTGTACAATAGGGATCAGTTGAGCCTATTGTTTCAATCTCGAATCTCGAATGTAAAGACAACGCTAAAACAGCACAGAGCTGGAAATTTTATTGGGAGCTTGTTACAGTATAAAACCTTGCGCAGTACTAAGTATATGAGTAAGTGGATCGAAGAAAAAAACAAAGGGAAGTAAACTATTGATTACTTCCCTTAAAAAGATATTTATTTCGTTTTCATCAATCCGGCTCTTTTTAATAGTGCGTCGGGTTTAGGTGCTTGCCCTCTGAAACGTTTGTACAATTCCATTGGTTTTTCAGTGCCTCCTTTAGAGAGCACATGTTCTTTAAATTTAGTAGCGACTTCCTTGTTGAAAATGCCTTTTTCTAAGAAGTATTCAAAAGCATCTGCATCGAGTACCTCTGCCCATTTATAGGAATAGTATCCAGCAGAATAACCGCCTTGAAAGATGTGTGAAAATGCGGTACTCATGCAGTTTTCTGCCACGTCTGGATATAGTTTTGTGCTTTCAAAAGCCTTGTTTTCAAATTCTTTTATCGAGGAAATTGTGTTGGGTGATTCATGTCCGTGCCACTGCATATCTAGCAATCCAAAACTCAATTGTCGCAGGGTTTGCATGCCTTCATGAAAACTTGAGGATTCTTTTATTTTTGCCACGTATTCCATGGGGATTACCTCCCCAGTTTCATAATGCTTGGCAAACAGTTCTAGTGCTTCTTTTTCGTAACACCAGTTTTCTAAAATTTGACTTGGTAGCTCAACAAAATCCCAAGAAACCGAGGTTCCAGACAAGCTGCTGTAGTTGGTGTTTGCCAACATGCCATGCAATGCATGCCCAAATTCATGAAAGAGTGTTGTAACCTCATTAAAGGTTAATAGAGAGGGTTTGGTCTCTGTTGGCTTTGTGAAATTACACACAATAGAAACATGTGGTCTTTCATTGTGTCCTTGCTTTATTTTTTGAGACTTATAGGAAGTCATCCATGCACCATTCCTTTTTCCCGCTCTTGGATGAAAATCAGCATAAAACACAGCGATGAAATTGCCTTCTGTATCTGATACATGATAGGTTTTTACATCTTCATGATATTTTTCAATATCAAAAACCTCCTCAAATTTCAAGTCAAATAATTTTGCAGCAATGGTAAATACACCACCAATGACATTTTCTAATTTGAAATAAGGCTTTAATAGTTCTTGGTCTAAATTGAAGCGCTCTTTTTTCAGTTTTTCTGAATAATAAGCTCCATCCCATTTTTGCAATTGATCAAGCCCGTCAAGTTTTTTTGCATAGGTTGTTAATTCATCAAACTCTTTTTGAGCCGCAGGCTTTGCTTTTTCTAATAGATCCTGTGAAAAAGAAATTACGTTTTCAGGAGTTTCTGCCATGCGCTCTTCTAGTACAAAATGAGCATGTGTTTGATACCCCAACAAAAGAGCTCTTTGATGACGCAATTGTACAATGTCTAAAACAATCTTCTCATTATTGAACTCGTTGTCTTGGAATGCTTTTTTCCCAGCAGCAATTGCGAGTCTCTTTCGTAATTCACGATTGTCTGCATAGGTCATGAATGGAATATAGCTCGGGTAGTCTAAAGTAAAAACCCATCCTTCTTTTTTTGCAGCTTTGGCGGTTTCTCTCGCGGCTTCTATTGTGCTTTCTGGGAGCCCTGATAAATCATCCTCATTCGTGATTAGCATCTCAAATGCATTGGTTTCTGCCAATACATTTTCTCCAAATTGCAAAGATAATTTCGATAATTCTGCGTCAATCTCACGCAGTTTGGTTTTGTCAGTTTCGTTGAGGTTTGAACCATTTCTTGCAAACCCTTTGTATTGTTTCTCCAATAGCATTTCCTGCTCTGGGGTTAGGTCTAGAGATTTTCTTGCATCATAAACCACCTTTACTTTTCGAAATAGAGCTGCATTTAGCGTGATATCATTTTTAAATTCACTTAACAAAGGAGAAATTTCTTTGGCTATTTTTTGAATTTCATCATTGGTTTCTGCTGCATTTAAATTGAAAAAAATACTTGTAATTCTAGCTAATTTTTCTCCTGTGAATTCCAGTGCCAATGTGGTGTTTTCAAAAGTAGGTGCCTCAGCATTTGAAACGATGGCTTCAATTTCTTTTTTCGTTTCAGAAATTGCAGTAGTGATTGCAGGTGTGTAATCTGATGTTTCAATTTGAGAAAAGGGAGCTGTGTTGAAGTCTTTTAATAAAGGGTTCATTTGTTGAAATTAGTTGCTAAGAATTGTTTTTTTGAATCAGGATTATTTGCGTAGGTTTTCAGAGGATTTTGCTACTTTCAATTTTAAGCCTTCTTTATAGGCAATTATCTTATCAAGCACACAGGTGTCAGAAGCGCCAATGATTTGAGCTGCTAAAATCCCTGCATTTTTTGCTCCATCTAGCGCTACTGTGGCAACAGGTACCCCACTAGGCATTTGTAAAATTGATAATATAGAATCCCACCCGTCAATAGAATTTCTACTTTTTACAGGGACTCCAATAACAGGCAGCGGACTCATTGATGCTACCATTCCAGGCAAATGAGCTGCACCACCAGCACCGGCAATAATTACTTGTATTCCTCTGGTATGGGCGTTTTTAGAGTATGTTACCAATTTTTCTGGAGTTCTATGTGCAGAAACAATGTCTACTTCTATTTGGATGTCAAAACTCTCTAAAATAGCTATTGCTTCTTGCATGATTGGAAGATCTGAATCGCTTCCCATTATTATTCCTACCATCTTTTTTGTATTATCATCTCGAACAGAGTCGAGTAGTTATTGGCTTATGACCTTAATTGTTTCTTTTACCTTTTGTGCAATTTCTCGAGCTTTATCAATATTGCTGTTTACAATCGTTACATGTCCCATTTTTCTAAAAGGTTTGGTTGTTTTTTTTCCGTAAATATGTGGTGTAACACCGTCAATTTGCATTGCTTTTTCGATATTTTGATACATCACATTTCCGGTGTGTCCTTCTGCTCCTACTAAGTTAACCATAATACCAGCAACCTTACTTTCTGTGTTTCCTAGGGGTAAATTTAATATGGTTCTTAGATGTTGTTCAAATTGATTGGTGTAGCTTGCCTCAATGCTATAGTGGCCAGAGTTGTGGGTTCTTGGAGCCACTTCATTTACTAAAATGGTATCGTCATTAGTTTGAAACATTTCTACGGCTAGTAGGCCAACATGCTGAAAAGACCTCGCAACTTGTAATGCAGTTTCTCTTGCTTTTTGTGCAACAGAATCCTCAATTCGAGCAGGGCAAATTACGTATTCAACCTGGTTTGCTTCAGGGTGAAACTCCATTTCAACCACTGGATATGTTTTGATGTCTCCGTTGGCATTTCTTGCAACAATTACGGCCAACTCGTTTTTGAATGGAATCAGTGTTTCAATGATACATTGAGTGTCTGCCAAATTTTCTAAATCATACTTATTTTTTACTACTTTCACGCCAGTACCATCATATCCAAACTGCGCAGACTTCCAGACAAAAGGAAATTCAATAGCCTGCTCTTTGCAGTGCGACAGCAATGCCGTTTTATTCAGAAATCGTTGGTGAGGAGCTGTGGGTATCTGGTGCTCAAGAAAGAAGTCTTTTTGTTTTCCTTTGTGTTGAATCGTTTCAATGACACTAGGTTGTGGGTATACTTTTGTGCCTTCTTTTTCTAATTGATATAGCGCATCAATGTTTACGTGCTCTATTTCAATGGTTAAAACGTCTACTTTTTTTCCAAACGAATATACAGCATCAAAATCTAATAGGTTTCCAATGTGAAATTCGTTACATATCGTTGCGCATGGTGCTTCTGCTGATGCATCTAAAATAGCGGTGTATATGTCGTATTTTTGTGTTTCGCTTAATAGCATTCTTCCTAATTGACCGCCACCGAGAACGCCTAATTTAAAATCGGAAGAAAAATAATTTTTCACTGTAGTATGTTGGTTGTGTGTTGTTCTTGCAAAAATAAGAATCTATTTGATTCTGAACTATTAAAAGTTGGTGATTTGCAAGATGCTCCCATTTAAATTTGTTATTAAATACTCTCTTGCAAAATAGGAGATGCCTTCTGTGAGAGGCGCTCCATTTAAAATATTGAATTCGCTATCGTCGCAAGGGCATTTCATTTTGATGCTATTTTCAACAACCATTTGAGAGCAGCTGCTCGATGCCAAGTGAGGAGCTGAACGCTCATAGGCTTTGTATTGTGTACCATTGATATTGTAGACAATGATTCCATTGATGCCTCCGGAGGTGTAAGCCCACCCTCCAGGAACAACTAAATTACTGTATGCTGGTAGGTTTAAATTGATGCTCTCATTGACAGGGATGTAAGGTAAAATATCATTGTTCTGATTGTCATTTGTACAGTTGATAAAGAGACATATTGCGAGCAGTATGAAAATAAATTTTTTCATCATTGAAATTTTGTAGTTGTTTTTAATACATCGCCAAGTTACAAATATTTTGTATATTCGCATGTGAATCTCATGCTGATAAAACAGTAATGAGATTTTGTGTTTTATAAAATATAAGTTTACGATTATGAGTGAAGTATCCTACTATACACCTGAAGGGTTAAAGAAATTAAAAGACGAATTGCATCAATTAGAGCAGGTTGAGCGCCCTAGAGTGACCCAGGAAATTGCAGATGCAAGAGATAAAGGAGATTTGAGTGAGAATGCAGAATATCATGCGGCAAAAGAAGAACAATCTCTTTTAGAGTTTAAGATCGCAAAATTAAAGAATGTTGTGGCCAATGCAAGAATCATTGATGAATCTCAATTAGACCTTTCTAAAATATTAATACATTCCGTTGTCAAACTAAGGAACACTGCAAATAAAATGGAGTTTACGTATACTTTGGTTGCCGATTCTGAATCTGATGTAAGAAATGGTAAATTGTCCGTGAAGTCGCCAATTGGACAAGGGTTGTTGGGAAAGAAAGTAGGAGAAATTGCAGAGATAAAAGTGCCAAACGGAATCATGAATTTCGAAATCATAGAAATTTCGAGATAAGGCATCTGAGGAATTTTTCCGATAGCACAGTTGTTTTTTCGGAGACCTCTGTGTAATAGAAACTATAAAACACGTTGTATTTACAGCGTGTTTTTTTATATTTGAGATTAAAACAAGCAGTATGTCTAGTATTTTTACGAAAATTATTCATGGAGAAATTCCTTCCTATAAAATTGCAGAAGATGAAGATCACTATGCTTTTCTGGATATTAATCCCAATGCGAAAGGACACACGTTGGTTGTGCCTAAAAAAGAAGTAGATAAGGTATTCGATTTAGATGAGGAAACCTACACTGCTTTACTACAGTTTGCCAGAAGGGTCGCAAAAGCGCTGGAGAAAACCATTCCATGTAATAGAATTGGGATGTCTGTTGTTGGTTTGGAAGTGCCGCACGCGCATGTACATTTAATTCCTATAAACCGGGTTTCTGATATGAATTTTACCAATAAAAAATGGCCTATGGAGCATGAAGATTTTATCCTGTTAGCAGCAGATCTTGCAAAAAAATTCGAATAACTAATGAAAGACTGGCAAAAAGAGGGGTTTTGGTGGGCGTTGTATTTGTTCTTTGCTTTAGCAATTGTGAAGCCTCTGATTCTAGAAGAAGAAATCACGCTTCAAGTGTTGCTTCTTATGTTCCCATTTTATCTTTTTGCAGGGGGGCTAATGGCTGTTGTCATGCGTTATTTTAAAAATATGAAAAA
>JBELGW010000037.1:0-24062 GCA_042091715.1 Polaribacter sp. | reverse complement strand
TGTTTCTCCTGCTGCAAATCCTGTAACTTCATAGCTTAAGTTTGGCTCAGCAGATGCATATACTTTATTCTGACCTGCAAGTGGTTTAATTGTCAGCTGTCCAGGAGTGATATCTCCTGATAAGGTAGGCTGGGTCAATGCATAGTTCCCTGAATGAGCACCTCCAATTGTATAGGCTTTTGTTGCAATCATTTTGTCAATACCTACATTGATTGGAGATTCAAACTCTTTTGTAAATAGTTCTCCCGGTTCTGGACCAAATTCGCTCTGATATAAAAGAGTGTCGTCGGGAGCGTATATTTGGAAAGAAACTTCTCTTGGGTATTTATCAACTGTATATTCAAACCTAACTGTTGAAGTGTTTGAAGGCACTACAAGTATCTCTGTAGCCTCAAGCCATGTACAACAAGATGGACCTCCTGAATATGAACTCAACATATCTGCATATACAATGCTCTCGTTTCCATCAACATCTTTAAAGGTTATTTGGATCCCATCTCCTTGCCATCCATCTCCATAAGAATCTTGCATTTCTATTCTATATTGATAATCTACACCAAACTCAAAGACTGGTGTTCCTCCTAAAATCACCTCATCTGATCCTAGCGCTCCTAATAAAATTGGGTTTCCTGAAGCGCTCGCTGCTGCAGTAGCATCATATTGTTTATCATCTCCTTGCAAACCTGTAATTGTAAGCTCTGCAGGTGTAATCGCTGCTGTCAAATCACTCGGTTGCAATAAAGTATAATTTCCGGAATCTACTCCTGAAATGGAATAACCACTTACGTCTATACCAATATCTACTCCTGCATTTGCACTAGTAAAGGTATAAACCGGAGTACCTCCTAAGTCAACAGCATCGCCTGTAACAACTCCAGAAACCATCGCATTCCCTGTGGCAGTAGCTGCCGTGGTGGTGTCATAGATCTTGTCAACTCCTTTAAGTCTAGTAATGATCAATTCTTTCGCTGTGATAGCTCCTGAAAGTGTTGGCTGGGTGAGGATATAGTTTCCTTCGCCTGAACCTCCCAAAGTATACCCGGTAGTAGTGATTGTAATTCCACCTCCTACATTGTCGCTTGCAAAAGTATGTACCCCCATTCCTTCTAGATAAACATCATCTTCTCCCACGATGCCTGCTAAAGTAGCTGTTCCGCTAGCAGTGGCTGCTGTAGTTCGGTCATATACCTTGTCATCTCCTGTAAGTCCAGTAATGGTCAATTCCTTTGGTGCAATGCTAAGGGTGATGTCTAAAGTTTTTCCTTTGTATTCATCTTTTGGAGCTTGTGTTGCTCTAATAAATACACTTCCGGTATTACCAAGGGTTACTGTTTGGTTGTTTGCCCCAGATAAACTAGCAGATCCGTCACCTCCAGAAATAATTTCGTAGCTAATCACTCCATCTGAATCTGAAGACGCTGCCAAATTAAAAGTAGCATCTCCATATACTTTATCGGTGATGTCTGTAAATGTAATGGTTGGCGTTAACAAATCAAGGGTTGTAAAGGTTTTCACAGTTCCATATCCCGTTCCTGAAGTATTGGTTGCGTAGGCTGCATAGGCATACTCCGTAGATGCTTGTAAACCAGTAATTAATTCATCAAATTTCCCTATATCTGAACCAATTGCTACTGAAGTCACATTTGTGGCGTCGAGCGTAGGGTTGCTCTCTTCTGAACTCAATGCATATACAATACCTCTATCGGTTACTACAGATCCTCCTTGATCCGTAACTTCTCCGGCTAAGTTAGCAGAAAATTGTGCAACTTCACTCGCATCTTTTGTAGTAACTATTGGACTTGTAGTATCAATCGTAATTGCTTCTTGTGTAGCAATAACATTGCCATTACCGACCGTATCAGCAAAGCTATTTGCTGCAATATCAATAGTGGCTTCACCATTAAAATTTGCTGCAGGGGTAAAGGTGGCAGTATAAGTCAGGCCACTGCCGGCAAAATCCGTCAGAGTACCATTAGTAACAATGATATCGCTGGCAGCAAAGCCGCTAACTGTTTCAGATAGCGTAAAGGTTATAGTTGTGTCATCAGCAGCAGCTAACATTTCATCCTCAGCGCTAATGGATACCGTTGGTAAAATCGCATCGTAAAAAATGTTCATTTGGGTAGCAGCCAAGTTACCGTTGCCTACTGCATTGATAGCACTATCAGTAGCAATGTTAAAGGTTGCCTTATCGTCAGTGCCAGGGGTTGGGGTAAACTTGGCTGTATAATTAGTACCACTGCCACTAAAGTTAGTCACAGTACCATTGGTCACCACAATATCCGACACGTCAAAGCCAGTGATGGGCTGATTACTTTGCGCGTATATGGTCACACCCTGAGCATTTACTCCGAAGAAGTTGTCTGCTGAAAAGTAAATGGTCGGTCTCACTGTATCTACTGACAGCAGATACTCATTCGCCTGGGTATTGTCATTGCCTACCGCATCGGTAAAGGTGGCAGCAGCAACATTAAATGAAGCGGAACCATTGAAGTTTTCACTCGGCGTAAATAATGCACTGTATGCAGCACCACTGCCAGTAAAGTTGCTCAAACTACCGCCAGTGACAGTAATATCGGTTTCGGAAAAGTCAGTGGTCGCTTCTGATGTGGTAAAGCGAACAGTTGTAGTTTCGCCAACCTTCACCAAATTATCATCACTACTAATACTCACCGTTGGTCCCGTGGTATCAATAGTGATCACAGCCTGAGTTGCTGCGCTATTGTCATTACCTACGGTATCAGTAAAGGTTCCGGCTGCAACATCAATGGTAGCATCACCAGTAAAGCCATTGGCTGGAGTAAAGGTGGCAGTGTAAGTCAGGCCACTGCCGGCAAAATCAGTCAAAGTACCATTGGCAACAGTGATATCGCTGGCAGCAAAGCCGCTAACTGTTTCAGATAGCGTAAAGGTTATAGTTGTGTCATCAGCAGCAGCTAACATTTCATCCTCAGCGCTAATGGATACCGTTGGTAAAATCGCATCGTAAAAAATGTTCATTTGGGTAGCAGCCAAGTTACCGTTGCCTACTGCATTGATAGCACTATCAGTAGCAATGTTAAAGGTTGCCTTATCGTCAGTGCCAGGGGTTGGGGTAAACTTGGCTGTATAATTAGTACCACTGCCACTAAAGTTAGTCACAGTACCATTGGTCACCACAATATCCGACACGTCAAAGCCAGTGATGGGCTGATTACTTTGCGCGTATATGGTCACACCCTGAGCATTTACTCCGAAGAAGTTGTCTGCTGAAAAGTAAATGGTCGGTCTCACTGTATCTACTGACAGCAGATACTCATTCGCCTGGGTATTGTCATTGCCTACCGCATCGGTAAAGGTGGCAGCAGCAACATTAAATGAAGCGGAACCATTGAAGTTTTCACTCGGCGTAAATAATGCACTGTATGCAGCACCACTGCCAGTAAAGTTGCTCAAGCTACCGCCCACTACATCAACATCATTTTCGCCAAAGTTGCTGCTCGATTCTGACAAAATAAAGCGCACCATAGTAGTTTCACCGGCTTTGACGCTGGCATCATCAGTACTAATAGTAACATTTGGCGGAGTTGTATCACTGGGAGAGGCAACACTAGCAGTAAGGTTATCGACCGCTATAAAACTTCCCGCTCCTTGCAGTGTTCCTTGAGTTCGGGTAATCGTGAAACTTTCTACCCCAGTCCAATTGAAGTTTATAGTACCCGAATAAAGACCCATTCCTGACTCGTTACCGAGATCGGCATTTGTAATTATAATAGGAGTATCACTATTACCAGCAGTGGTATTTAAAACTGTATATTGAGACCATCCTGTGTCAGGATCATCACCAGAGTTAGTATAGTGACTGCCAGAGTACATTCCAAGAGTTGTGATATCGACTGCAGCATCAAAGTTAAAAGTGAGCTGATCAGGTGGATCACTTAAAGTACTGGCTCCAGAATTTGAGAGTGCGATTTTACCACTGGTGTGAGAATTGGTGTCGATGTCGTTGATTACCCCAGTTACTCCCGATAAGCTAAACCAGCCATACTCAGAAATAATATGATAACTCACCCCATCAACTGAGCTATCCACTCGTTTGTTATTACCCGTATTCAAGGAAGCATTGTCCATGGTGTCAACTTGTGCATAGGTCTTCGCACTGATACTGCATGCAATTAAAAATACACACAAGAGTGCATGTCTTTTAAAGATTGAGGGCGTATCGTGAGTTGCTCTGTTGTCTCTTAATTCGTTTCTGTGATCATTCGTTATTGTCTGAATTATTGCATTCAGAATTTTCCGAAAAGGATTTCTTCTCCTCTGTGGTGCTGTTTTCATTGGAATATGTTGGTTAGTTTATCAGTGAGCGAAAGTAAAGAAAAACACTAATAAATCACACAATATGTAGAGATTTTAGTCTTGTTAACTATCAGTGAACCAGTTTGTTTTTGAAAGTGAACTCTGAAGAGATTCGAACAGTATACAGGTGATACTTCCTCTAAAGTTTTTATTTATTTTTAATGAGGTGAGTATCCCCCAATTCATTAAGGAAATATGATCTTTTTTTAAGAGACCTATTTTTCTGAGAAGCTCGTATTTTTTATTGGTTTATAGCACTCTATTCAACGTGTAGTAAGACCGCATGTTCTTGCTGATTTCATTAAAAATACGCATCATTGATAGAAGAGTTTACTGGTCTATTGGCACTATTTTATGCTAATGTCAAGTGCGGATGTATTGAATATTAGGGAGCTATGTTTTATAAATTCATTTTTAGGTGTAACATTTTTTGTTCCCCCTCGTCTATAGAGTATAACCAAAACATCAAATACCATGAAATTAGCAGTACAAACAGGAGTCTATCAAAGCGGTCTTTTAAACTCAGTATACAAACAAGAAATAAAGCGTCAAGCAAGTGAAATGAAGCAAGCATCGATTTCTCGCATTAAAGGGTCGATAGCGCAAAGTCATGAAGTACTTTTAAGCAAGACAGGAACCATTGTACAAGTGACTCTTTTTGCCATTGTTACTGCTGCTGTTCTTTTTTAGCAATAAAAAAACGCACTCTTTTAAAAGTGCGTTGTAAGGTTGAAAGCGCTGCTAAACGTTTAGCTTAACACGGCTTTAATTCTTTTGACCGCTTCCTGAAGTTGTGCTACAGAAGCTGCATACGACAATCGAATGCAGTTTGGATCTCCAAAAGCTTCTCCTGTTACGGTAGCAACATTGGCTTCTTCTAACAATAACATAGAAAAGTCACCAGCTGTTTGTATTTTTTTTCCTTTAATGGTTTTTCCGAAAAAGGCAGAAACATCCGGGAATACGTAGAATGCACCGTCAGGAACATTCAATTTAAATCCTTCTATTTGACCTAGCAACTCCAAAACCATGTCTCTTCTGGTTTGAAACTCGTCTACCATGTATTGTACTTTTGATACTGGTGCTAAAACAGCGGTAATTGCAGCACGCTGAGCAATGCAATTCGCACCAGAGGTTACCTGTCCTTGCATTTTAGTACAGGCTTTTGCAATCCAAGCAGGGGCACCAATATAACCTATTCTCCAACCGGTCATGGCAAAAGCTTTTGCCAATCCGTTTACCGTAATGGTTCTGTCGTACATGCTTTCTATGGCCGCAAAACTAAAGGTTTTTGTTCCATAGTTAATGTGCTCGTAGATTTCATCTGATAAGATGAAAATTTGAGGATGTTTTTCTAATACCGCTGCCAATGCTCTGTATTCTTCTTCGCTGTACATCGCGCCACAAGGATTGTTAGGCGAATTGAAAAAGATCATTTTGGTTTTTGGCGTAATGGCAGCTTCTAGCTGTGCTGGTGTAATTTTAAAGTCAGTATCTATAGAAGATGGAATTTCAACAAAGGTTGCCTCAGATAGCGTGGCAATTGCCGAGTAGCTTACCCAGTATGGAGCAGGTAACAATACCTCATCACCAGGGTTGAGTAGCACCTGTGCAACATTCGCAATAGACTGCTTTGCTCCGGTAGAGACCACAATCTGATTTGGAGCGTAGGTGAGGTTGTTGTCGCGTTGAAACTTTGTGCAAATGGCTTCTTTTAATGCAACATAGCCATCAACAGGGGTGTACGAATTGTAGTCTTCATTGATTGCTTTAATCGCAGCGTCTTTAATAAAATCAGGGGTGTTGAAATCGGGTTCTCCAAGACTCAAGCTAATGATGTCTTTGCCTGCTAATTTGAGTTCTCTTGCTTTTGCAGCCATGGCCAAGGTTTGTGAAACCGGCAGGCTGTTGATTCTCTCTGATAATACGTTTGACATGTTGTTTGTTGTGTATAGTTGTTTGTTTGTGTTTATGCGAGTTCTGGTTGTGTACCAAGATTGCCTAAGTGCTTAAAGTGTTCAATTACAGCTCTTGTCATGGTTTGGTACTCGTTGTAGGGCAAATTAAATTCTTTGGCAGTATCTTTTACAATGCTTCCCAATTTCTTGTAGTGAACATGAGAAATATGAGGGAAAATATGGTGTTCTACCTGGTGGTTCAATCCACCAGTATAAAAGTTTACAATCCAGTTGCTAGGTGCAAAATTTGAAGTGGTGTACAATTGGTGCACTGCCCATGTATGTTCTAGATTTCCTTCTTTATCTGGCAAAGGCATCGCTGTGTTCGGTACAATGTGAGCCAATTGAAAAACCAAACTTAAAATCATCCCCGCTGTGTAGTGCATCACAAAAAAACCAAGGATCACTTTCCACCAAGCAATGTCTAAAACTGCCAATGGTAAGACAATCCAAAGTGAATAATACACCAGTTTAGAAATAATCAGTTTGGTCCATTCTACCTTGGGATTGGGAAACTTTCCATAGGATAATTTGCGCTTTAAATAGCGGTGCATTTGTTTAATATCTGTTGTAATTGCCCAGTTAATTGTTAGCAAGCCATATAGAAAGATGGAGTAAAATTTTTGAAATTTATGAATAGGGAACCATTTGGAATGTTGTGAAAAACGAATAATTCTTCCCGCGTCAATGTCCTCGTCGTGATTCTTGATGTTGGTAAATGTATGGTGCAGTACATTGTGTTGCACCTTCCAGTTGTACACGTTTCCAGCCAAAATATAAATGCTACTCCCCATGAGCTTATTTACCCATTTTCTTTTAGAAAAAGATTCGTGGTTTGCATCGTGCATTACATTCATTCCAACGCCTGCCATTCCAATACCTGTAACCACCATTAATAGGGCCATTACCCATTGTGGCATGGAAACCGTTAAAATGAGTATGAAAGGGATCAAGAACATCGAAAACATGATAACGGCTTTGGTGTATAGTTTCCAATTCCCAGTTCTTTTAAGATCATTGTCTTTAAAGTAGGTGTTTACTCGTTTGTTTAATGTTCTAAAAAATTTGGCTTTATCTATTCTTGAAAATTGTATCGTTTTCATGGTTGTCTTTATGGTTGGTACAAAAATATGGATTTTGTTTTTCCTTTGTATGCTAAACGCTGTTTTTTGTTGCGAATTGTTTGCAAACAATTAACTATTTTTGCATTTCATTACTTATTTATGGAGATCATACAAAAATACTTTACAGATTTAACAGAAACGCAAGTAGCGCAATTTGCAAAATTGCAAGAATTATATCAAGATTGGAATGTGAAAATCAACGTGGTATCTCGCAAGGATATCGATGAATTGTACCTGCGCCACGTTTTACATTCTTTAGGAATTGCAAAAGTGATGCAGTTCAAGCCTGGAGCAAAGGTAATGGATGTGGGCACAGGAGGTGGTTTCCCCGGAATTCCATTGGCTATTTTGTTTCCAGAGACGCAGTTTCACTTGGTAGACTCTATAGGTAAAAAGATAAAAGTTGTCAATGAAGTGGCTCAAGGCTTGGCATTGCAAAATGTACAAACCACTCATGGTAGAGTAGAAGAGGTAAAGGATACCTATGATTTTATTGTGAGCAGGGCTGTTGCACAAATGGAAACTTTTGTGGGGTGGACCAAAGGAAAGATTGCAAAGAAGCAGCAACATGATTTGAAAAACGGAATTCTCTACTTAAAAGGGGGAGACCTTTCTGAGGAATTGGCAAAGTATACCTCGGCAACTATTTATGACTTGCCAAACTATTTTGAAGAAGCCTTCTTTGAAACGAAAAAAGTAGTGCACCTACCAATGAAATTTAAAGCCTAAAGCAGTTAATATATAGCGCTAGTGGTTCTAGTTGATTGCTAGAAATGTCACAAATAAAAAAGCCTCCTGCAGATGCAGGAGGCTTTTTACATAGGGTATATTGTTTATCCTAAATAAGGATATTTGTAGTCTGTTGGTGTGACAAAGGTTTCTTTGATCAAACGAACAGAGGTCCAACGCAATAAATTTTGCGCAGAGCCGGCTTTGTCATTTGTTCCAGAAGCTCTTGCACCTCCAAATGGTTGTTGTCCTACAACAGCTCCCGTAGGCTTGTCATTGATGTAAAAGTTTCCTGCAGCATTTTCTAAAGCTTTGGATGCTTTTTCAACAATGTATCTATCTGTAGAGAAGATCGCACCTGTTAATGCATACTCAGTAGATTCGTCGACTAATTTTAAGGAAGCTTCCCATTCGGTATCTTCATAGACATAGACAGTCATTACAGGGCCAAAAAGTTCAGTACACATGGTTTTGTAGGTTGGCGATTTTGCAACAATTACAGTAGGTTCAATAAAATACCCAACAGATTTGTCGTGTCCTCCACCAATAATAACATCAGCATCAGCATCTTCCTTAGCAGCATCTAAAAAGCTAGCTATTTTATCGAAAGAGTCTTCGTGAATCACAGCATTGATGTAGTTGCTTGGGTCTTCTGGAGAGCCCATTTTTAATTCACTTGCCTGTGCAATTAAGTGTTCTTTTACTGCTGGCCACATAGATGCAGGGATGTAGGCTCTTGAAGCGGCAGAACATTTTTGTCCTTGAAATTCAAAAGCACCTCTTGTAATTCCTGTAGCAACTTGCAAAGGGTTGGCTGAGTTGTGTGCCCATATAAAATCTTTACCACCTGTTTCTCCAACAATTCTTGGATAGGTTTTATAGGTTTCGATGTTGGTTCCAATTTGTTTCCATAGGTGCTTAAATACATGAGTAGATCCTGTAAAGTGCAATCCAGAAAAATCTGGAGAAGCCAATACCGTATCTGTCACCATCACTGGGTCTCCATATACCACA
Organism: Polaribacter sp.; assembly: GCA_042091715.1. GTDB lineage: Bacteria > Bacteroidota > Bacteroidia > Flavobacteriales > Flavobacteriaceae > Polaribacter. Next base: position 14,899 of record JBELGW010000037.1, on the reverse strand, counting down.
TTGATAACTCCGTCTGGCAAGCCAGCTTCTTTAAACAAATCTACAATTACCTGAGCAGAATATGCTTGGTGATCAGAAGGTTTCCAAACAACTACATTCCCCATTAAAGCAGCAGCAGCGGGTAAATTGGCAGCAATAGAAGTAAAGTTAAAAGGTGTAATGGCATAGACGAATCCTTCGAGTGGTCTGTATTCAACTCGGTTCCAGATGCCTGGAGCAGAAGCAGGTTGGTCTTTAAATATATCCGTCATGTACTGCACATTGAAACGGAAAAAATCAATCATTTCACAGGCCGCATCAATTTCTGCTTGGTGTACGTTTTTAGATTGCGCGATCATAGTGGCAGCATTCATTTTTGCTCTGTAAGGTCCTGCTAGCAATTCTGCAGCCTTTAAGAAAATAGAAGCTCTTTCCATCCAGCTTACGCTAGACCATGCTTCTCTTGCATCCAATGCAGTAGAAATGGCAGCCTCTACATGCGATTTCTCAGCAACGTGGTACTGACCAACAACATGTTTGTGATCGTGTGGAGGGGTAATATTTCTGGTGTTTCCAGTACGTACTTCTTCTCCATTGATGTGCATAGGCACGTCTACTTGACTATTGAACATTTCTTTATAGGTTGCTAAAAGCAATTCTCTTTCTGGAGAACCTGGTGCGTAGCCTTGAACAGGCTCATTTACAGCAACTGGAACGTTGTAAAAACCTCTTCCCATTTTTGTGTATTGTTTGTTAGATTAGACTTAATTTTGTAGGACAAAGTTAAGTTTATTTTTAGTAATAATACCGAGCGTTTTATTTCTTATTTGTCATAAACCAATAGTATATGTGTACGTTGACCTATTTGCCTTTAAAGAATGGTGATTTTATCCTTACTTCTAATAGAGATGAACAACCATCGCGAGCAACACTCGCACCAGAAACCTATGAAGAAGATGGGGTCTTGTTAACCTATCCAAAAGATGTGGTTGCGGGGGGAACATGGATTGGGACAAGTTCCCAGAAACGACTGGTCTGTTTGCTCAATGGTGGTTTTAAAGCCCATAAACGTGCAGCTGTGTATGTAAAAAGTAGAGGGCTTATTGTAAAAGAGTTTTTAAAGGTTTCAGACATGCCAACCTACATAGATCAGGCTCAATTTACAGGGATGGAGCCGTTTACCATTGTGCTTTTAGATTGGAGCATTTCTCTGGAGCTCTATGAGCTGGTTTGGGACGGTATCGCGAAGCATTTTAAGAAATTGCCAAACAAGCCATGTATTTGGTCATCCTCGATGTTGTACTCCTCTGAGGTGAAGCAGCAACGGGAGCAATGGTTTGCAACCTGGTTAAAGACGCATCCATCCTATGAGCGAGAGGTCATTCTAGACTTTCATCAAGATACACAAAAAGGGGCACGTGAACATACATTGCGAATGAAACGTAGCTATGTCGAGACTGTTAGTATTACATCTGTTGTAAAGAAAGGAATTGATGCTGTAATGTGCTATCAAACTTTGGCTTAATACATGGCAAATGTGATAATGATAATGGATATGACTCCAAAGATAGAGACGATGAAAAACGAAAAGTTGACGAGCAAAAATTTCAATAGTGTTTTGAAGAAGCCTTGTTGGTAGAATTTTTTAAGAGCTAAAAATAAATACAAAAGGAAGATACCGAAGAAGACTTCAGTCATTAGGTCTTGATCTCTAAAGAAACTTACCAGGTAAAATAAGGTCAGTAATAGGAAAAATACAGTTTGTGTGTGAAAAACAAAAACCAAATGCTCAACGTAGGTATATTTTCTTCTGATGTAGAACAAGGAAAGAGATAAGGTAAATAAAGGGAGTAAGATAAACATTGATATGGATAGGTATGACATAAATTCCTGTCCTATTTTGCTGAATTTGTCACCATCTGAATTGAGTTTATGGATTACTTGAACTCTGTTGTAGATAAATCTGTTGTAAAAACTGTGTGCTACTTTTAGACTATCCAATGCGGTTTCCATCTCAATTTTGGGGTGTTTTCTATGGAATTTCGAGAAGCTGTTCCACATAGGCAGTCCGTCTAAATTAATTTCATTTCCATTTAAAAATTGACCTTCATCGTTGTCTTTCAGTTTTATTGTGCTTGTTTCAGTAGGTTTGGTTGTAATTGAGTCAACTTTTTGAGGGGTATGCTCATTTTTTTTGAAGTTGTTTGTTTTGCTGATGCTATCGTTTTTAGCTGTTATCAGTGTTTGAGTGGTATGGGGAGCTCCTTTTCTTAGTTTGTTTATTTTTTCGTAAAAGCGCGTTGTTCCTATAAGTAAGAAGAAGAGTACGGAAATGGTCAGGTAAAAGCGAAACGGATTTGCATAGCGCTGTCGTTTTCCTTCCACATATTCTTTAGAGACTTTTCCAGGTTTAATAAGTAGCGGTATGATGGTAGTCCAAAACCTCGAGTCCCAAGAAACAAAGCCATTAAAAATTTGGTGTAGAAAAGAGCCAAACGTGAGTTTTGGTTCTTTGTTTTCTTGTCCGCATTCAGGACAAAATTTTTCACCTCCAAAAAAAGGGTGGCCACAATTAAAACAATGAGAGGCATTGTGTTTTGTTAGTTGTTTTTTTTTTCTTTTGAAGGGGAGTTTCATTAGTTGAGCGCTGCTGTTGTAATGAGTTGAAATGTAGGGATAATTACATAAAAACAGTCTTTCGTATGCATGTTTTTCATTTTAAAACGCCCTCTCATTGCGCCGGTTTCTGCAAATAAAAAGCAGTTTGAAGTATAGCGATGATATCTGTTTGGTGCAAGAACAGGTTGCTGACCAACTACGCCTTCCCCTTCAACATATTCTTTATGGTTCAAGGCATCGGAAATTTCCCAAAACCGTTCTAAAAGTTGCACAGTATCTGAGGATTCATTTGCGATGGATATCTCGTAACTAAATGCATTTAGTTGTTTGTCTTGCTGCTGTAAAATGCCGTTATATGCTGTCTGCACCGATATTTTTATGCCGTTTGTGATTTTTTCTACCATGGTAAAAGGGGAGTTCGCATCCAAAGATAAGAAGTTTGAATGAATGCTGTCGCATAAAAATTATTTATCTTGTGGGTTGGCTACTGCTGTGCCAAGACCTATTGCTTGGTAGTAGTTTTGTCCAAATGCTTTTTGATATACGAGTACCTTGTATTCATTTTCTGTTTCAAAAAAAGAGCCATTGAGCTCGTGCAGATTTGCTTGTCCATTGCCTTCCTTGGTTGCGAAGGTGTAATTGTAAAACCCTTGTTTTAATAAAAGAGAGGCTTCATAGTTTTGAGTATTACTATTGAAGGTCATTTTAGTTTCAGGAGTCATCTTGAAATTATTAAAGGCTCCATAAAGATGCACTTCTTTCTCTATGGGATTTGCTGATTTTAAAGAGAAGTGTACCTGGGCATAATCTGCTTCTGAAGAGGTGTTTGCACCTTCAATGGTGCGAATTACAAATTGCCCATTAATGTCGGGGAAATAGGTATAAGGAACATTGTTTCGTTTGCTTTGTGTATAGAGGTAGCTGTGGTAGATTTCTTTCTGTTCTACGTTTGCAATTTGTAATGTGCTGTTTCTAATTTGCTTATTGTCAAAGTTGAGGTATTCGTTGCCGCTCCAAAAATCCGGCTTCCCAACATAGGTGTAAACGAGTTGATTTCTTTTAAAATATTGAGGTGTTAAATCTGAGATAGCCGTGGTCCAATTGTCATTTTGTAATACCACAACGCGGAGCTCCTGTGTTGGATTTTGAATGCTGTTTTCATTATAGTTGATATTGAAATGTACCGTTTGTTTTTGATTTTGTGTCAAGGTGTTTCTACTTCGTAATACGCGTGCACCAACAGTTGTTTTGTTTTGGTATAGCGTAAATTTTCTTGTGAAAACAACTTCGTTAGCATCGTCAAGTACAGAAAGGAGGTAGTTGCCACTTTTCGTAATTCGTGTATTGCTGTTCGGGAATCGCACCCGGTGATGTGTGTAATTTTGTAGAGTGTTAAAAGAGTTTTCTATATTGGTAATGGCGTTTTCTTGAAAGCCTTCAATGTATTCATTCGGAAATATGTTACTTGGTTTCCAGTCGTAAGACATGTGGTCTATTTTGTAATAGTATTCCTTTTGGTCTGCAGCTATATCATCAAAGGAAAGTTCGAAAGCACTGTCCAATGGCAAGATGCTAGACATGTTTGTTTGTGTCAACGGTTTTAATTGGATGCTTTTGATACTTGTTTGTGCAACTGAAAATATAACTGTGCAGGAAAACAAAAAACTAAAGACGTGTTTCATTTGTAAAAGAGTTGTCAATGCTGGGTGGGTATTTTTTTGTATCGCTACAAACCTACTAAATAATTAATTAGTAAAAATATTGTTTTATTTAGAATAGATATAAATAATACATATTCTTTAAGATAAAACTTTTTTTAGTATTAGAACACCTCCGAAATTTTTAAATTTGCATGTTTTTTTAAGATAATTAAAAAGTTCTATTTATGTCAAAAGACATCCGTATAAAAAAAGGTTTGGATATCAAACTTATTGGCGATGCAGCGCAAACCACTACCGAGACTAAAGCAATCGGTGTGTATGCGATACAGCCAGAGAATTTTCACGGAATTGTTCCTAAAGTTTCAGCAAAAGTTGGAGCGGAGGTGAAAGCAGGAGACACCCTTTTTTACTCAAAGAGTGATGATCGTATTTTATTTCCATCTCCAGTTAGTGGTAAAGTGAAGGAAATCATTCGAGGTGAGAGAAGAAAAGTACTAGAAATTAGAATTGAGGCAGATGCGAATCAGCAATTCACAGATTTCGGTAAAAAAGAGGCGTCAAAAATGACGGCAGAAGAGGTGAAGACACATTTGCTTGCTGCTGGATGTTGGCCATTTGTAAAGCAGCGTCCGTATGACGTTGTTGCAAATCCAAATCAGACACCAAAAGCAATTTTTGTTTCAGGGTTTAACAGCGCGCCGTTGGCAGCAGATTTAGACTATACCTTAAAAGGTAAAGAAGCGGAGTTGCAAGAGGCATTGACTGCTTTGGCTAAATTAACAGAAGGAAAAGTTCATGTTTCTGTTTCAGAAAACTCTACTTTATCGCCTTTAAAAGAAATGAAAGGTGTTGAGTTACACGGTTTGATTGGTCCGCATCCTGTTGGGAATGTGAGTACACAAATTGCCAGTGTAAGCCCTATTAACAAGGGAGAAGTTGTTTGGATAGTTGCAGCACAAGACTTGGTGGTGATTGGAGAATTGTTGTTGACAGGAATGTTCAATGCGAAGCGAACACTTGCGTTAACAGGAGCTCAGTTTGAAAAGCCAAAATATGTAACAGCCTACCCGGGAGCAACCATAGCATCTATTGTAAAAGACAACTTAAAGCAAGAAAATACACGAGTAATCAGTGGAAATGTATTGTCTGGTGCACAGGTTGCTTTAGACGGTTTCTTAGGGTATTACGACAGTCAAATTACGGCCATCCCAGAAGGAGACGATTACGAGTTTTTTGGGTGGAACAAGCCGGTATTTAATAAAGTATCTACATCAAGAGCATTGACGTTTTCTTGGCTAACACCAAAGAAGAAATTCAATCTAAATACCAATACAAATGGAGAACACAGAGCATTTGTTGTAACAGGTTCTTATGAAGAAGTATTTCCATTAGATATTTATCCAATGCAATTGCTAAAAGCATGTATGTATAAAGATTTGGATGAAATGGAAGCGTTGGGCGCTTACGAAGTGGCTCCAGAAGATTTTGCATTGACAGAATTTATTTGTGTATCAAAACAACCACATCAGAAAATCATTCGCGAAGGGTTGGATTTAATGATGGAAGAATTAGGATAAAGTTATGGGCTTAAAACAAAATTTACATAATTTAAAAGAGAAATATAAAGGGACTAAAATGGCTCCTGCGTTCAACGCAATCCATACCTTTTTATACCTGCCAAATGAGACAACTCACGGAGGAACTCATATCAAAGCGGCAGACGATTTAAAACGTACCATGAATATTGTAATTATGGCGTTGGTGCCATGTTTGCTTTTTGGAATGTTTAATGCAGGATTTCAACATTATGCAGCGATCGATGCTGCCAACGGTGTCGCTTCTGAATTTTCAGTAATGGGAAGCTTCTTAACCTGGGATAACTTCTGGATTGGAGTCATTAAAGTATTGCCTTTGGTGATTGTATCTTATGGAGTAGGATTGATTGTTGAGTTTATCTTTGCAGTGATCAAAGGACACGAAGTAGAAGAAGGATACCTAGTAACCGGAATGCTAGTGCCGTTAATTGTGCCTATTGATACGCCGCTATGGATGTTAGCCGTAGCCGTGATTTTTGGTGTAGTGATTGGTAAAGAGGTGTTTGGAGGTACAGGGATGAATATCTTAAACCCGGCACTTACCATTAGAGCTTTCTTATTCTTTGCATATCCAACATGGATGAGTGGAGATAAAGTATGGGTATACGATGCCGTAAATAGAGCAGGAACACCTGATGCTATTTCTGGAGAAACCATTTTAGGAACCTATGCACAGAATGCAACCTCTAGTTACGATTATTTTGACATGTTCTTCGGATTCATTCCAGGGTCAGTAGGAGAAACCTCTACCTTTTTGATTCTGTTAGGGGCAGCCTTTTTAGTGTTTACTAAAATTGGAAGCTGGAGAATTATTCTTTCAACCTTTATTGGAGCTGCAGTAATGGGTGTTGTTTTTAACCAAATTGTAGCCGCAGATATCATTACAGAGTCGAGCAAGTTTTATGGTTTGATGAGCACAGAATGGTATGAGCACTTGATGATTGGTGGATTGGCATTTGGAGCCGTATTTATGGCAACCGACCCGGTAACCGCATCACAAACCAACAAAGGGAAATGGATTTATGGATTCTTAATTGGGTTTATCTCAATCATGATTCGTGTCTTTAACCCAGCCTACCCAGAAGGTGTATTCTTAGCAATTTTATTAATGAATGTGTTTGCTCCAACGATTGATCATTACGTAGTACAAGGTAATGTAAAGAGAAGACTGAAGCGTGCAAAAGTTAAAACTGCCTAGTTATGAGTAAAAGAACAGATAGTAATGTATATACCCTACTTTTTGCCACAGGAATGGTGATTGTAGTAGGTGCATTGTTAGCCTTTTTTGCATCTGCATTAAAGCCAACAATTAACGAGAACAAACGTATCGAAAAGCAGCAAAACATTTTGTATGCAATGGGGGTACATGAAAATGATGAAACTTCTGCGATTTTTGTCTCTAAAGACAAAGTAGGAGATGAGTTTTCAAATTACATTACCAAGCAATTGGTGATTCAAGGAGGCGAAATTTCTGAAGATGAAAATGCCTATTTGATTGATGTAAAGAAACAACAAGCATTAGCGAAAGAAGGTATTGATAGAAAGCTGCCTTTATTTGTTGGAGAGAAAGATGGTAAAACCTATTACATTGCTCCTATTCGAGGAAAAGGGTTATGGGATGCCGTTTGGGGCTATGTGGCCATGGATGCCAATATGATAGTTCAGGGCGCTTATTTTGACCACAAAGGAGAAACTGCTGGGTTAGGAGCTAACATCACACAGCGTTACTTTATGGATGACTTTATTGGAGAGCACCTATTAAAAGATGGAGATTTCAAAGGAATTGCGATTTCAAAATCGAACAACGATCCAAAGAATGAAGATAAATATGATAACGAAGTAGATGCAATCGCCGGTGCAACCATTACAGGTGATGGAGTTTCAGCAATGATCAAAACAGAGTTGAAAAAATACGTAGCTTACTTTAACACTTTAAAAACAAATTAATATGGGACTTTTATCAAAAAAAGACGCAGCATTAATCACAGACCCATTTGCAGATAACAACCCAATTACAATTCAGGTATTAGGAATCTGTTCTGCATTGGCAATTACAGCAGAATTAAAAGCTTCTATTGTAATGTCTATTTCTGTATTGTTTGTAATGGGTGTAGGAAACGTAGTAATCTCACTAATGAGAAACATCATTCCATCTAAAATTAGAATTATTGCACAGCTTATTGTGGTAGCAACATTGGTAATTATTGTAGATCAGGTGCTGAAAGCATTTGCCTATGAACTCAGTAAAACCCTTGGAGCTTTTATTGGTTTGATCATTACCAACTGTATTATTATGGGACGATTTGAAGCCTTTGCATTGGCAAATGGTACATGGAGGTCTTTCTTGGATGGTATAGGGAACGCAGTAGGATACGGAGCTATTTTAATATTGGTTGGATTCTTTAGAGAATTGTTAGGTTCTGGAACTTTATTAGGATATAAAGTATTGGGAGATCCAATTGAAAAAACAGGAGTGTATGCCTTTGGATATGAAAACAACGGATTTATGCTATTGGCACCAATGGCTTTGATTGTTGTAGGAATCATTATTTGGGTACAGCGTAGTAGAAACGAAGCATTAATCGAAGATTAAAAACCTCTGTGATCTTCTCAGAGCAACTACTGCTCTAAGAGAAGAAAGAGGAAAAAATATAGAATATGGAACATTTAGAATTATTTTTCAAATCGATTTTTATAGACAACATGGTATTTGCAACCTTCCTAGGAATGTGTTCGTACCTGGCGGTATCTAAAAAAGTAGCTACAGCTGTTGGTTTAGGAGCTGCAGTAATCTTTGTATTGGCCGTAACCGTGCCTCTAAACTGGTTGTTAGATCAGTACATCTTAAAAGAAGGAGCATTGGTTTGGATGGGAGAAGAATACGCAGGTTATGATTTGAGTTTCTTGTCATTTATCTTGTTCATTGCTACCATTGCAACAATGGTACAATTGGTAGAGATTATTGTAGAGAAATTCTCACCATCATTGTACAACTCATTGGGTATCTTCTTACCTTTAATTGCAGTGAACTGTGCCATCTTAGGAGGGTCACTATTCATGCAATCACGTGAAATTGCAACCTTAGGATTGGCAACAACCTACGGTATTGGATCTGGAATAGGATGGTTTTTAGCCATTTTAGCCATTGCAGCAATTCGTGAGAAAATTAGATACTCAAGCATTCCTGCGCCTTTAAGAGGGTTAGGAATTACCTTTATTGTAACCGGGTTAATGGCCATTGGCTTTATGAGCTTTGGAGGGATGTTAACAGGCGGTGAAGAAGAAGCGAATGAAGCACCGAAAACAGCAACAGTGAAACTTGTTGAGAAAACAGTGGATGTTGCGGTAATGGAAGAAGCTGCTAACCAGCAAGCATCGAGTGAAGAAGTAGTTAAGAACACTAAAGAAATTCAAGAATGATGATATTAGCGACAAGTACATTAGGAACCATGGTAGCTACAGTAGCTGCATTTCTAGTCATCACATTGCTATTGGTGGCATTGTTATTATTTGTAAAACAAAAATTATCTCCATCGGGTCCTGTAAAGATCACCATTAATGGAGAAAGAACCGTAGAAGTAGCTTCAGGGGGTACCTTACTAGCAACTTTAGGAAATGAAAAAATATTTTTACCATCTGCATGTGGTGGTGGTGGAACTTGTATTCAGTGTGAATGTCACGTAAATGAAGGTGGTGGAGAAGCATTGCCAACAGAAACCCCGCACTTTACACGTAAAGAATTGGCAAGTGGAGCACGTTTGTCATGTCAGGTAAAAGTAAAGCAAGACATGGATATTTCTATTCCAGAAGAAATTTTTGGAATTAAGAAATGGGAAGCTGTGGTGGTTAGAAACTACAACGTAGCCACCTTTATTAAGGAGTTTGTTGTGGAGATTCCAGAAGATATGGGGTACAAAGCAGGAGGATATATTCAGATTGAAATTCCAGCTTGTGAAGTAAATTATACCGATATGGATATCACAGCACATCCCGAAGAGCACGATACTCCAGATAAGTTTGAAGCAGAGTGGAACAAGTTCAACTTGCGTCCTTTGGTAATGAAAAATACAGAGACGGTAGAAAGAGCCTATTCGATGGCTTCTTACCCTGCAGAAGGAAGAGAAATCATGTTGAATGTACGTATTGCTACACCTCCTTTTGATAGAGCCAAAGGTGGATGGATGGATGTAAACCCAGGGGTTGCATCGTCATACATCTTTAACCTAAAGAAAGGTGACAAGTGTACAATCTCTGGTCCTTATGGAGAATTCTTTATCAATGAGTCAGAAGCAGAAATGTTATATGTAGGGGGTGGAGCAGGAATGGCGCCAATGCGTTCGCACTTGTACCACTTATTTAGAACCTTAAAAACGGGTAGAAAAGTAACCTATTGGTATGGAGGTCGTTCAAAAGCAGAATTGTTCTATATTGAACACTTTAGAGCGTTGGAAAAAGATTTTCCAAACTTCAAATTCTACATTGCATTATCTGATCCAACAGAAGCAGATAACTGGACAAAGAAAAAAGACATCAATGATACCGATGGCGATGGTTTTGTAGGGTTTATTCACAATTGTGTAATAGACAACTACCTAAATCACCATGAAGCACCGGAAGATTTAGAATTGTATTTCTGTGGACCACCATTAATGAACCAAGCTGTTCAGAAAATGGGTGAAGATTTTGGTCTTGCAGATGAAAATATCCGATTTGATGACTTTGGAGGTTAATCTAAATGCAAAAAATAAAAAAACCGGTGCTACTTTGTACCGGTTTTTTTATTGCTTAATTTGCCTTATCTTTCGCATATATTCAACTTGACATTGAAATGAAAATATAGGGATGTCTATTTTGGTTCTCCTGTATAAGAATGATGAAGAGAATAAATACTCTTCGCCTTGTTTTTTCTTAGGTAGTGTTGAGTCAAAACCTAGGGTCTTGAAAAAAGTAGCAGTTTTATTTTTAAATGTATTGATAAAGAGTTCCTCAATGTGCTCCTTTGTTGGTGTAGGTGGAATTAGTACGCTGAGTATGTTTAAGAATGAAGATGTTTTTAGGAATTTACCCATTTAGATCATGGTGTTGGAATTTCTAAGTTCTCTAAAGAATACATGCATGAGGCATGAGTAATTAAAGGAATATGGATGTTTGCGGAGGAGATAGATACCCTTGGAAATGATCAATAAAGACGGACTTTCCAACGAGATGGTGTTTAGAAGTAAAAATGAAGTGAATGACGGGGAAAACAACAATATATGTGGTAGAAGATATGGCCATCTCTAGAATTGGTTTAGAGGCCATGTTGGTGAAAAATGACTATGAAATTGCAGGCTCTTCAGCAAAAGCAGAAACTGCTTGGGCGGAAATTCAGAGTTTGGCGATTGATATCATTTTACTAGACATCAATTTAGCAGGTCAAAAAAATGGCATTTGGTTGGCCCAAGAAATTCGCAAACATTTGAACATTCCTATTGTATTTTTAACTGCATATGGAGATCAGAAAACCCTTAAAGAGGTGCTTGATATAAAACCAGAAGGCTATTTGATGAAACCGTATCAAGAGCCTACGTTGATCACTACACTCTCTATTGCACTCACTAATTTTGGAGAAAACCAACAAGAAAATAGTTCATTATCTTTAAAAGATACGGAAGATGATAGTGTGCATATAAAGCAGGGGCGCAATATGTTAAAATTAAATACAAATGCTCTTTTATATGTGAAATCTGAGGGTAATTACCTTCAAATAGTTTTAGCGACAAAGAGCTATTTGATTCGAAAAAAACTTACAGAGTTTTTAGAGCAATTGCCTAAAGGTCAATTCGTACAATGCCATAGAAGATATCTCGTCAATCTGAAAAAGATTGAGGTCCTCGGAAAAAACTCCATTAGCATTGGGAATATTGACATTCCTACTTCATTGAAATACCGCAGTTGTATAGAAACAGTACTCTCTTATAGATAAATACAACTCGAGTTCGTATGAGGTAAATTCACAAGAAAAAGTACTTACTTCACATGTATTTGTGAATTCTTTGTAATTATGGTTTTGTAATATCATTTTCTCTGATATTTGATCATGTAACTGAACCAACAGCATTACACAGATGATTTATTTTTTTAGTTATGTCTTTGTATCTCATGCATGAAAGAGATAAGGACTTTTGATTTTCCTCTTTCTTCCCCTTCATTTTAATTGGTACCCTGGATCCTGTTCACAGCTGTGAGTTGTGTTCAAAAGTGTTGTTTTAAGATTTTGAAGCCTCTCCAGTAATGGGTGCTGTTTGTGATATATCGATAGCATCAGATAATGCAGGTACATATCACGTTCTATGGGTTTAGCAGTATCAAAAGCTTTTAAAGAATTAAGAGAAAGAATCGAAATGCAGAAAAGTAATTTGCTCCTCAGTTTTAATGGTAATGGATGACTTCCTTTTTAAAATTCAAAACTAAATTAGAGAGGCCATACAACATCGTTAATATTCGTTGAGTTTCCCTCATAAAAGGCAGTGCGTGAGGCCATCACCAATCACTGTCTCGCATAAAATACAGCTGCCGTTTTTTAACCCTTATCAATCTTCAGCGCTATCAATAATAAGTAGTTATTTGAAATTTATTTTGAAGATATTTGCGAGAGTAGTATATATCTTGTAGATTAGACAGTTGAAATTATTTAACAACATAGTATGTCGAACTCATCTATGTTGAAACCCTTAATTTTAAATTGCATGAAAATTAACCGAACCCGAAGGTTGTTTCTAAGAAACACTGCGCTCACAGCAGTTGGGATAGCCCTTGTACCATCAGCAATACTGGCTAAGCAAAATAAAAAGAACTTTGTTTCTTTTAAAGATCATGTTGCCTCAGCACCTAACAATTCAGATTTAAGAACATTTCCTTTCGTAGGTAAACAGCTTACTGTAAAGGGATGTGTTTACGATAAGTCGGGTCTGTATCCTCTCGCAAACGCAAGTATAGAAGTTTGGCATTTGTCACCAAACTCGAACAAGTTTAGTCACAAAGCAAAACTTGTGAGCAATGCTTCTGGAGCATATCTGTTTCAAACAGATTTTCCAAATAAGGAGGAAGGCAAAGCGCCGAGAATTTATTTTAAACTGTCTCATGGAGGTACTTCCTACAGTACTGAATTATTAGTTTCCGATTATGGTGCTCATATAACAGGAGAACACTGGGAAAGAAATAAACAATTAGAATCGAAGCTCTTTCCAAAAAAGAGAGGAACGTTCAATGCTTCGACAATTACATTCAACTTATCAATTTAAAATCAACTATTAAAACTATATTATTATGGATCCATTTATAGGACAAATTATCATGTTTGGGGGAAAATTTGCGCCAAGAGGTTGGGCGTTATGTCAAGGACAATTATTGCCAATAGCTCAATATACAGCACTATTTTCTTTAATAGGAACAATCTATGGTGGTGACGGTAGAGTAACTTTTGCTTTGCCAGATCTTCGCGGTAGAGTTCCGGTTTCACAAGGACGAGGACCGGGTTTGTCGGATTACACCATAGGTAGCAGGGGCGGTACTGAACAGGTTACCTTAAGTATAACTGAAATGCCATCACATAATCACGTGATAGCTGGCGGAGGCGATGGTGCTAAGTTAAGTACCGAGAGAGCAGTACGTAAAACGCCTATGGCAGGAGATATTCCTGCGGTGACAACTACCAAGTCGGGATTGGCTGATGTAGAAGCGAAAAGTTTCGGACCTGAAAATGCAAATTCTGTAAATGCAGGAACTGCATCTAGCGGAGGCGGAACTATTGGGAATACCGGAGGTAATATGGGGCATACCAATGTTCAGCCTTTTCTTACAGTGAACTATATCATTGCTTTATATGGCACCTTCCCTAATAGGAATTAAATGCTATGGACATACTGTTTTCATGCGATATCGTTGAAGCAGTTCCTCAAAGCGGCCAAAACATACCTTGATAATAGTAGGGTACACAATCCCTTTTTTTCTTTCGAGACACGAACCACTTAACCAAAACAATGAAAAAAATAGTATTGCCATTGTTCCTAGTCTTAGCGAGCTTTTCGGCGTTCACTCAATTAAAAGATGAAAGTTTTAATCTTTTTAGTGCTGAGCTAAAAGGACTCGACTATACCGAAAACGGAATACGATATCAACAAATTGCTCCAACAGCAATTAGTCAAATGGGTGTGTTTTCAGATGAGAATACCTACATCGTAACAGAAAGTGTCACTGATCATGGAATCATGTATAACTTGGACAATACAGGAGCCAATCTTGGGCCAAATATTGGTACATTTGATTATAGATTCGGATCTGATGATGGGGCTGAGTTTGAGATCATATCAATGCAGGCCGACATGAGTGCTAAAGATGCAGCCCATGGATATGCGTTTGCAGCTACAATTACAGGTTATAGAGATAACGTTGCGGTAGCCTCAGATGTCATTAATTTTACCGAAAGTGATTCAGCCGGGTCTGTTGTTTATGTCAAAGATAGCAATCCCAATGCAAACGGAGGCTTATTGACATTTAATACAGAATGGAATAATATTGATGAAGTCCGATTTACAGGTGGAGATAATAGTACTATCAGTCTTTTAATGATAGACGAATTGAATGTTCCTGGTGTACCAATTGTTAAGACTTCAGCTCCCACAAAAATAAAGGCAATTAGAGCCAAGTTTGAAGGAGAAGTGACTAGTGATGATGGTGCTCTAATCACAGAGCGTGGCTTCATTTATGCATTGACGGCTGACGATGATTCCCCAAGCTATGAAGAAGTGGATGGCATTACTGTGATGAAAGTTGTGGAAACAGGTACTTTAGGTGTGTTTTCTTTGGAGCGTAACGGTTTATTTCCAGATAGCAACTATAGTTATGTGCCTTATGCAATCAATAAGATCGGTGTTGGAGAAGGAACAATTGAGACTTTTAAAACTGCTGAATTGATTCCTTTAACGATTACAGGCATTACCGGAAGTAACAAAGTTTATGATAAGACAACTTCGGGAAGTGCTACAGGAACTGAAAGTTTATCAG
>JBELGW010000036.1:22027-27233 GCA_042091715.1 Polaribacter sp. | reverse complement strand
AGAAATCATTCTCTTATTAGTACCTTTGCAGAAATTTTCAAGAAATGAATAGTATTGTAGCCATAGTAGGAAGACCAAATGTTGGAAAATCGACGTTATTTAATCGATTGGTTCAACGTAGAGAAGCTATTGTAGATTCTGTGAGCGGAGTTACCCGTGATAGACACTATGGAAAATCTGATTGGAATGGCAAGGAGTTTTCTGTGATAGATACAGGTGGTTATGTGGTTGGTTCGGATGACATTTTTGAAGATGAAATACGCAAGCAGGTGCAACTTGCTTTAGAAGAAGCAGATATTATTGTTTTTGTAGTGGATGTTGAACAGGGAATTACCCCTATGGATTCGGAAGTTGCAAAGCTTTTAAGAAAAGTGAAAAAACCACTATTCATCGCTGTCAATAAAGTAGACAATGCGATGCGTGCAGCAGATGCTGTTGAGTTTTATAATTTAGGTTTAGGAGAATACCACACCATCTCTTCAATTAATGGAAGCGGAACTGGAGAATTACTTGACGCCTTGGCAGAGATCATGCCTGCACCAGAAGAGATTGATCTTGAAAAAGAAGAATTGCCAAGATTTGCCGTTGTTGGGAGACCCAATGCAGGAAAATCGTCTTTTATAAACGCATTAATTGGTGAAGACAGAAATATTGTGACCAATATTGCAGGTACTACACGTGACTCCATTGATACAAAATACAATCGTTTTGGATTTGATTTTAATTTGGTAGATACTGCGGGAATTCGAAAAAAATCAAAGGTAAAAGAAGATTTGGAATTTTATTCTGTGATGCGTGCAGTTCGAACCATTGAGTATTCTGATGTCATTATTTTAATGGTTGATGCCACGAGAGGTTTTGAGAGCCAAGATCAAAATATCTTTTGGCTAGCTGAAAAGAATAAAAAAGGAGTTGTCATTCTTATAAACAAATGGGATTTGGTAGACAAAGAAACCAACACCATGCGTGATTATGAAGCTGCGGTACGAAAACAAATTGCCCCTTTTACAGACGTGCCAATTATCTTTGTTTCTGTATTGACAAAGCAACGTATTTTTAAAGCCATTGAAACAGCCGTTACGGTGTTTCAAAGTAGAAAGAATAGGATTCCAACAAGCAAGTTAAACGAAACCATGTTGGAAATTGTAAAAAATTATCCGCCGCCAGCAATTAAAGGAAAATTTGTAAAAATAAAATACTGTATGCAGCTGCCTACACCCACACCGCAGTTTGCCTTTTTCTCGAACTTACCGCAGTACGTGAAAGATCCATACAGACGATTTCTAGAAAATAAAATGCGTGAAATGTACGATTTTAAAGGTGTACCCGTCATCATTTACTTTAGGCAAAAATAAAAAACATCCTCTAAAACTGTTGAAAGGCACATGGCTTAGCGCAGAGAAGATGCCCTTCCTTTTTATAAAGAACCCAAAAGCATCTTTTCATTTCAAGATTACAATCAATTACTTTTCTCAACGCATAAGGAACTTGTTTGTGTAACGTATCGTAAAGAAAAACGTCTATTTAAATACATTCACTATCTTTGTAGTGTCAAGAACAGCAACTTATGAATACATTAAGCCTTGAAAATCAAGAACATATAGAACTACCTTTGCAACTTCAAATAAGTTTTGAAAAGGTGTTCTTAACGTATCAAAAATACACGAAAGAAAGTTTTAAAGACCACCCTTTTCATGAGTATGCTAAAACAATGGTTACTGCAGTAGAAAAACACCCTGAACTCATTCAAGGATTTTCCGATTTTACTTTGCTCGAAAAACTAGACGACACGGTGCAACTGTTGTTAGACCCTTTATTTCCGGAACCTCTCTTAGTCAACGAAATAAAGTCGGCCACCATTCCTTTTACATTTACATCCTTTAAATTTACCTCTCGTTTTAAAAGCATCCTAGAAAATGCTGGAGACAGCTATGTCGCAAAGCCTCGTAATTTTGAAGATGATCTTTTATTCATTTATGGATGTACACTCATTTTAGCTTCTGTTTATGACTATCACATTGATCTAAAAAGACCTTTTTTCTTCGATATACCCAATAAAAATACAGGAGTTACCAGACACTATAGAGCTGCTTTTAATGGCGATTTTGGCGAAATATCACCTACAAAGGATGCTCCAAAGATTACAGACCAAGACATCAAATTACTCTTAGATAATTTTGACAACATTGACGTTTGGAAAGAAAAATTTCCCCCAAACAGTTACATTTACAAAGGTTTTGGGGTGATGAATTTGTTTGATGTTACTACAGATGAAACCATTTCCAGTATTCGAACAAATTTATTGCGTAGTGACGACAATCTATTATCTGACTTACAAAACAACATACAAGATTTCTTTAATATTAAAGATCTAAAACTAGGCTATGCTGTTTTTGATATTTCTCCAAACAACGCGGAAGCAATCCATGTAAATAGTAGAATCTCGGAAAGCATCATAATCTCTAGTGATACTGCAGAATACTCAGATTCCTTTTTTTGTGACTACATACTAGAGACCATTTTCAAGAAACAAGAAACTTTTGCAATTTCAGATATTGAAAAATATGGAAAACTCACAAATAAGAATCCTTTATACCAGGCATTAGTTACTCAGGGAATTGGAAGTATTATTTTAATTCCAATCAAGGCAAGTTCTGGGAAAGATTTATCGATATTAGAAATTGCCTCTCCGAGACCTTTTGAGCTGAACTCCATCAATCAAAATAAACTAAAAGATATCATTCCGGTATTTAAAGCAGCCATAGATCGCTTTTCTGAAGAGCATCTCAATGTAATTGAAGCAACTATCCAGGAGCATTACACCACCATTCACTCTTCAGTAAAATGGCGTTTTATTGAGGCTGCAGAAAATTATCAACAACAATTAACAGAAAAAATAGCTAAACCCAAATTAAATGAAATCGTCTTTAACGATGTGTACCCGCTCTTTGGTCAAAGTGATATTAAAGGATCTTCCATAGCAAGAAACGAGGCAATTAAGGAAGACTTAGCAACACAATTATCTTTGGCAACCACCATCTTAAATGAGGCATGCATCAGCGAAAAATTACCCATTTATGATGAGTTAATTTTTAGAGTAAAAGAACATGCTTTAAATATTTCAGAAGGATTAAAGGCAGGCGATGAAATTGCCATTATCGACTTTTTAAAACGAGAAATTTATCCTGTATTCAATCATATTAAGCACATCAATGAGCGCTTAACTGAGCATGTTGGGATTTACATGAACCGCATTGATGATAAATTACAAGTGATCTATGACAAACGTAAAGATTACGAGGACAGCGTTACATTATTAAATGATACACTAGCCAAATTTTTAGATCAGAAACAAGAAGAAGCACAGGCAATGTTTCCTCATTATTTTGAACGTTATAAAACCGATGGTATCGAGTACAATATGTATATTGGAAGTTCTTTGGTTCAGAATACTACGTTTGACATGTTGTTCTTGTACAATTTGAGATTGTGGCAATTGCAAATGATGTGTGAACTCGAAAATATTGCTTTTAAGGCAAGGTCCGAAATGAATCATGAGTTGAGAGTTGCTTCACTAATACTTGTTCACAGCAATCCATTGGCGATTAAATTTAGAATGGACGAGAAACAATTTGATGTTGATGGTGCTTACAACATTCGTTACGAAATCATTAAAAAACGCATTGACAAAGCTCACATCAAAGATAGCACAGAACGCTTGACTGTGCCGGGAAAGATTGCCATTGTATATGCACAAGATAGTGATGCAACGGAATACCTCAAATATATAAAATTTCTACAATCTAAAAATCACATTGGTAGATTAGAAAAAGTAGACATTGAAGATTTACAAGGTGTTTCAGGGCTCAAAGCATTGCGTGTGGAAGTGCTTTATCACAAAGATTTTAACACCAAGAAATCCATTTCACTTCAGGATCTCATGGAAGAAATAAAGGCTTAAGACAAAACAGACTCCTGCATTTTAAAGGCGAGTGCAAAAGCAGTCACAGAAACAATGATCCCTATCATAAAAACCAAATAGGTAATTCTCAATATTTTATATTTTCTATCGAGTACTTTCCCTAAAAAATACAAATCTTTGGTCATTGCGCTATACAAATAAGCTTTGTCTTTCATCAACTCTCCCATTGCCCATTCAAACTCTGGTAAACTCATTTTATGAAAATTTCCAAAAAACAATAAATTTACTTTTTTTTCTTCTACATCTTTTCTACTAAACTTCCCTTCGGTTACATTGGGTCTAGTAGCTAGAATAGACAACACTATTGAGGCCACTGTAAAAATGATAAAAACAATAGTGGGCACAATTAAATATTGATTCGATGGATTGTCTAACTTTGGCAAAAGACTAGACAATGCCAATGAAATAATAATGGCATTTACAGACAGTAAAATATTTGCCTTAGTATCTGCTATATTGCTCAAAGTGATATGATTTCTCAAGGTCACGCGAAACATCGTTTCTATACCACGTTCTGGTGTTTTCGCCTTCTGCTTCTTCAACTTTAATTCTTCCTTCTTGGTAGATTCCTTGCGCGCCTCTTGCTTTACCTTCTTTTGTTGCTTGAACAACTGAGCCAGGTTCTTATCTTTTCCTTGCTGCCAATTTTCCTGTGCATAGTTGGTATGATAATGATGTGTGTTTGCTAAAAAACGAATATTTTCCTGAATCCATTCTGAGTCATCATATGTTTTGTCATGTATCAAATTGAGTTCTTCCTTTAACAAATCACTCGTATCTGTAAAACTTTTCTTTGCCAAATGACTCGTATCAGCATCACGTATGATTTTTTCTAAAATACCATCTGGTTCTTCATCAATTTTAGTCACTCTAATTAACGTACAAACAGCATCGATAATGCTATCATCCATATTGTACTCATGCAAAAAATTCGTCGCAATTCGCACACTCGATTCTTCATGATTCTCACAACCTTTCACATACCCCACATCATGAAACCAAGCAGCTAATAATAAAATATTTGCATCCACTTCAGAAATATCCTCTCCTACAATCAATTCTTTCACTGCATTCACTACACGCTGAGTATGACTCAAATTATGATATAAAAAATCATTGTGCAGCTCTTTTGTCAGCAATGAAAAAATATATTTCTCGGTTTTAAGCAACAAGGTTTCCATAAAAGAATTATTTTTACTAAAGTAAAAAAAAATAGATGAACAG
>JBELGW010000036.1:20404-21927 GCA_042091715.1 Polaribacter sp. | reverse complement strand
ATTTACCCCGCGGGAATGCCAAAAAAAGGACATCCTCAAAGAGCTTTTGCTGAACACCAATTAAACATTCAAACAGCAATTGCGCAAGGCTTTAAAGGAAATACCTATTTTATTCCTGGAAATCACGATTGGTATGCAAACGGGCTAAAAGGATTAGAGAGACAAGAAAATTACGTTTCAAAAATATTAGGGGAAAACTCATTTTTACCGAAAAATGGATGCCCTATTGATAAGATAACGATTTCTGAAGACATTGTTTTAATCATCATCGATAGTGAATGGTATTTAACCAATTGGGATAAGCACCCGACCATCAATGATCAATGTGACATCAAAACCAGAAGTCGTTTTTTCGATGAATTTGAAGGACTCATAAAAAAAGCAAGAGGAAAAACTACGCTTATTGCGATGCACCATCCACTATTTACAAACGGACCACACGGCGGACAGTTTTCATTAAAACAGCAATTATTTCCTATTGGCGGAAACCTTCCTTTACCCATCCTTGGCACCATAATCAATTTACTTAGAAAAACAAGCGGCATTAGTAATACTGACCTTCAAAACAAAAGATACCTAGATTTTAAAAAGAGAATTATCACACTCTCTCAAGAAAATGACAAGGTTATTTTTGCTGGTGGTCATGAGCACAGTTTGCAATATATAATAGAAAATAACATCCCTCAAATTGTCAGTGGAGCAGGATCCAAAGTAAATCCAACACGAAATACCGGAGGGGGTTTATTTTCTGCTGGAGTTCCGGGTTATGCTCGTTTAGATATATATACAGACGGCTCGTCTAAGGTTACTTTTATTTCCTCTGAAGACAACAAAAGTATCTTTGAAACTCAAGTACTACCACCGAGTGCATCCCGCAGCAAACAAACCTATGCAAACAACTCAAATTCGCACACCTTAGCATCTGTTTATACCAAAGAGGAAACCGAGAAAAGCAGTATCTACAGGTATTTTTGGGGAGAGCGATACCGAGAAATGTACAGCAAAAAAGTACGCGCAAGAAACGTAAAATTAGACACTTTATTTGGAGGACTGACCCCGGTGAGAAAAGGAGGAGGACATCAATCAAAATCATTGCGTTTGAAAGATAAAGACGGTAAGGAGTATGTAATGAGAGCCCTGCGCAAAAACGCACTTCAATATTTACAAGCAGTAGCCTTTAAAACACAATACATTGAAGGACAGTTTGACGGCACCCATTCAGAAGCACTCTTATTAGACGCATTCACGGGTTCGCACCCATACGCTCCATTCACAGTTGCTACATTGGCAAAAGCCATTGATGTATTGCATACCAAACCCGAGTTGTTTTTTGTCCCCAAACAAAAAACATTAGGCGCCTTTAATGATGATTTTGGTGATGAATTGTATATGATCGAAGAAAGAGCTGCTTCAGGTCATGGAGACAAAGCAAATTTTGGCTACGCCAATAAAGTGATTAGCACAAACGATGTACTCGCAAAAATTCGAAAAAATGAAAAGGCAAGCATTGATGAAAGTGCCTA
>JBELGW010000036.1:0-20304 GCA_042091715.1 Polaribacter sp. | reverse complement strand
CAGCGTGTGAAACTATACGATTACAAAACGAAAAAAAACACATTTGTAACAACGAAAGGGCGCAAAAAATTATCGGACGCTTATGACACACATGTTTACGATTATAAAAAATTGAAGTACAACACCACAAAAGTCCTTCCCACCTTTGGGATCAACCCTGATGACGGATTAAAACTAGGCATGCAAGGAGTATTTACCAAGTATGGATTTGACAGAAACCCCTTTACATCTCAACTCCGTATAGAAGGTTCATATTACTTTGCAACGGATGGCTTTGAAATTAAATTGACGAGTGAATTTGCCCAAATAGTTGGCAAGTGGAATTTTGGAGTAGCAGCAGAATTTACCAGTCCCAATTACAATGTGAACTTTTTTGGTTTCGGAAACCAAACAGCAAATCTTCATTTTTTAGACAAAGACAACTACAGCCAGAATTACAACAGAGTAAAACTTCGTAAAAACAACATTACTCCTTTTCTTATTTGGAGAGGTCAACTAGGGGGTAATTTTAGCATTGGCGCAAGCGTGGAGTCTATAGAAGTTGAACCTACACAAGGGCGATACATTAGCACAACCAATCTCGGTAAAAAGCATACTTTTTTGGGAACACAGGCACATTATAATTTTGAGCACCAAGACAACAAGGCATTCCCAACGCTAGGTATAAAAGCAGACCTTACTTTGGGATACAAATCAAATACCAAGAGTAAACATAGTTTTAGCTATCTCATACCTGCATTAAGCTTCAATTACAAGTTAATTCCCAACGGACAATTAGTACTCGCAACTAAATTCAAAGGTCATCTGAACTTTGGAGATGGTTTTGAATTTTACCAAGGAGCTACTTTAGGAGCACATGACGGACTCCGAGGGTATAGAAACCAACGTTTTACAGGAAAGGATTCTTTTTATCAAAGTACAGATATCCGTTTAAATCTGCGCAGTCTCAAAACAAGCCTAGTACCCTTGTATATTGGAATTTATGGCGGCTATGATTACGGAAGAGTTTGGTTGAAAGAAGACACTGAAAACCACTGGAATTCTTCATTAGGTGGTGGTATTTTCTTAAATGCAGTAGACATGATTTCTGCCAATTTAGGGATTTTTAAAGGAGACGAATATGCACGAATTTCCTTTTCTTTGGGATTTTCATTTTAAATTTAATCGATGACACAATTTACATTAATGATTGCCGCAGCATTTGGAATGCTCGCAATTATCTTAGGAGCGTTTGGAGCACACGCATTAAAAAAAACACTAAACGAAGAGCAACTAAAAAGTTTTGAGACTGGCGTAAAATACCAAATGTACCATGCCATTGTATTGATAATTCTTGGCTTTCAACTGAAATTCACAGCGGCTATAGAAACATATATAGTCTATAGCTTCATTATTGGCACTCTTCTTTTTTCGTTTTCTATTTACGGGCTCGTGCTCTCTGCTGCCAAACATAAAAAAATGCGATTTCTAGGGCCAATTACCCCTTTAGGCGGCTTGCTCTTAACAATTGGTTGGGGGTTACTATTGTACTTTTCAGCAACTAATTTCTAAACGAAAAGGCATATAAATTACCCTTTGAGTCTTTAGAGTACTCATCTGTAATAAACAAGGTGGTCCCATCTTTAAAACAAACACCCTCTTTTTGGGAAACATGGGCCAATGAAATTGATTGTATCTGCCCCTTAAAAAATTGATCGTTTTGAAAGTTAGTAATGAGAAACACTTCCTTATGATTCAACAAAGCAACTGTCTGTCCATCTTCAGAAATATCAGCTGCAGTAATTCGGGCGTCTACGCTATTTTCAAAAGTAAATTGAGACATAAAAACTGCTTTGTGCTTTCCAATACTATTTGGCACCTTAAATAGTAATGTTTTTCCTAAATGTTTCTTTTCTCTGCTTTTTGAAAAAATATAAAAGTTGTTTTGATAGAGAAAAAAAGCTTCCGCATCAAAAGCATGCTTTCTTCCGAGAATCTCCTCAGGGTAGACGAAGCTAATCTTAGACACAGACACCTCATTCTTCGTTAAAAGATCTTGATTATTGATTTTTAAAATATGTAGGGTTTTTCTTTTTAGGTGATTATTCCCAAAATCTCCTATGTACAAATCCCCCTCTTTATCGGAAGTTATATCTTCCCAATCGTGATTTTTTGCGCTTACTTTCACAACTCTTCTGATAACACCTTGCTCATTTACACCAAATATTTCTGGCTTGTTTCCTGAATCATTGATCATCCAAACAAACTCTGAATTCCCAATTTTCTCATTCCCTGAAACTTCATTCAGTGATTGAGACAGATCGGCAAGCAAAGAAAGCTGACCATAATGTGTACACCCCACAAAAATGAAAGAAAGTAACCATATCTTTTTCATGGAAAATTGTTTTACCAGCTTCCTCCTGCGCCACCACCACTAAAGCCTCCGCCTCCGAAGCCTCCGCTAAATCCGCCACCAAAGCCTCCCGAAGAACCGCCACTACTAAAACCTCCACTGCCTCCAAAACCTCTACCGGCGTTGCTAAGAATGATAGCTTCTAAAATAGAGAAACCTGCACTGCGCCTTCCTCCGCGGCCACCACGTCCTCCTCTATTATTCCGATTTGAAATAAACATAAAAACGAGAATAAAAAGTACGATCGGTATGATCTTCAAAAAACTAAATGATTTTTCATTTTTAGACGACTTTTTGCTCGCCTTGTAAGAACCATTTAAGACCTCAAAAATAGCATCTACCCCTGCGTTCAATCCACTGTAATAATCTCCTTTTTTAAATTCAGGAATGATCACAGCTCGTATCAATGCGCCATTCGTACCTGCCGTTAACAAATGCTCAACACCATAGCCAGGTGCAATCCAAATTTTCCGATCTTCTCTGGCAAGCAATATAAAAACACCATTGTCTTCTTTGGCTTGTCCAACACCCCATTTTTGCGCCCATCTTGGCGCCAGCATACCAATACTTTCGTTATTTGTTGAATTGATAATTGCTACAACTATCTGCGTAGAGGTAGAATCTGAATAGCGAATCAATTTTTGTTCAAGCTGCTGCTTTTGGGCATTAGAAAGTAAATTTACCTTATCGTAAACACTGGTTTGCAACTTGGGAACCTCCGGAATTTTATATTGAGCAATAGTACTTTGAATCACAAAAAAGCACAGCAACAATAGACCTGTTTTCAATTGTTTTTTTAAATGCATTACCCTTTAGAAATTTCGTTAGACAACTCATTTGTATCATCTGATTGCCATGGAAAGAATTGCTTTAATTGTTCGCCGGCATGTAATACCCCTGCAACAATTCCCTCTTTAAATTGCCCCTTTTTAAAATGGGCACCTATGACATCTCTTGTACAGTCCCAAAAATCATCAGCAACTACTTGATCAATACCGGCATCTCCACAAATCGCAAATTGATGATCATTCACTGCAATATATAACAAAACACCATTGCGCTGCTCGGTTTGATGCATTTCTAACATCTCAAAAACCTCGAGAGCACGGGCTAGTGGTTCTTTTTCTGAGCTTGCTTCTATGTGTATACGAATCTCTCCAGATGTATTTGTCTCAGCTGTTTGAATCGCTGCTACAACTTGCTGCTCTTCCTCTTTTGATAAGAATTGATTTTCTTTTGACATTAGTCTTTTTTATTAAAGTCAAAACTTACGTCAGGTGCTTTCTCTGCCCCTGCAACAGATTTAAAATACGGCTTCGCATCAAATCCAAACCAACCTGCAAACAATGAATTTGGAAATGTTTTTATATGACCGTTATAAGGTCTTGTTGCTTCGTTAAAACGAGTTCTGGCTGTTAAAATTTGATTTTCTGTACTCGCCAACTCATCTTGAAGCTTTAAAAAATTCTGATTGGCTTTTAAATCAGGATATCGTTCTATGGTTACCAATAAACTTTTCAAAGCGCCACTTAACCCGCCTTGAACTTTATTAAATGCGGCCAACTGTGCTGGGGTCACATTTGAGGGATCTATGGTCATAGAGGTTGCTTTTGCTCTAGCTTCAATGACAGCTGTTAATGTATTTTTTTCAAAATCTGCAGCACCTTGTACCGTTTTTACGAGGTTTCCTATCAGATCATTTCTGCGCTGATATGTTGTTTCTACATTTCCCCAAGACTCATCAATTGTCTCATTTAACTGCACCGCTGTGTTGTTAAAACCAACCAACATTTTATACCCTACAAAAGCGAGTATAAGGACTATTATTAATGGCAACCATTTTTTCATAATTTAATTTTTAAAGATTTATAATTGATTTTTAATTTCTATTAATGCTGCTTTTACATGCTCCAACCGAGTAATCAATTCATGCGCATGAAATGTACTATCAGGGTTTTTCTTGATCTTTTGCTTTGCTCCTTCCAGAGTAAAGCCTCGTTCTTTTACAAGATGATAAATTAACTTAAATTGCAGAATATCTTCTGGAGTAAACAAGCGATTCCCTTTGGCATTTTTCTTGGGCTTGATGCTATCAAATTCTTTCTCCCAAAAACGTATTAAGGATGCATTCACCGCAAAAGCTTTGGCTACCTCTCCTATTTTGTAATACCTCTTTTCTGGCAAGTCTATATGCATTAATCTAGAGATTGATTTTCAAGTGAGGCCAGTTCTAACATTCTATCGTATTCTTCTGGAGTTAGGTCATTAAAATAATAATACACAGGGTTTACTTTATGACTATTCTTGTGAACTTCATAATGCAAGTGAGGTGCTGTAGAGGTACCCGATGAACCTACATATCCAATCAAATCGCCTCGTTTAACTTTTTGATTCTTACGAACAACAAAACTCTCCATATGTCCATAAACCGTCATATACCCAAAACCATGATTGATCTTTACATGATTTCCCAAGCCTTTTCTAGATCGAATAGCTTTGAGAATTTTTCCATTCCCTGTAGCATATATTGGGGTTCCTTTCGGTGCAGAAAAATCCATTCCACCATGAAACTTTCTTGTTTTGTATATGGGATGAATTCTATACCCATAACCAGAGGCCATACGCTTTAAATCTCTGTTTGCAACCGGCTGTATAGCAGGGATTGATGCCAACATTTCTTCTTTGTCTTTTGCTAACTTCACGATCTCATCTAAAGACTTTGACTGAACCACGAGTTGCTTCGATAACACATCCAGTTCTTTCGTTGCCTTTTTAATCATTCCTGAATTATTAAAGCCTTCTAAATATTGATATCTATTTACACCTCCGAAACCTGCTTTTCTTTGTTCCTCTGGAATTGGACTTGCCTCAAAATAAACTCTATAAATGGCATTGTCTCTTTCTTGTAATTCATTTAAAATTTCACCACTCTCTTCCATTCGCTTGCTCAATAATTCAAAATGTAGCTTGAGGTTATCCACCTCTCTTTTCTGCATCCTCTCATTGGGTGACATCAAAAATTGACTAAACCCAATAAATCCAAAAAAAGCAATAAGAACAATTGCTAAAAGACTAAAGATTGTTTTCGCAAAAACACCCTTCTTGTTACGCTCAATCTTTCTGTAAGATAGGGTATCTGCGTCGTAATAATATTTTACCTTTGCCATATTATGAAATATACTATTTTTGTATTTGAAATACAAGAATAAACAAATTTACAAAATGTTTTACAACTATATTTTTAGAAAGTTGCGAACAACATTATTGTCCATTAAAAATTATTTTAAAAACACTGCACTAATAAGTAGCTGTCCTTTTAAAATTGTTACAAAACTAAGTTAAGTATAGAAATTATCATCTATGAAATCACAAGATATAAGAGCTACATTTTTAAAGTTCTTCCAAGAAAAACAACATGATATTGTGCCCTCAGCACCCATGGTTTTAAAAAACGATCCAACATTGATGTTTACCAACGCTGGTATGGCGCCATTTAAAGAGTTTTTCTTAGGAAATAGTGTTCCTAAAAACAACCGTATCTCTGATTCTCAAAAATGTTTACGTGTCTCCGGAAAGCACAATGACCTGGAAGAAGTTGGTTATGACACCTATCATCACACCATGTTTGAGATGTTAGGAAATTGGAGTTTTGGAGATTATTTTAAAAAAGAAGCAATTGCCTGGGCCTGGGAACTATTGACTGAAGTTTACAAAATTGACAAAGACATCTTATACGTCACCGTTTTTGAAGGAAGTAACGATAAAGATAACCTTTCTCTAGATCAAGAGGCCTATGATTACTGGAAACAAATTATTCCAGAAGATCGTATCTTGATGGGTAATAAAAAAGACAATTTTTGGGAAATGGGAGCACAAGGACCATGCGGACCCTGCTCAGAAATCCATGTAGACATTCGTACTCCGGAGGAAAAAGCCGCTGTAGATGGAAAAACATTGGTGAACGAAGATCATCCACAGGTAGTAGAAATATGGAACTTGGTTTTCATGCAATACAACCGAAAAGCGAATGGCACTCTCGAAGATTTACCAGCAAAACATATTGATACAGGTATGGGCTTCGAGCGTTTGTGTATGGTATTGCAAGAGGTAACCTCAAATTATGATACGGATGCATTTACACCTTTAATTAGAGAACTAGAAACAATTACAAATGCGAGCTATGGCAAAGACGAAAAGACAGACATTGCCATTCGTGTCATTGTAGACCATGTGAGAGCCGTAGCTTTTTCAATTGCAGATGGTCAATTACCAAGCAATACCGGAGCTGGATATGTCATTCGTAGAATCTTAAGAAGGGCCATTCGCTATGGGTTCACCTTCTTGGACTGCAAAGAACCGTTTATCTATAAATTGGCAGATGCACTGAGTCAGCAAATGGGAGAGGCTTTTCCTGAAATCAAAAATCAATCGCAGCTCGTACATAATGTAATCAAAGAAGAAGAAGCTTCTTTCTTGAGAACCTTAGACCAAGGTTTGTTATTATTAGACAAGGTGATCGAAACAACAAAAAATACACTTATTTCTGGTGTAAAAGCGTTCGAATTGTACGACACCTATGGATTTCCTTTAGACCTAACACAATTGATTGCTAGAGAAAAAGGGTTCACAGTGAATGAAGATGAGTTTTCTTCAGAAATGAAAAAACAAAAAGAACGTTCGCGCGCTGCCTCTGCCTCAGAGACTAGTGACTGGACCATTCTATCTTCAAATGAATCAGAGGCCTTTATTGGTTATGATACACTAAAAGCTCCTGTAATGCTAACGCGATACCGCAAGGTAACAACTAAAAAAGACGGGGATCTTTACCAATTGGTTTTTAACCAAACACCGTTTTATCCAGAGGGTGGAGGACAAGTTGGCGACAAAGGCTTTTTAGAGGATATTCACGGTGATGTGCTCTATATTCTCAATACAAAAAAAGAGAACAATGTCATCATTCACTTTACCAAAACACTTCCGAAACATCTCAACGAGACCTTCACAGCAATCGTGAGTGAGGAAACACGACAACTCTCTGCAAGCAATCACTCAGCAACCCACTTATTACACCAAGCTCTGCGCACTATATTGGGAACTCATGTTGAACAAAAAGGCTCCCTAGTAAGTCCGAAACATTTACGTTTCGATTTTTCGCATTTTTCTAAAGTAGATGCAGATCAGCTGCAAGAAATAGAAGATTTTGTAAATGCTCGTATTCGCGAAAACTTGCCGCTGCAAGAGCAAAGAAGCATCCCAATGCAGCAGGCTATTGATGAAGGAGCTATCGCATTATTTGGAGAAAAATACGAAGACGCAGTTCGAACCATTCGCTTTGGAAAATCCATGGAATTGTGTGGTGGAATTCACGTACAAAATACCAGTGATATATGGTACTTTAAAATCAAATCTGAAGGAGCTGTTGCTTCCGGAATACGAAGAATCGAAGCCATTACAAATAAAGCGGTAGGAAACTATTTTGAAGCAATGGACACGGAGTTTAATGCAATCAAAAAAACACTGAAGAATCCAAAAGATACGCTCAAGTCTATTACAAATCTTCAAGATGAGAACATTACTTTAAAGAAAGAAATTGAACAGTTATTGAAAGACAAAGCAAAAAATTTACTTGGAGATTTAAAAAATCAATTACAAGAGATCAATGGCATTCAATTCTTAGCGACACAAATAGATTTAGATGCCAATGGCATTAAAAATATCGCATTCGATTTAGGGAGAGAGCATGACAATTTATTTTTAGTATTTGGATCCGCAGTGAAAGGCAAAGCTTTACTCACCTGTTCCATTTCTAAAGAATTAGTAGCCACAAAAGGACTGGATGCTGGAAAAGTAGTGCGAGAGCTAGGGAAATTCATCAACGGAGGTGGTGGTGGACAAAAATTTTATGCAACCGCAGGAGGTAAAAGTCCAAGTGGAATCTCAGAAGCCTTGGCAGCAGCGAAAGCCTATGTAGATGCATAAACTGCAGATATATAATACGATAAAGGTTCAAGGCATCATGGTGCTTTGAACCTTTCTTTTTTTTATATTTATCCTTTCGAAAATAAATCTATATGATTTTACAAACGCAGATCCCGATAAAAAAAGAAACGCATTACCCCATAGAACACAGTTCTAAAATTCAGCTATTAGGCTCCTGCTTTTCTCAAAACATCGGGAATAAGTTTGCCTATTATAAATTTCAAGCGCAGCAAAATCAATTTGGCATTTTATTTCATCCCAAAGCCATTGAAAAAGTCATTTCAAATGCTATCAACCGAAAAACATATACAGAAGAAGAACTTTTCTTCTTAAATGAACGCTGGCACTGTTTCGATGCACACTCTAGCCTAAGTGACCCCCACAAAGAAGTGCTTTTAGACAAACTCAATAAAGCAGTTGCATCTTTACAAAGGCAATTGCATGAAGCAACTCATATTTGCATTACGTTAGGTACAAGTTATGCGTATCGATATATTGCAACAGATGTGCTGGTGGCAAACTGCCATAAGGTGCCTCAAAAAGAATTTTCGAAAGAACTACTAACTGTAGCTGAAACTAAAGAAAGCCTTCAAAAAACACGTGCACTGATTCAGTCCGTGAACCCAAAAGCGAGCATATTGATTACTGTATCTCCTGTGCGCCACCTCAAAGATGGTTTCATAGAAAACCAACAAAGTAAAGCACATTTGTTAGCTGCTGTGCATCAGGTAATCAATCCAAAAAATAACATCCATTATTTCCCTTCTTATGAAATTTTGTTAGACGAACTGAGAGACTATCGCTTTTATACAGAAGACATGATTCACCCGAACCAAACAGCGATCAATTATATTTGGGAACGCTTTTCTGAGACTTGGA
The DNA here is from genome assembly GCA_042091715.1 of Polaribacter sp. Lineage (GTDB taxonomy): Bacteria > Bacteroidota > Bacteroidia > Flavobacteriales > Flavobacteriaceae > Polaribacter. The sequence continues at coordinate 11,054 of JBELGW010000036.1, read as the reverse complement.
TTTCTGAAAATGCAACAAAAACAATGCAAGCCGTAGCCACCATTCAAAGAGGTCTCAGTCACAAAGCGTTTAATGAAAAATCAGCGCAACACCAGCACTTTTTACAAAAGCTTAAAGAAAAAATTAGGACTTTAGAAAAAGACTACCCGTACATCAAATTTGATTCTTTTTTACAGCAAAAAAAATAACATGCATCATTTCTGCTACATACATCTAGCTCAGTAGCTTTTCTAATTTTTCACAAACTCCTTTTTTGATAACGAAAAGGATCAAAAAAAGGTCGAATGAATGTGTGCAAATAAACTGCACATATTTGTCGCGCACTAAAAACAAGACGCTCTACTGCGGTTAGTAATTGAGATTTTAGTTTTACTTCGCAAGTATTAACCAACCAAAATTTTCGTTAACATCATAGATTAGATGCAGCTACAGGTGTCTGTCTACATTTTGCCATGGACCCCCATTGATCACATCAATCCCATGACTCGACAAAAACTGTGCTGCTTGACCACTTCTTCCACCACTTTTACAGACTGCAATGACTGGCCTATTAAATTCTCTTATTTCTTCTATTTTTAAAGGGATTAAATTCAACACAATATGCTCCGCTCCTGCACTGTGCCCTTCATCCCATTCCATTTGGGTTCTAACATCTAAAACCACAGCTCCTCTTTCTAAATACTCTTTAATCTCTGAATCCATTTTATTTCGTTTAAACAGGCTAAATAACCCCATAATTTTTTATTTTATCTTCACATAAAGCAATCCCTTTGTCGATCAGCACAGTAAAACTTTCATTACACTTTAGTCTCTCTAACTCTTGTAAAAGTAGATGTTGATTTGAAAAATTATGCTTCACAGACAGTTCGTATAATTCTAAGCACAATAGCCAATCATTTGAGTACTTATCAATAAGCTGGTGATAAAGCAACGTTATTTCCTCCTCAGTAATGGAAGTGCGCTCTCGGAGTTCCCTCACTTGCGCATACAATACATACAGCGCTTTTTGACTTTCTGTATAGGTGATTTTATGTGTTTTTGTCTCTGAAACCTTATTCACTTCTTCAAAAGAATGGACGGATGCAGGCCCTGCATAAGCAGAAACAACATCCACTCCAACAGCCATATCATACACTCCCCAAGAAGGATCGAATAGGACGCTGTCTTGATAGGTTACAGTACAATTTTTGAAAGAAATCAATTGGATTTTACCTTGAAGATCTCGTGTTCCTGTAATTACTTCTCCAATAACTTTGACACCTCCTACAAACTCGAGTGTTGTTTCTTTTCCTTCATAAATCCCATAGGCATCTAGGTCTCTCGGGCTCATATTTTCAATAGGAATATTAATTCCTTTCAGCTTTCCTATCGGACTTCCAAATCCTTCGGCATGATACGCTGCTCCATGACCTATAAGTTCTTTATCTCTATTTGCCAATGCCGTTGGCCCCTTCGTTTGCATGTAAATAGGCTTCCCTTCAAATGCGATCACATTGCTAAAGTGACCAGAAATTTGAATTCCAGTACTAAGTTCTAAGGTTCCTAAATTTTTAGAATCGATTAATTTCTCCACGCCTTCAAGACCTCCTTTTCTTAATGACATGGTATTTGCAAATTGCTCTAAAACCAAACTAAGCTCTGCAAAATTTGGGGTCACGTATAATTGCGGTTGCGGCTTTGTAATATCAAAACTTCTACCGGCTGCTTCTAGAGAATAGGGTATTTTTTCTACTTCATCTTTTAAACACCAAGCACTTTCTCCGATAGAAGAAAGCAAACCAGCTCCGTAAATTTTAGGAGCATTTATGTCACCAATCAAACCATATTCCACCGTCCACCAATGCAAGTTTCTAATTTGTGCCATCTCAGAGAGCGTCCCCATGTTGTTTTGCAATACCTCAACAGCTCGCTGTGCTTCCGCAACTTCTTCCTCTTTCGCAGCTGGATTTTCTTTTAAAATAGACAATAATCGAATGGCCTCATACATTTCATAATCCTTTGCAGAGGAAATTGCCTTACTTCCTATTTCTCCAAATCGTCTTAAATACTCCGCATATTCTGGATTGGCGATGATCGGTGCATGACCTGCTGCCTCATGAATAATATCGGGAGCTGGGGTATACTCAATATGATCAATGGTTCGCATGTCTGAAGCAATTACTAATACATTGTATGCTTGAAACTCCATAAATGCATTTGGAGGAATAAAACCATCAACAGCAACAGCCGCCCATCCTATTTCTTTAAGAATTCGATTCATTCCTTCCATTGCAGGAATGGACTCCATTGAGATGCCTGTTTTTGCCAATCCTTTTACATAGGATGCATGTGCAAAATTGCTCAAGTAATCTACATTCAACCGCATGACATACCTCCAAACAGCCTGGTTCTGAGAAGTGTATTCATCGTAGGGTTGTTTTACGATAAACTTATGCAAGTGTTTCGGTAATTTTTTGGTTACTTCGTTCAATTCAAAAGGATGTTCCATAATTGAAAAATGCGAGCATTCAGCTCTTTTAAAAATTGCTAATTTTCTGTGTAAAGTTACATTATTTCAAATGGATTTAACTAGAATTCTCAATGAAAAGAAAGTTCACCAAAAATCAACATAAAACCCAACATACACAACGATAAAACAAACAGTTACACAAAAAAACTTAGCGCATCGTCAATATAGAAAAAAACGCGATTCGACGGATTGTCAAAAACATGCTCCAACGGTTTCGTAAAATAGTGCGATCAAGCTAAAAATCTTTCTTACTTTTACGAGATAAATTATCTGTATGAATAAAAAAGTAATGCTACTTATTTTAGATGGCTGGGGAATTACACAAGACCCTAAAGCATCGGCTATTTACAATGCAAAAACGCCTTACATCAACTCACTGTATACTCATTTTCCACATGCAACCTTAAGAACAGATGGAGAACATGTGGGCTTACCAAAAGGACAAATGGGCAACTCAGAAGTTGGGCATATGAATTTAGGAGCGGGAAGAATTGTGTATCAAAATTTAGCAAAAATCAACAAGGCGCTAGAAGAAGATACTCTTGCAAAAGAAACCACTTTGACAGACGCCTTTGATCATGCTAAAAAGCATGACAAAAAGGTGCATTTTTTAGGTTTGGTCTCTAATGGAGGTATTCACGCTCATAACAATCATCTCAAGGGACTTTTAAAAGCTGCCAATGAGCATAATTTAGAAAAGGTATATCTGCATGCTTTTACAGATGGTAGAGATTGTGATCCTAAGTCTGGGAAGTACTTCATCAATGACATTGAAAAAACTTTAGAAGAAACTACAGGTACACTGGCATCTATCACAGGAAGGTATTACGCCATGGATAGAGATAACCGATGGGAAAGAATTCAGATAGCCTACAACGCATTGGTACATGGAAAGGGTGAAACTTCTTTAGATGCCTCAGAAAGTATTGAGCAAAGCTATGCCAATGGTGTTACAGATGAATTTATCAAACCGATTATTATGGTTGATGAAAACAACACCCCGAAAGCAACCATTGAAAAAGACGACGTTGTAATCTTCTTTAATTTCAGAACAGACCGAGGAAGACAACTCACCAATGCCTTAAGTCAGCAAGATTTTGAATCCCATCAAATGAAAAAAATACCGTTGTATTTTGTGACCATGACAAATTATGACGCTTCATTTAAAGACATCCATGTAATCTACAGCAGTACCAATATCAAAAATACACTCGGAGAGGTATTAGAAAGCGCAGGCAAACAACAGATAAGAATTGCAGAAACAGAAAAATACCCACATGTTACTTTTTTCTTCTCTGGAGGGAGAGAAGCTGAGTTTACAGGTGAAAAGCGATTGCTATGCCCATCACCAAAAGTGGCAACCTACGACTTACAGCCCGAAATGAGTGCCTATGAAATTAGAGACGCCATTCTTCCTGAAATCAAAAAAGGTGATGTAGATTTTGTGTGTTTAAATTTTGCCAATGGAGATATGGTTGGCCATACTGGAGATTTTGAAGCTGCTGTGAAAGCCTGTGAAACAGTTGATATTGTTTCAAAAGACATCATTACAACCGCGCTCGAGAAGAATTACACAACACTTGTTATTGCTGATCATGGAAACTGTGAAACCATGATCAATCCTGATGGAACTCCGCATACAGCGCACACAACAAATCCGGTTCCCATTATTTTAATTGACAAAGAAATCAAATCAATTAAAAATGGTATCTTAGGCGATATTGCCCCAACAATTTTAAAATTAATGGGATTAGAGCAACCAGAAGAAATGACTCAAAAACCAATCATATCATAAGTGCCATGAAAAAGATATTCTTACTTTTACTCCTAGCAACCACATTACAAAACGTTGCACAAGAAAAATATGCTGCAAAAAATGCCTCAGGGGACCTAGTTGGTATTATACAAAAAGTAGATTTTGATCAACAGCCATATACAAGATGGTTTCAGCGATATAACGATAGTTATACGGTAGATGAAAAGACCGCTAAAAAACTAAAAAAAGCATTAAAAAAGGTAACCATCAAAGCTTTTATGGGTACTTGGTGTGGAGATAGCAAAAGAGAAACACCACGCTTTTATAAAGTACTAAAAGCAGCAAAATTCAATTTATCAAACTTGGAAATGATTGCTGTGAATAGAGGTAAAAAAACATCAGATAATTTACAAAAAGGACTCAATATTTTTCGAGTTCCTACATTTATTTTCTATAAAAACGGGAAAGAAATTGGTCGCTATGTAGAATACCCAAGAGTTTCTTTAGAGAAAGACATATTAGCCATTGTAACAGGCAAAACCTATAAGCACTCGTACGACCGATCCAAATAAGATTTCGAAAGCACTAGAGCCTAGGTAAAGATAAATTAGAGATAACCCATAAGTAATGAAAACTTCAGGGTTATTTTTGTTTCATAAAACTGACACAAAACACCTCTGCTAAATATACACTTGAACATACGTTTGACCATTAAAAAAATCATCGAAGGATAGGTAATATACAACTATACACTTACAAAAAAAGCAGGTTAAATTGAACTTCAAAGAAAGCTTTGAATTTTCTCTAGTCTCTTTTTTTAGAGTATATTTGTCACCTAATTACACAGTAACATGATTCAAATTAAAACCTTAGAAGAAATTGAATTGATGCGCGAGAGTGCCTTAATTGTTTCAAAAACTTTAGGAATACTTGCCAAAGAAGTAAAGCCAGGTGTTACTACGTTGCAACTCGATAAAATCGCAGAAGAATTCATTCGCTCTGAAGGTGCAGTTCCTGGTTTTTTAGGGCTATATGATTTCCCAAACACCTTGTGCATGAGTCCAAATGCTCAGGTGGTTCATGGTTTCCCTACTAATGAACCGTTGATAGAAGGAGATATTATTTCCATAGATTGCGGAGCACTTAAAAATGGGTTTTACGGAGATCATGCCTATACCTTTGAAGTAGGTGAAGTTGCTGCTGAGACTAAAAAACTATTGGAGGTTACCAAACAAAGTTTATACCAAGGAATTCGTGAACTGAAAGCTGGAAATCGGGTTGGAGATGTTGGTTTTGCTATTCAGCAACATGCAGAAAAACACGGGTATGGCGTGGTAAGAGAACTGGTTGGACACGGCTTAGGTAGAGTCATGCACGAAGACCCAGAAATGCCGAACTATGGAAAAAGAGGGAGAGGTAAAAAATTTGTGAACGGAATGGTGGTAGCCATCGAGCCGATGATTAACATGGGTACACATAAAATAAATCATTTAAAAGACGGTTGGACTATCTTAACTAGAGATGGAAAACCAAGTGCACATTTTGAGCATGATATTGCTATTGTTGATGGAAAACCAGAACTGCTTTCTACCTTTAATTATATTTATGAAGCCTTAGGAATCACCTCAAATGAAGAGGAGGAATTCAGAAAAAAAGCATTTGAACTGTAGTATGTTTTGTGGTGCATGCAACCAATGATTGCGTTAAAAAAAGACAGTGTCTAGCATTGGCAATACATTTGAAAACCGCGACATGAAACATACATTATACCCAAATGGCTGGATGCTTTTATAAAGGAGCAACGCTCTTTTGATCATAGCACTGACCATGCACATATCACCAATGAAAACAACCTTTAAATTTTTCTTAAATCTAATTCCTAGACCGCTTTTAATTCGACTGAGCTATTACATTAGACCACTCATAGCCATCTGCTTAAGAGGAAATAAATTTACAGACCCGATAGACGGAAAAAGTTTTCGGAAATTTTTACCCTACGGCTATGGAGTGCAGCGAGAGAACGCGCTATCACCGAGCACACTTTCTTTAGAGAGACATCGTTTGTTTTGGCTCTATTTAAAAGAGCATACAGACTTTTTCACCTCAATCTCTAAAAAAAAGGTCTTACACATGGCTCCTGAGCAGTGTTTCTTACCTATTTTTAGAAAGCAAAAAAACCTGAACTATACCACAGCAGACTTATATTCTCCAATTGCTGATGTCAAAGCTGACATTTGTGCTTTGCCCTTTGATGACAATTCATTTGATATGGTCTTTTGCAACCATGTCCTAGAACATATTCCTGATGATAGAAAAGCGATGCAAGAATTGTATCGAGTACTCAAACCAGGAGGATTGGGTATTTTTCAAATACCACAAGATCTATCGCGAGCGGTCACCTTTGAAGACGCTACGATTACAGACAAGAAAGAAAGGGCTGCTATATTTGGTCAATATGATCATGTTCGCGTTTATGGAATTGATTATTTTGACAAACTACGCAGCATAGGTTTCACGGTGAAAGAAATAGATTACACCCGCACAATGAGTTCAGAACTCATGCATCGGTTTTGTTTAATGAAAGGAGAAATTTTACCTGTTTGCTTTAAGTGAGATACAAACCCCTAAAAGTTTTTAAACTCTTCTATATTGCCATCATCGTCAACATAGATTAACAGTACTTTCAGTGCTGTATGTGTTTTAAGAAACTCTTGAACAGACAAAACCCCCATTGCCATGAATGCTGTAGCATAGGCATCTACATCTGCGCAGTCTAACTCAGAGATAACAGTGGCACTCAATAAATTACTTTCTGTAGCAAAACCTGTCTTAGGATTTACCGTATGCACATATTTTTGTCCCGAATCTGTAATTCTATATTTTCTATAGTTACCCGATGTAGCCATAGATTCGTTTGATAATGCTACCGTAGTGTAAAACGTCTGTGTTCCATCTGTATTTGGATTTTCAATTGCAACTCTCCATTGCTTCCCTTTTGCATTCTTACCTCTCGCCCTGATCTCTCCGCCAATTTCTACTAAATAATTAGTGCAGTTTTTACTTTCTAAAAAGCGCCCCAACACATCAACTCCAAAACCTTTCGCTATTGAATTAAAGTCTAAATACACCCCTGGATATTCTTTTTTAAGCTTGCCTTTTTCAAGCGAAATTTTATCCAAACCAACCAACTTCATCTTTTTTAAAATCAAAGCGCTGTCTACATGTATATTGGTTTTTTCAGGACCAAATCCCCAAACGTTCACTAAATTACCAACGGTTGGATCGAAGAAACCATCCGTTTCTTTAAAGATGCGCTTCGACTTTTGCAACACCTCTCGAAAATAAGGATCTAAAACAATGGTGGTATCCCCTTTATTAATTTTTGAAATTGCAGATGTTGGTAGGTAGGTAGATAATGAGCTGTTGAATGAATCAAACAAACTATCTATTGATTTCTGATAGGAAATCGAACTGTCATCTAGAAATGTAATATGATATGTAGTTCCAAAAACAAAGCCCTCCAATCGAAGGACTTCCTTTTCCTTCTCAGAACTGCATGAGAAACAAAGTCCTATAAACACGACTAAAATAATTTTTCTAATATTAAAAATAAAATTCATCCAAATATTTTTTATGAGAATCATAAAAATAGTATAAAATCTAATTATTGATCACTTTTATACAATCTGTTTTTTATATTTGCTCATTATATAATTCTAAACAAAAATGAAAAAAGCACTTCTATCCCTATCAATTGTTCTCTTAATGAGTTCGTGTGTATCTAAAAAGGAATACACGTCATTGCAAGAAAACCATCAAAAAACAAAAGACGAATTAGTTGCAGTAAAAACAAATTTAACCAAGTGCTTGATTGAGTCAGAGAGAAATGAATCTCTTGCAACTGCAAAGATTTCAGATTTGGAAGGTACGGTAAAAGAATTGCAAAAAGACAAACAGAAAGCATTGGAATTTGCAGACAACCTAACAGTACTTACCAAAGGAGCAAATGATAATATCAAAGAGACTTTGGTTCAGTTAAGTAAAAAAGACCAATACATCAAGTATATCAGAAAAGCAATGACCAAGAAAGATTCGTTGAACCTAGCAGTTGCTTTTCACCTTAAAAAAGCACTAAAAGAAGGCTTAGACGATGAAGACATCGAAATCAATGTTGAAAAAACTGTCGTTTTCATTTCTATTTCAGATAAATTATTATTTCAGAGTGGAAGTTATAACGTAACAAAAAAAGCCTACGATGTGCTCGCTAAAGTAGCTGATGTTGTTAATGCACAACCGAATATGGATGTAATGATTGAGGGGCATACAGATTCGCAAACCATCAAAAATGAGGTATTAGAAGACAACTGGGATTTATCTGCCAAGAGAGCTACCTCTATTGCTAGAATCTTACAAACGAAATTTGACGTTACACCAGGAAGATTAATTGCAGCAGGAAGGTCTAGCTATGTGCCTATTGCATCCAATGACACACCTGCTAACAGAGCCAAAAACAGAAGAACCAAAATTATTATCATGCCAAGATTAGATCAGTTTTTTGATTTATTAGAAGAGAAAGCTGAGTAATTTTAAACTACTTGCACCTAAAAAAAGTCCGTTTTCTAAGAAAACGGACTTTTTTTTTACACTCATCTGTACATCTTAATGGAGTGTTGAATAAATGGATGTATAACCATTCAAAATTGCTTTTTATACGTGGTATGTTTCATCAAAAAAATATTTATACTCCTAATTCACTATTCGATCGAAACTTTAAAGTACCCATCGACAAAAAACACACAAGAATATTAAAAGCCTTGGATTCAAGAAGTGTGTAGCACTGTTCTAATTTCCACATAGAAGATGTCTTGAAAACTAGATGTAGAGAGCAGCGTAAGTCAGACTAAGATTTTGATAAAATCTTCAAAAGCTACATAATAAGGCTGATCTTTAAACACGGGGTTATCGACACTTTCTGCATTCGCAATTCCTACACCAGCAAACCACACATGTGCATTTTGTTTTTTAGCATGTTCTTTAAAAGTTTCCATCCATAAAACATCGTACGCTTCAGGGTCCTGAATATTATTGGTTGTCCTTACCAAAACAAAAATTGTTGGCTCATTTTTTTTAAACAATACAAACTGAGGATGCTTCTTAAGCTCACTGTTAATAGCGACAAACTCATAGCCCATTTCTTGTAGTTTTTTACCTACAATATTCATTCCTAAATTATGCAATTCTTGCGGTGTTAAAACCTGCATCATTTTTTCTTTTTATTGTGCTTATTATAATTTTTATCACCACGTGTTTTTGGCTTCTTGTATTTTTTTGCAATCTCTCTTCTATACGAGCCCCCTTGGTTGGTCTTGCTATTTTTTTCACTTTTTTCATGAAAAGCTGGCCCTGGCACATACTCTAATTTTGTGCGATTCTTAGACTGTTCTCTATCTTCTCTAGGACGTTCATCCTCTGTCAAAACATCTGAAATTTCGATTTCTGCGGGCAATGATTTTTTAGGGATTTCCATCTCCATCAAATCTTCAATAGCCGTTTTATAGGGCTGTTCTTTGGGTGTTGAAAACAACAAGGTATTTCCCTCTTTTTCAGCCCTTCCCGTTCTTCCAATCCGGTGCATATAATTCTCCGGAAAATTCGGAGTATCAAAATTGATCACATGAGTAACATTGTCAAAATCCAATCCACGTGCCATCACATCTGTTGCGACCAATATTCTATTCATACCCTCATCAAATTGACGAATGGAGCGTATTCTATAATTCTGTGTTTTATTCGAGTGAATCAAACACATTTCATCTTCAAAGGAGGTGTCCATTGAACTGAATAACAAATCTGCAGTTCGTTTAAAACCGACAAAAATCATCACCTTTTTAAACGTCTCTTTATCTTGTAATAAGTGGTTTAATAAATTGACTTTGGTAAAGAAGTTTGGCACATCGTAACATTGCTGTGCAATATTATCTAAGGGAGTTCCGCTCAAAGCAATAGACACCTTTTCAGGTGCTTTAAAAAAATCTGTAATTAGCTCATCCACATCATCGGTCATGGTTGCGGAAAACATGATATTCTGCCTTCTTTCAGGTAAAATATCGAAAATATTCAATAGCTGAAAGCGAAATCCTAAATCAAGCATCACATCTACTTCATCGATGACCAGCTTCTGAATACTCTTTAAATTCAAAGCCTTACTCAAAGCCAAGTCATACAATCGACCTGGAGTAGCAACAATGACATCTGTTCCTTGGGCAATGGCTCGTTTTTGTGTATTGATATTGGTGCCTCCATAAACACCTTCCACACGCAGCGTCATGTATTTGGCTAATTTCTCAATCTCCTCAACTACCTGAAGTACAAGTTCACGTGTTGGTACAAGTACCAATACTCTTGGGTGTTGCTGTTCAGAATATTTTAAATCTCTTAAAATTGGTAGCATATACGCAAAGGTTTTACCTGTACCTGTTTGCGCTATTCCAACCACATCCTTTCCTGACCGCACTACCGAAAACGCTTCTGATTGTATGGGTGTTGCATACACAAAGCCTAAATCGTCTATGGCATTAATAAGTTGTTTGGACAAATTTAAATCCTCGAAAGTCGTCTGCATTTCTTTTTATTTAATTTGCAAAGATACACTTTCTAAAAAGGTTGATCTCTAAAATTGAAACGAAATCAACATTGTGCTCACATCATCTTTTACCCTTAGGTGTTTTTTTTAGAACTGATATCTCAACAACAATTCTAAAGAACCATTGTCATTGACCTGATTCACCT
>JBELGW010000035.1:1874-27519 GCA_042091715.1 Polaribacter sp. | reverse complement strand
ATAATTTATGAATCGGCTCTGCCGAGTAATTTTGAATTTTCATGTTTCTACTTTTTAGTCAATACTATTCCTATCACCATATAGGTTATGGCGATGCTTCTTTTCTTATAGTTGACTGTAGATTACATGACTCGGCATTTAACGTGTTACTAATTTGCGAGGCAAATATATAAAATTATTGTTACTTGCATAGACAGAAATTCTGCGCAGAAAACTCGCAGTCATTTGATGTCCATCAGATTAAAAATTCGGCTATTTGTGTAAATTTGCAATCACTCGTAACAATTCCTCCCCGCTACAATACCCATCTCTTCCTGTTTGGGCCAATCGCCAGCAGGAGTTGGGTAAACGTTTTCTAAATTTAGAGCTTTTCCTTTTCGTTTTCCAGTTTTGAAGATTATCGTTTGTTTGTACCCTTTATCGTACTTTTGAGAAAATGATACAGTTGTAAAAGCAAAGAGAAAAAGGAAATGCAAATTTATAGCTTCGTGTATTTTAAGTCTGAGTATTTGGATATGTATAGCATCCATGCTTGCTGAGATATGTATAGCGAATACGGCCTTCTTTTTAGGTGTCTTTTAAACACATCTCCAATAAGTTTTTGCACTTTGTTGTACGAATTCATACATGTTTTCATCCTTGAAATTTACGTCATTTTGAAGTTTAGTTTTCTGTAATTTGACGTTTTTAAAAATCTCTCACGATAGCAATTAAAAAATAATTTTCAAAGAAAAGTAAACAAATATCAATAAAGGCAAGAGTATTATGCTATACCTGTCACTGAAATTGGTGAGGAAAAATTACCCCGTTTTCGGTGAGGTAATTAGTTAAATGTTTTTTAGATATTACCATGGAAAAGAAAATTAGAAATTGCTATCTAGAAATTCTTCCTCCCTTATTCTACTTAATAATTATAAAAAATATGTCTTTCTTGGTTAGATAGGCGGAAACTGAAAAGCCTCAAATAGAGCAGGTATATTTAAAGCTATGAAAAAATTAGTATGCATTGCATTATTTAGTATTGCAATTATGGCAAACGCCACAGAGAAAAAAAGAGTGATAGTAAACAATTCTAAAGAAATTGTAACGAACACCAAAGAGAAAATGAAAAATGAGGTAAACAATTTTAAAGATGTTATGTTCTTTGGTTGTGGAAGTGAAGGAAACGCATGGTATAGCCATTTAAGGATGGAAGGCAAGAGTCATAGAGATGCTAGAAAAGCAAGAAGAGCATATGTAAGACGTTGTAGGAATTATTTTTGGCAATTTGGAATTTTTTAGTAGACTTTCCATTTAAACTGTATTAAGAGGTTGGTTTATTTTTAAACTAACCTCCGCTTTAAATTTTAAATTATGAATATGAAAACAGTAACCCTGCTTTTAACTTTTTCTTTATTTAGTATTACTGTATTTTCTCAAACTAAAAAGAAATATGCTAAAATGAAAGTCAATTATAGTGTTAAGATCCATATTGACAAAAAACTAAAAAGCTACCAATTCTTATCACGAAGAATGCCTGATATGGCTGCCAAATTGGAAACTATAGACTCAGAATTTGATTTCTCTTTAGTTTTTAATGACTCTACGTCTCTATTCTATTTAGAGCGAAAATTATTTTCTGATAATGGTGCGGCAGGAATGGCACTTTCCTTTACAGGCTATTTTGGGAGAATTAAACAGCAACCTAACAATTATATAACAGAAGAATTAGAAGAAGCTTTTGGAAAGTTTTTAGTAGCTCGCCCGTATCCAAAATGGGAGCTGCATGATGAAACTAAAAAGATAGGAGAATACTTATGTTTTAAAGCCACCACATTTTACACAACGACCAACCCTAAAGGCAAAGTTTTTAAGCATGATTTTACAGCTTGGTACACACCACAAATTCCTTATAGGTTTGGTCCTGTAGGATATGGTAATTTACCTGGTTTAATAATAGAGTTACAAGGGGCAAAATTTACCTATGGTGTAAAAAAAATGGAGTTTTATGATAATGACCGTAAGAAGCATAAAATGCCTAAGCTGAAAAAACTAAAACGTATTACAGAGGAGGCATTTGAAAAGTTGGCTGCAGAAGATGAAAAACGTTGGCTAAAGAAAAATTAGTATTCTCATTTTTTTATCATGAAAATAAAAAACCTAATCGCTTACAGTTTTTTATTGTTTACCTCTATGGTTTTTGCGCTAAATACTGCTATAAATATTAGTAAACTTAACTTCTCAAAGAGGTTTATATGTCTAAAAATAAAATCCGATCTCGGGGTTATGAGTGCGCTCATTAATCGAGTGCTAACTACTTTTCATTCTGAAAGACAACGGTATTTATATTGGATATTTAGATACGCATAAGATCCGCGCTTGCTGAGATGTTTATAGCGAATACGGCCTTCTTTTTAGATATATTTTAAACACAACACCAATAAATTTTGGACGCTATTTTTCGAATTCATGCATGTTTTCATCCTTGAAATTTACGTCATGTTGAAGTTTAGTTTTCTATAATTTGACGTTTTCAAAAATCTCTCTCTTTATTAATTAAAAAATGATTTTCAAAGAAAAGTGAACAATTGTCAATAAAAACAGGGATACTCTGCTATGCCTATCACTGAAATTGGTGAGGAAAAATTACCCCGTTTTCGGTGAGGTAATTAGTGGAATATTTTTTTGATATTACCATGGAAAAGAAAATTAGAAATTGCTCACTGAAAATTCTCTGCCCCCTCCTTATTCTTCTCAAATGATAAAAAACACCTATTTCGTGCGCAGAGAGGCGGAAACTGAAAAGCCTCAAATAGCGTAGGTACATTTAAATATTTAAAGCTATGAAAAAATTAGTATGTATTGCATTATTCAGTATTGCAATTATGGCAAACGCCACAGAGAAAAAAAAGTGATAAGAAACAATTCTAAAGAAATTGTAAAGAACATCAAAGGGAAAACAGAAATTGTGGTAAACAACTCTTTAAATGTTATGTTCTTTGGTTGTGGGAGTCAGGGTAACGCGATGTATCATGAATATAGAGCTGCAGGGATGAATCATAGAGATGCTAGATATTTGAGAAGAGTATGGGTTAGAAAATGTAGAGGAAATGGACCTAACGGGTGGTGGTCTATTTTAATTTTTTGGGCATAATATGTCAATTAGAATTTTCAAAGCACAATAGATTTTTATCTAAATTAATAGAAGTTGGTTTTATTTGGAATCAACCTCTTTCTTACAGTTTTAAAGTCATGAACGTAAAATCATTACATTTTCTTTTATCATTTTTATTGATAAGCATTACAAGCTACTCACAGACTCAAAAGCAATATATAAAAACTAAGGTTAGTTATGCTGTGCAGATACATCTAGATAAAAATAAGGGAATTTATAAAATTACCGAGAAGTACTCGCCTGGATTGGTTTCCAGAATAGAAACAGTAGATTCAGAATTTGATTTCTCTTTAGTTTTTAATGACTCTACGTCTCTATTCTATTTAGAGCGAAAATTATTTTCTGATAATGGTGCGGCAGGAATGGCACTTTCCTTTACAGGCTATTTTGGGAGAATTAAACAGCAACCTAACAATTATATAACAGAAGAATTAGAAGAAGCTTTTGGAAAGTTTTTAGTAGCTCGCCCGTATCCAAAATGGGAGCTGCATGATGAAACTAAAAAGATAGGAGAATACTTATGTTTTAAAGCCACCACATTTTACACAACGACCAACCCTAAAGGCAAAGTTTTTAAGCATGATTTTACAGCTTGGTACACACCACAAATTCCTTATAGGTTTGGTCCTGTAGGATATGGTAATTTACCTGGTTTAATAATAGAGTTACAAGGGGCAAAATTTACCTATGGTGTAAAAAAAATGGAGTTTTATGATAATGACCGTAAGAAGCATAAAATGCCTAAGCTGAAAAAACTAAAACGTATTACAGAGGAGGCATTTGAAAAGTTGGCTGCAGAAGATGAAAAACGTTGGCTAAAGAAAAATTAGTATTCTCATTTTTTTATCATGAAAATAAAAAACCTAATCGCTTACAGTTTTTTACTGTTTGCTTCTCTAACTTTTGCACAAAATACCACTGTAGCTATTAGTGGTGTTATTATCGATAGTTTAAAGCGACCAATACCCAATGCAACCTTGATAGCTAAATCTTATCAGGAAAAAGTAAAAATAAAATATGTTATTTCGAATAGTAAAGGTTCCTATAAACTTCAATTAAATAGAGGAGTAGTTTACGAATTAAGTATTTCACACCTGGGTTATAATACCCTAAAAAAAGAGGTTCGTTTTTTGAAAAATAATGCTAATTATATGATTCAGCTAAACACTAAAAATGAACCTTTAGAAGAAGTTGTTATTCATTATAAATATCAACCCATTCAAAAGAATAAGGATACTATTTCATATAATTTAAAAGCTTTTACTAATGGTAATGAGTTTAAGATGAAAGAGGTTCTTGGCAAGTTGCCAGGAGTAAAAGTAGATGAAGATGTAATTAAAATACAAGGTAAAACAGTAACTAAATTGTTGGTTGAAGGCAAGCCGTTCTTTAATGGAAGTGCGAAACTAGCCATCGATAACATTCCTGCAGATGTTATGGCTAAAATTGAAATCATCTCTAACTATAAAGAATCTGAATTGCTACGAAATTTAGCAGATAATGAAGATTTGGCTTTAAATGTAGTTCTAAAAGAAGATAGAAAAGATTTTGCCTTTGGAGATGCTGAGGCTGGTGCTGGGGTGGATGGCTTTTATAGTTTGCATGCGGCTTTATTTAAGTACAATCCCAAATCTAATATTAGTTGTATTGTTGATACTAACAATTTTAATAATAGCAGTTTAAGCTTTAGTGATTTATCACGATTAGTTGGTGGTTCAAGTAACCTTTTTAGAAAAAACAGTGTATCGACTAATTTATTAAATTTTGCATCAAATAATAAGGAACGCTTCAAATCTACGACAAGGTTTACTGCTTTAAACTTTCAATATGAGTTTAATGATAAGTTCAATGTTACTGGCTATGCTATTCATTCAAATAATGATATTATAAATAAATCAATCTCTACAAGAGCATATCTAGGCAATCAACCCATTATTGAAATAAGAAATGATCTTGGAGATACAAATAATAATTCCGCATTGTTCAATGTGAAATTGGACTACAATCCTAGTAGCACAAAAAAATGGATGTACAAGATCAATTATTTGTATACTGCTTCTGATTACTCAAAAGAGTCCATATCAAATGTTGAAGATAGAAATCAATTTTTTACCAATATAGATGGCAAGAATGATCGTTTTGCACATAATTTAGAAGGTTATTTTAAACTGAATGATAGGCATACCCTAGGTATTGCTTTAGAGCATAGCATTGCCAATGCTAAGTCTACAGATAATTGGTCTAGTAATGCTATATTTT
The DNA here is from genome assembly GCA_042091715.1 of Polaribacter sp. Lineage (GTDB taxonomy): Bacteria > Bacteroidota > Bacteroidia > Flavobacteriales > Flavobacteriaceae > Polaribacter. The sequence continues at coordinate 22,106 of JBELGW010000035.1, read as the reverse complement.
TAGAAGAATTTTTACCATTTACCCCAACAACAAATTATCAAATAAATCAAATAAATGATGTCAAAGCGCAAAGGTTTCATGTGCTCCTGAAGGATTATTGGCTTGCAAGCAGATATTATCATTTATTTTATAGTATTGGCTTTAATTATAAAGAATCTAGGATTAGAAATGATATCAGTCAAATTTTAACAAACAATGCTACTGTAGATTTTTCTGATATAGGTAATAACAACCCTTTAACACTTTCTGATTTAAATTTTGGTCTTGGTATAAAGTTTAAATTAAAAAAATTTGAATTTATTTTAGAAGCGAAACCACATTATTTCAAATTCGACCGTGCTCAAATTAAAAACACTAATTTTTTTATTGAACCGAAACTTACTGTCAACTATAAAATAGATAATGATATAGATTTAGATTTTAATTATGGGTTTGCCAATAGATACTTAAATGATTTGAGTTACTTAGAAAATTTAAAAGTGACAGGCTTTAATACAATGATTCGCGGAAACCCAAATCTTACCGATGAGCGCTCTCATAATTTCAGCCTTTATTACAGTAACTATAAAAATATAGATGACCATTTCATGGATGCTTCGATAGATTATAGCATCATGAATCCTGTAAAAAACATTAGTATAGTCCAAAGTGAGATAAATCAACTAAATACACCTGTAGTAATCAGTTTACCTGAAAAAAATCTAAATTTCAATACAAATTATGGGCTCATATTTAATAGATCTAGTTTAGAGTTTGATGTAGATTTAGATTGGCTTAGAATGAATCAGGTGCTCAATGAAGAAGTGCGTAGCATAAATTCTTTTGAATATAGCTTAAGTAGTAAATGGATATTCAAATTAAGTAAAAGAATTCAATTGAATTTAAAATACGAACATTCGGGGTATCAGGTGCGTTATGATAATGATTCACATGCTACAGAAAGTATTTTTTTTCTAAATGTTGACAGCAAGTTCTTGAAGAATTTTATTTTTAAGACTGATCTTTCTACTCATTTTGTGAATGATTTTAGTGAGGTCAACCAAAATTACACATTGCAAAATTTGTATTTAGGGTACGTAAAGCCAAATAGCCACTTTTCTTATAGCTTACATTTTAGAAATATTTATGATAATGGTCTTATCATGAGAAACTCATTCGGTTTGAATTTACTGATGTCTAAGCAAATTTTCACACTGCCTCGTGTATTTTTATTTGAGTTGAAATACAAGTTTTGATTTTAGTATTTTTAGTGATGAGGTCATTTTTTTTGCTATTTTTTAGCACATATGAACCCTATGAAGTTCAAAAAATATAATACCTTTGACTACACAGGTTGGGAATATTATGAGTTCATAGCATTGCCAGCTGATTGAATGAAAATTTTAAAATAAAATAAAATGGAAGTAAGAAATTATACAAGAGAACAGGTGCAAGTGGTGCAAGCTGCCTTTATGTCTAAAGTATATACATGGATGTCGGGAGGATTAGCAATAACTGGTTTGATTGCCATGTGGGTTGCCTCAAATGAGTCTTTGGTCTACAGTATTGTCACCAATAGATTGTTGTTTTTTGGATTGATCATAGGAGAGGTCTTCTTGGTTGGCTATTTAATTTCAAGAGTGAATAGAATGTCTGCGCAAACAGCAGGAGTGCTTTTTACAGGATATGCCGCCTTGAATGGGGTCACCTTGTCGGTGGTGTTTTTAGCCTATACAAGTGCATCGATCGCAAGTACCTTTTTTGTCACTGCAGGTACCTTTGCAATCATGAGTATCTATGGCTATTATACCAAAAAAGATTTGACCTCCTGGGGGAATCTATTGTTCATGGCATTGATAGGAGTGATTATCGCTTCTGTTGTCAACTTTTTTATGCAAAGTGAGATGCTCTATTGGTTGATTACCTACGCAGGAGTTTTTGTATTTGTTGGATTGACAGCCTACGACACACAAAAAATTAAAAGAATGAGTACTGCCAATGACATCGGTTCTGAAGGTGAGGCAAAAAGTGCCATTGTAGGGGCTTTAATGCTGTACTTAGACTTTATCAACTTGTTTTTAATGTTGATGCGTATTTTGGGAGACCGAAAATAAGCAACATAACATAAAAGTAGAGGAGGCTCATTGTTTTGAGCCTCCTTTTTTTTGTCTTTACATCGCATGTGTGTTGCTTCACTCTTTTACCGTATCTTTGCAATCAATAAAAACACCATATGCAGTTTAAAGAATTAGGACTCAACAAACCCATTGTAAAAGCAATTGAAGCACAAGGATATGAACATCCAACCTTGATTCAAGAGCAAGCCATTCCATTAGTCATTGAAGGAAAAGATGTGATTGCTTCGGCGCAAACGGGTACCGGTAAAACCGCTGCCTTTGCATTGCCTATTTTACAAAATTTATTTGACCGACAAGATGCCTCGAAAAAAGGCAAAAAAATTAGAGCATTGGTTGTGAGTCCAACACGAGAATTGGCCATTCAAATTGAAGAAAATTTTAATAAATACAGCAAGTACACCAATCTTAGAACAGGGATTGTATATGGAGGGGTTTCCTTTGAGCCGCAAAAAGACATCCTTCGCAAAGGCATCGATATTTTAATCGCTACACCAGGTCGATTACTCGATTTACACAAGCAAGATCTCGTGTATCTGGATTATGTAGAAACCTTGGTCTTAGATGAGGCAGATTTGATGTTAGACATGGGCTTTATTGATGATATTAACAAGATTGTACGCTTGTGTCCGGAAGACAAACAGCAACTCTTATTTTCTGCTACCATGCCGTATAAAGTTGTTGAGCTGGCCAAAGAAGTATTAAAAGATGCTGTAAAAGTAGAAGTTGCACCCACATCATCAACTGTAAAAGGAGTGGAGCAACTGCTGTATTATGTGCCAAAGCCAAAAAAGATTGAGCTGTGTTTGCATGTGTTAAGAAATGCGGTGAAAGGCAGTGTTATTATTTTTAGACGTACCAAATACGGCGTAGCGAAACTCGAAAAGTCTTTAGCGAATAACGGTTACAATGTAGATAGCATTCACGGTGATAAATCACAAATCCTGCGTCAGGAAGCCTTGCGGAAGTTTAAAAATGGCGATGTAAACATACTCATCGCAACCGATGTTGCAGCACGTGGAATTGATATTAAGAATGTAGATGCAGTCATTAATTTTGACCTACCAAACGTTTCAGAAACCTATGTGCATAGAATTGGAAGAACCGGTAGAGCCGGTAAAAAAGGAGTTGCGTTTTCTTTCTGTTCTGCAGATGAACGTAGTTATGTGCTTTCCATTCAAAAAACAATCAACAAACACATCGATGTTGTTGAGGAACACCCATATCCTTTAGATCCAAAAGCGAAAGCTCCGGTCCACAAGTCGCCGAACTCCAGTAAATATAAAAAAGGAAGAAAATCGGAAGCTTCTAAAAAGAAAAAGAAGCGATGGTATTAAAACAAAAAAGCGTCTCGATTTGGAGACGCTTTTTTGTTTTAGGTGGTCAAAAAATAGATATTCCTGATTCTTTGTAAAATAATCGTTCAGTTATTTATTTCTTTTCGAAACGAGCCCTCCTTTTGCGCTATCCACGGTAATGGTGAACTTCGAGTTTCCTTTTACAATCCATCTAACTTTTACCACACTGTTTCCCGGAATATTTTTCAATCTCATTTTTGCAGGGTTGACTTTCTGTTCTTTAGTAACATTAAAATCAGCATCAGTAACCAACATGCCAGCAATAACGTCCACGCCAGAAATACCAACATAATCGGGTCTCGTAATGTTGTATTTTAAATCTTGACTAGCATGTGTTGGCATCAGTCTGTCATTTTGAATGGTCACCGTAACTTCTTTTAAGCCGCTAGCCATCTTTTTTTCTGCGATGTCTGCAATCGATAGATGTGGCATGTGATAGGCATGATAAAAAGTAAAAGCCATGTTTCTGTGCGCTTCTTCTTCGAGCATAAAACCTGGTGTAGCTCTGCCAAAATTCTTTTTAAATCCCCCCACTTCAATGGTCCCATAGGTGGGGTGATTGAATTCCTTCCAAGGTGTAAAAGCATCGCCCATTAATAGGTCTTTGTCAAAATCGTAGGTTTGATCTCTACTACCATTCTTGTCTTTGTAATAAGCGAAAGAGGTAAATATTTCATTCGTAAATGTGTACACACCTCGAGATCCATAAAACCAGTCTAACTCTCCTCCAAAAACAGAGTACAAGTCTTTGTAAACGGTTAAATAACGATAGCCGGAGAGCATTTTTTCTCCTTTTTTACCAATGGCATCGTAGATTCTGATGTCTTCTCTATTGTAGGTAGCCAAATCTTCTTGAGCTCCTGGGCCTCTTAAAATCATACCTCCAGAATTATGAAAACTCTGTGCACCAGCGATGTTAGGATGTGCCAATACAAAATCTGCAACAGCTCTTGTTTCCGGTAGTGAAAACGGATGCCTGTAAGCGCCACGCTGAATATAATCTGGTTGCCATTTCCAACCCCAATCTCTATTTGGATCATAATAGCCATGTGTATCTTCGTTGATGTTTCCATCATTATCGTTGTCTATTCCCTCGTTTCCTAAATATTCATAGCGCTGCGCGGTAACCACATCATCCGGTCCTATTTGTAGCATTTTACGAGGATCTTTTGGGTCTACAATAAAGTTGCCATAAGGATTTTTTCTTCGCATCATCGTAATAGAACCATCTCCATTGATGTCATCGTAGCCATCCTCGTCAAACTTTCCATCTCGATCATCATCTAGTGCAATCATTCCAGATCTTGGGCTATGTGGCGTATTTGCTTCTTTCATATAATTGTTCCTTGCATCTGGATTGATGGTGGGTACAATGTAAAAAGTACGATCATTAAGCATGCTCGTAATGTAGTCGTTTTTGCCAAAATTCTCTGTCAAGTACCAAGCGGTGTACATACAAATTTCTCCACCTTGAATCTCGTTAGAATGGATGTTCCCATCTACATAGAAAGCTGGTTTTCTGTCTGCATCTCCTTGCTTGTAGTTGGTCACGGCCAACATCCAAATATCTTTTCCTTCTGTTGATTTTCCTATAGATTGCCTTTTAACTAGGTTGGGATATGCATCAGCAATCTTTTTACCTAAAGTAGCCAATCCCTCAGAGGTATAATACCGGTTAAAAGCAATCGAAACTTTTGGGTTGTGCGGAGAGCCAGCAGCTCTAAAAACTTCTGCACTTGTTTGCGCATGGGTTACCACCGGAAATAAAAATAGTAGCAACACCAATTGACATATATTTTTGTGAATTCTCATGTTTTCTAAATTTTTATTTGAGGTTGATTATTTCTTTATCTTTGCCTGTGTGGGAGGTTCCAGCCTCCAAAACAACGTTTCCTTTACCTTTAATCAACCAGGTAAATTGTTGCGAACGATCGCCTTCAATATTTGAAACCAGTGTGATTTTTTTACCACTAATCAACTCTTGTTGTTTAGTGAGTTTTAAAGCTACTTTTATTTTTCTCAACCATCGTGAGCGAGCACCCATTTCTGTGTGTGTCGGCAAGATTCCACTGTTGTAAACGTCTGCCGTAATTCTTGTGAATCCCTTTCCTACGGCTTCAACTTTTATGTTTTGCAGTTCTATATTTGCTTGCATAGTTGCAAGCTCAAGAATAAAATCAGTGTGCTTTTTACTAATGTCTGCCACCATGCGGTGCGGAGGGGTACTCATTTTATGGGGAGGAATACCACCAATTTCTACTTTGCGGTTTGGGAAATCTGGATGTTGAACAGAAGTCCAATCTACAAAGGCATTGGGAATGTTTTCTTTTGCAGCCCATCGGAGATAATTTACATGCTTGTTTTTAGAAGCTTTGGTAATAGAATCTTGTACAGTTGGAACCCACCATCCCGGAGTACTCAGAGCCAATCTACCAAAGTGAAAATAAGACCATTGAAAGAAATCTCCACCTTTTCCATTCAAAGAAGATGTCTTCGAAGTTTCTGTAATTTTTGTGTATCGATCTGATAGAAACTTGTTCAAAGAGGCATCTTTTTTAAGGATGCTAGTCACTACTCTTTTTTTAGCCCCTTGCGTATTGTATTTGAGAGGTGCAGATAAATTATTCTCTGGGCCAAAGGTGATGACTGCATAGATGTTCCAGTGCTCGTATAAGAAACTTAAAAGAGCTCTGTTTTCTTTTTCAGAGATTGGGTGTTCTCCTGCTCCTGGGGTAAAATAAGGATAATTGTAGCTAAAGTTTTTGTTGAATTGAATCCCGCCTTTTCCATCTTCATTGAACTTACCGTCTTTATCATTGTCAATTCCTTCAGAAATCAGATGATAGTTACCTAATTGTCCTTTGTTTTTATCGGCTTTTATCACAACTCTGCTGTCTTGTTTGTGCAAGGTATATCCACCGGTTGGGTCTTCAATGCGCATCATGCTAATCAAACCGTCCTTATTTAAATCGTCGAAACCGTCTTCATTGGTAAGACCATCTCTGTCATCATCCGTCTTTCGAGCATTTCCAAGTACAGCATACTTTACAGAAGAGAAATACTGCTCTGTAGCATTTGGTGACATGTTAGGGAAAATGTAAAACGTTGTTTTCTCTAAGATTTCTGAATGATTTTTTAGGATATTTTCTGCAATTTGAAAGGCCATTTCAGGACCTAAAATATGCGTGCCATCAACACCACTTACCATGGCAATTGCAGGTTTGTCTTGAGCATTTCCTTTGGCCAAAGTTAAGCCCCAAATTTTATGACCTCCAACGGTAGTTGTTAGCAGTTTTAAACTGCTTTCGGAAGTATGTTTGCGTTGAAGGGTTTGCAGTCGTTTAGAAAAGGTGCGATAATTGCTATAGTCGGTTTGTGCCGAAACTTGCAAGGCTGCACAACAAAAAAGCACGCCCCAAAAGAAGGCAAGTGCTTGCTGGTGTTTACACATAGTAGCGTTGATTTAGTTAGGTATTCTTTATGAACTCTAAAGATAAAGATTTCTTGGTTTATAAACCAGTGCCGCTTACTACTGTGACAAATATTAGGTTTTTTTTAACGAATCCTTTTTGAGCACAATGTCTTCGTAATCATCCGTTTTTTCTAATGATAAGAATAAATTGTGAAATTTCGGGGTTGGATTCGCTAGTTTTCTTTTTACGAGATCTATCCATGCTCCAGAGACAATGATTTCTGCAGCCAGTTCTCCTTTTTCATTGAAAAAATGATGGCGCAATTTCCAGCGTGCTGTTTTCTCAGAAACTGCCATAAGCTGCAAATTGATACTCACATCAGAACCCATGTGAACTTCTTTAAAAAATGTGGTTTCTTCTTTGAAGAGAATAGGACCTAAATTATCTTTTGCAAAATCTGCAACGGTGAATCCTTGTGCCTTAAAGTAGCGAACTCTTACTTCCGCTGCGTAATCGTTGTACGCCGTGTGACGGAGGTGTCTGTTGGCATCAAAATCTGACCAACGGGTTTTAAAATTAACTTGAAAATTCATTATTGTTTTACGACCTGGTTTAAGGTTTTCATTTTTAATTGACTGAGTACGTTCAGCGCTTCATCTACGTAGATGTCTTTAGATAGGCTTCGGTGCCATGCAATTCTTTTATCTTTGTCAATGACTGCGCTTGCTATTAAAGGCAGTTCACTTTTTGGTGATTCAAATTTCAAATCAGACTTAAAATCAAATACTGAAGAGAACTGTTCTCCATTCTTTACTTCTTTTTTGGAGTCTTTATTGAATTGCTTGTAGTTTAGAGAATACGTAGTGTCGTCTTGCCTTTTTTTAAGCCATTTGGCATAATCATTAATAAGATTAAATGCCGGACTTTCTACAATTCTTTCTTTACTGTTATTGATAACATCACTCATATTTTCATAAGAATCTACCGTGGCGTATTTAGCTCTTTTCACTCGGTCCCATCGCAAGGCACCATCCATGTCTCTCTCGCCATAGGTCATATAGCTATATCTGGTAGGCATGGCGATATCAGAATATACTCCTTCTTTTTGAGTAGAGCCTCCATTGACTCTATAGAATTTTTGAATGGTCATCTTTAAGAAGCCTAAATCCTTTTTGTATTTTGGGTAAAATTGATTGATGGGGAGTATGTTTTGAACGGTTCCTTTTCCGAAGGTTTGATTGCCTCCAATGATCACAGCTCTGTTGTAATCTTGCATGGCTGCTGCAAAGATTTCCGATGCGGATGCAGACAACTCATTAACCAAAACTACCAAAGGACCGTCCCACTGAATTTTGTCATTGGTGTCGCTTTGTATTCTTGGCTTTTCTCCCCTATATTTCACTTGCACAACCGGACCTTCACTAATAAATAATCCTGCAATTTCTATGGCAGTTTTTAAAGAGCCTCCACCGTTATTTCTTAAGTCAATTAACAAACCTTCCACATTTTCTTTTTTGAGGTTTTCAATTTCTTTTTCCATGTCTTTGGCAGAATTTCTAAAGTTTTTGTCACTAAAGTCAATGTAAAATTGCGGTAAATTAATCACGCCGTATTTCTTATTATCCTTCTGAACAACACTAGACTTTACATAGGTTTCTCCAAGTTCAACAACATCTCTTATAATGGAAATAACACGAATAGAGTTGTCTATCTTTTTCTTAACAGTTAAACGTACTTCAGTTCCTTTTTTTCCTTTGATAAATTTGATAGAATCATCCAATCGCATGCCAACAATTTCCAGAGGCTCCTCATCTCCTTGTGCCACTTTTAAGATGATATCTCCGGGTTCTAATTCCCCTTGCTTCCATGCAGGACCTCCAGAAACAAGTTCAAAAATATGTGTGTAGGTTCCCTTTATTTGTAGTCGAGCACCAATCCCTTCAATTTTTCCAGACATGTTCACATCAAACCGTTCTTTTACTCGCGGTGCCATGTATGTAGAGTGTGGGTCAAACCCTTTTATAATGCTATTTAAGTAGGTCGAAAACCAGTCTTCATGTTCCAACTCTTCAATTCGCACGTAAAGCTCATCCATATTTTTTAACACTTCTTTTCTTGCCTTAATTTCTAAGTCTTTAAAAGATGTTTTTATGAACTTTTTGTCATTTTTAGCCTTTTCAGTTTCTGTGTTTTGTGCATCTTGAATTCTACTCAGTGTGTTGAGTTTTAATTGTTTTCTCCAATTATTCATCAACGCAATTTCATCTTTTGCAAAAGCTACTTGGTCGTAATCCACATTGATCGTTTCTTTTTTTGTGAAGTTAAATGGTTGTTTTAAAATGTCACCATAATATTTCTTTGCTGTTTTTATCTTTTCTGTAAATCGATCATAGACGAGGTGATAAAAAGATAAGTCTGATTTTTTCACTTCGTTGTCAATAAGATACTTGTGAGCAGAGAATGCTTCTAGATCTGCCTGTGTAAAGTATCTTTTCGAAGGGTCGAGCCCTTCAATAAAATTAGTATATACTTTTTCAGAGAAGTCATCGTCCAAGTCTACAGGTGAATAATGACCATTGCTCAACATATAATTAATCACTGAAATTAAAACTTTGTCTTTTTCTGGATCTTTTTCTACCGGAGCTATTGTAAAGCTCGATAACAATAGGAATAATGTTAAAAATGGAATGGTAATTTTAGATACTCTTTTCATGGTCTTTTCGGTTGTATTTTCGATTGTATCAGTACAAGATTTTTCTCCATGCAAACTACTAAAATTATACCACAAAAGCTACTGTATTTTGATTTTATGATTTTTTTATAAGTTCATGTAAAACTTCTGTTAAAAGAGCCTGACTAGTATTTTCTGTTTTTGAAGATGGCTGAATAATTTTACAGAAGAAAGACAGCAAATAGATCGCTTTCCTTGATCCTTATTTCCTGTTTTGCTTTCTAATTTGTCTAATAAAAAGAGCTTCTTACATTCATTATATGCTGTTTTTTGTGGAGGAATATAGCAGTCTAGCCTGCTTGATTTGGTTACGAAATGTTAAAAGGGAAACTGCAAAAAGTCTCTAAAATTATGCTATTTTTGTTCGTATAAAATGTTAAGCATGAAAGAAAGACCTTTGATTTTAGTAACCAATGATGATGGTATTACAGCTCCTGGGATACGAGCTTTGATAGAAGTAATGAATGAGATTGGTGATGTTTTTGTTGTGGCGCCAGACAGTCCTCAAAGTGGTATGGGACATGCCATAACGGTAGATAGTGTATTGCATTGCAACTCACTCACCGTAGATGATGGTCCTCAAATAGAATATAGTTGTTCTGGTACACCTGCAGATTGTGTGAAAATGGCTACGAATAATATTTTAAATAGAAAACCAGATTTATGCGTTTCGGGAATCAATCATGGGGCAAATTCATCGATTAATGTGATTTATTCTGGAACGATGAGTGCTGCAGTTGAGGCGGGTATTGAAGGAGTTCCTGCTATTGGTTTTTCGCTGTTAGACTTTAATTGGCATGCAGATTTTTCTGCAGCAAAAAGGTTTGTGAGAGAGATTGTGTTAACAGTTCTTGAACAGGGTTTGTCTGAAGGAACTGTATTGAATGTAAACATTCCGAACCTTCCAGAAAACGAGATCAAAGGGATCAAGATTTGTAGGCAAGCAAACGGGTATTGGAAAGAAGATTTTGACAAGCGAACAAGTCCATTTGGAAAAGAGTACTACTGGTTGTCTGGCGCTTTTGTGTGCAAAGACAAAGGAGAAGATACTGATATTTGGGCACTAGACAATGGTTATGTCTCTGTGGTGCCTGTACAATTTGATATGACTGCACACCATATGATTCAAAAACTAAATACATGGGGTTTTTAAAAAAAGAAATATGCATCGGTGTCCTCATCGCATTGTTAGCTACCCTATCAGGTGCCTTTCTCTATATTGAGTTCTTTTCGAAGTACAACTTTCAAGAAACCTTAGCGTTGCTGAGTACTCAAAAAATGTATGGCAAATTATTGACGTTGGCGGCAATTCCGAATTTTTTTGTGTTTTTTATTTTTCTTAAAAAGAAACAAGATTACAGAGCAAGGGGTGTTTTGTTAGCAACCATCTTGATTGCTTTTACTACCTTTGTTTTAAAGCTAGTTGAGTAAATGAAGTACTATATTATTGCAGGAGAAGCCTCCGGAGATTTGCACGGATCCAATCTAATAAAAGCGATTCGCAAGCAAGATAAAAATGCTGCTGTAAGATGCTGGGGAGGAGATCTTATGCAAGAGGCTGGTGCAACCTTGGTAAAGCATTACAAAGAGCTGGCTTTTATGGGCTTTTTGGAGGTTTTAAAAAATATTCCCACCATTTTTAGGAACCTATCTTTTTGCAAAGCAGATATCCAAGATTTTAATCCGGATGTTTTGATTTTTATCGATTATTCTGGCTTTAATTTGCGAATTGCCAAATGGGCAAAGAAGCAAGGGTATAGGACAAATTATTATATCTCACCTCAAGTTTGGGCATCACGAGCGAGCCGTGTCGAAAAAATCAAACGAGATGTAGATAAGATGCATGTTATTCTTCCTTTCGAGAAGGATTTTTATGCAACACATGGGTATGATGTTCATTTCGTAGGGCACCCATTAATTGACGCCATTGCAGATAGAACACAAGTTGATGAAGTTGATTTTAGAAAGCAACATGGACTTGGAACTAAAAAAATCATTGCATTGTTGCCTGGAAGTAGACAGCAAGAAATTGTTAAAATGCTGTCGGTAATGCTCTCTGTGGTAGCTGATTTTAGGGAGTATCAGTTTGTAATTGCAGGTGCGCCAAGTCAAGAATATGCATTCTATGCCCAGTTTATGAAAACGGAGAATGTCTGTTTTATAGCCAACAAAACCTACGATTTGTTAAGTATTTCCTATGCAGCTCTTGTTACTTCTGGAACAGCGACTTTAGAAACAGCTTTGTTCAAGGTGCCGCAGGTGGTATGTTATAAAGGGAGTGAAATTTCTTATCAAATAGCGAAGCGTATCATTACTTTGAAGTTTATCTCTTTGGTGAATCTAATCATGGACAAAGAGGTGGTTACAGAATTGATTCAAAGTGCTTTTAATAAAAAGCAATTGACAATAGAGTTGTCAAAGATTTTAGACCATGCAAATAGGGAGCAATTATTCTTAGCATATTATGATTTGGAACAAAAGCTCGGAGGGAAAGGAGCTTCTCAGAAGGCTGCTAATTCTATTGTTGAGGGGCTAAAGTAAACATACTCTTATTTTTAGTAACTTAGACCTGCTATGAAAAGGTTGCTAAGTTTCTTGCCAACACATTTTACCCTATGCCTAATTTTGGGCATTGTGCTACAGTATCATTTTCAAGTTTGGGAATTGAATACGGTTTCAGCGATGCTTATATTTTCAATTATTTTGATGCTTTTGTGGCGTCTGAAACAGCATAAAAAACGACAAGCTTTTACGCTTTTAAGTTGGTTGTTTTTTGTTTTTATTGGGATGTGTCTCCTTTGTTTACAAGATCAAAGTACTAAAAAAGACAATTATACGAGGTACAATTCATCTGGCTTGATTATTACTTTTAGGGTTGATAAAATCTTGAAAGAGACTTTGTATGACTACAAGTACATCGGAGAGATTGTGCGCGTTGGCACCGCAGAAACAAGAGGCAAGGTGTTGCTTACTATTGCTAAAAAAGCGCGCGTCAATCGAATAAAATTGAATGATTTCCTCTACTTTAAATCTGCTATTGTTCCCGTTGAAGCTCCAAAGAATCCATTTCAATTTGATTACAAGGCTTATCTTGAAAAACAGGGGGTACATCATCAAGTATTTTTGAGAAGCGTAGCATACATACACAAAGCAGCAAGCCAAAAAACATTATACGGAAGAGCAGCCCACATTAGACATGTTGTAGAGGAGAAGTTGCGCTTCAAAGGTTTTGCAGGTGATGAATTAGCTGTGATAAAAGCGCTGGTTTTAGGTGAGCGAAGTACTGTTTCTAAATCCTTATTGCAAGCCTATACTCAGGCGGGAGCCATTCATATTTTGGCTGTTTCTGGCTTGCATGTCGGTGTTATCTTGTGGATCTTGTCTACGGTACTTCAGCCACTTGAAAGGCTGTGGAAAGGGAAGTTCTTGAAATTGATTTTGATACTTCTGCTGCTGTGGAGTTTCGCTTTTATTGCTGGCTTGTCTGCTTCTGTTGTGAGAGCTGTTACCATGTTTTCTGCCGTAGCTGTGGCCATGACAGCCAAGCGAAAATCACTCGTCATACATTCTTTAATCACATCGATGTTTGTATTGCTACTTGTAAACCCATTGTTTTTGTTTGATGTAGGTTTCCAGCTGAGTTACTTAGCGGTCTTTAGTATTGTAATCCTACAACCTAAGTTTGCTTTTTTGTGGAAGCCTAAGTTGAAAATAGTCGCTTTCTTTTGGCAATTATTTACGGTTTCTATGGCGGCTCAAATAGGAGTTTTACCCATGAGTCTGTTTTATTTTCATCAATTCCCAGGCTTGTTTATGTTGTCAAATTTGGTTATTGTTCCTTGTATAGCTGCCATTCTAATTGGGGGAATTCTATGTGTTGTGCTGTCGCTGTGCAATCTGCTTCCAACATGGATGGCATCAATGTATGCTGGGGTTATTAGTCTAATGAATGATTTTGTCGGTTGGATTGCCATGCGTGAATCATTTCTAATAACAGAGATTTCATTCTCAGGATTGTTGTTAATTGTGTCGTATCTGTCTGTATTTCTTGCCATGTATCTCCTCGAGAAAGGTTCTTATAAAAGATGGGTGTACTTTTTACTATCGGTCTTATTGTTGCAGCTGTGTCTTTTGTATGAGAAGAATGCTCTTGTAAATAGCAACGAAGTAATTGTTTTTAATAAAAGCAGGCATACACTCGTTGGAGAAAATAGAGGAGGGTATCTTCATGTATATCACACCTTAGATACGCTTGCTGTAAAGAAGCTTCAACTTGTGAAAGATTATAAGATTGGGATGCAGGTTATTGCTGTTAAATTTCAACAGGAAATTCCCCATCTGATACCTCTTAAAAAAGGCGCGCTTTTCATTGTGGATGACCTTGGTGTTTATACCATTGATGGTGTTGAAAGTCCTACTGTTTTATTAAGGTCTTCGCCTAAAATTAATTTAGAAAGATTGATTCAGCGCATGCATCCAAAGCAAATTATCGCAGATGCATCAAATTATAAAAGTCTCGTTTTTCGCTGGAAAGACATTGCCTTAAAAAACAACACTCCATTTGTCTATACAGAAGAAACAGGTGCTGTGGTTTTAAAATGATTTATTGTTCAATTTTACTTTTAAACTGTTTCGAGAATTGTCCCCAACTTTTAGTTTTTCTGTCTTTTTCTAGGAAATATGCCAAGATCATTTCCATTTTTATAGCATCCAAATAGCCAGGTATTCTATCCAATAGTTTTTCTTTTGCATTGAGCACAACAGTAGTTGGATAGCTGAGTTTTCCATTCATAAGCAATGCCGGGAACTCATGGTATCCCGATCTTCCTTGCCTTTTGTATGTAAATGTATAGTCTTTGTAGGTAATGGGTTCTTTTCCTTCTCCATCCATTTTTACAGCGTGGTAATTTTTGTTAATGTAAGCTGCAATGACAGGGTTTGCATAGGTGTCTCTATCCATTTTTTTACACCAACCGCACCAATCGGTGTAAATATCTACTAAAAAGGGTTTTGGATGGGTTTTGTTTCGCTCTATGGCTTCATCAAAAGAAATCCATGCTACTTTTTCTTGGGCAAGTGCAACGAACGAAAAAGCGATTAGTAGTGTGATTGTGATGAGTTTTTTCATGTGTATATTCTCGGTTGTGATTGTACAAAATTACAAAATAAAAAAGCACCAAAAATGGTGCTTTCTTAAAATAGTTTCACTGTTATGCTTAACGTACACCATGCATTAATTTCTTAATAATCGGTTCAAATAGAATTGAAACAACGGCCATAGCTACAGAGATGATGGTCAGAATCCAAAAGAAGTAGCTGATGCCATTCTCGTCTGCAATTTTATCAATATTCTCCCCAAAGACACCTGCTCCTTTCATACCGATGGCAATGGCTAAATACCATACGCCAAACATAAAAGCAATCATTCTTGCAGGAACTAATTTACTCACATATGACAAGCCTACTGGTGAAATACACAATTCTCCCATGGTGTGGAATAAGTAGACCAATACCAGCCAGATCATGCTTACAGATGCTGTTTTTGCACCCGGATCAATGCCCATTGCACCAAAAGCAACACAAGCCATTCCTAATCCTAGTAGCGCCATTCCAATACCGTACTTCATATTGGCAGATGGGTTGTACTTAGATTCCCACCACTTCGAAAATAAAGGGGCTAGTGTAATAATAAAGAGTGAGTTTAAGACGCTAAACCAAGAGGCAGGGACCTCTAAATTGTCGTCCTGAAACTGATCTACAAGCATCCAAATAGCAATCACCCATACAATGACAAAACTGATGGCGAGTACGATGTTTGCCATGGCATATTTTGCAAAGGTTTGTTTGAATAGTAAATACAAAACCCAAGTAATAATTCCTAGAGGTATGATGGTCATTAATGAATTCACAATTCTAAAAATCATCGCAGATGATCCGTCCAAAGAGCGGTCTGTGTAATCATTGGCAAAAATCGTTAGTGTTCCAGGAGACTGTTCAAAAATTGCCCAGAAAAATACAGAGAGTATCGCAAAGAAGGTTACTGCCATTAATTTTTCACGTGTGATTTTTGAGTACTGTGTAAAACGATATATCAATAGGACAAGAAATAATCCGAGTGCGGTTAGTATGGCAATGTTATTTCCTTGGTCACCCAAGAACGCAAATAGATTAAAACTACCGTTTGAAATGGTGGTTGCAGGGGCATTGATAATCCAGAGTAATCCAAGTAATACCATAACTGCAATGGCAATCAATTGCACGGTTCCAAAAGGAACACGTTTGTCATTGTCTTGGGCTTCGGCTGAGTTTTTGTCATTTTTATTTGGTTTCAGACCAATGTTTCCAAAAATATTCTGTGCCAACCAAAATTGAACCAGTCCAAAAAGCATAAAGATTCCAGCCAATCCAAATCCAAGACTCCAACCCACTTGTTCCCCTAGGTAACCACATAGTAAAATTCCTAGAAAAGCGCCAGAATTTACTCCCATGTAAAAGATGGTGTATGCACCGTCTTTTTTCTCGGGTCTGTCTTTGTACATCTCTGAAATGATTGAGGTCATGTTTGGTTTGAAAAAACCATTTCCAATGACCAACAGTCCCAAGCCTATGTATATGGCCCATGGAGTTTCAATAGCCATTGATCCGTGTCCTAAGGTCATTAACAGCGCACCGAGTACAACTGCCCATCGGTATCCGATGACTTTATCGGCAAAATACCCACCCATCATCGTAGACAAATAGACCAAGCCAACATAGGATCCAAACAATGCCATGGCATGTTCTCTTGGCCAAGCCCAGCCTTCATCCATTAATGATGAGGTTAAAAATAAGACCAACAAGGCACGCATTCCGTAGTAGGAAAAACGTTCCCACATTTCAGTAAAAAATAAGACAAATAATCCACTAGGATGTCCTAATACTTTTGATTCAAAAAATTGATCAGTACTGTTCATTTTGTTAAGCTTAAGTGATTAGATAAAAAAAAGCCTCATACATGATATATGAGACTTCAGTTGTACTATTAGTTATTGGCAGTTTCTAAATTGTTTTCTGCTCCGTGCGTCAATCTTTTTAATGGTTTAAGTATTGCTATTATTAACAAACCAAAAACTGTACAAGTGACAGCAATTCCAGTGAACACCTCAAAATCTCCTGCATTTTCAGAAAGTCCACCGATTAATCCAGCAACTTTATTTCCAAATCCTGTCGCTGCAAAGTAAGCACCCATCATAAAAGAAGCATACTTGATTGGAGCTAGTTTTGTAATAAAAGACAAGGCTACCGGCGAGGCACATAATTCACCAATAGTGTGAAAAAGGTACGCTAAAACTAACCAGATCATTGCAGATTTCTCTGCTATCTCATCGCCATTCATAAGCACTTCAGAGGAAGCTTTACTCATGAAAAAGAATCCAAAAGCCATGATGATAACTCCAATGGCCATCTTAAACAATGACGAAGATTCCTTTCCTTTATTCTTCCATTTATGCCAGAAACTACCAACAGCAGTTCCCAAGACTATGATGAAAAATGCATTAATAGATTGGAAAACCGCAGCAGGAACCTCATTGCCAATCAAAGGAAGCGAGAATGTTAGGGTTCTGTCTGTTTTTTGCTCAGTATATAAGCTCATTAATCCACCCGCTTGTTCAAAAGCACCCCAAAAAACAATAATGATAAGAAATGATAAAAACATCACCAGCATTCTGTCTTTTTCTATTTTATTTAGAGGTTTTTTAAGTAAATCTTTATCAGGAGAGTCAGATTTCCCAAGAAAATCTCCAACACTACCTAAATATTTTAATCCATACATATACACGATCTGACCTAAAGCCATCCCTATTCCGGCCAAACCAAACCCATAGTGCCACCCGTATTTAGCAGCAACAGATCCTACCGTTAATGCTCCTAGAAAAGCACCTAAATTAATTCCTATATAAAAGACATAAAACCCTTTATCTCTCCTGTCATCACCTTGCTTATAAAGCCCTCCAACCATCGTAGAGATATTTGGTTTTAAGAATCCAACACCAAGTACAATAAAAACAAGTCCTGTGAAAAAGGCCCATTGTGCATCAACGGCCAAGATTCCATGGCCAATACAGAGCAATATACCCCCAAGCATTACTGCCTTCTTTTGACCTATGAATTTATCAGCAATCCAACCTCCCGGAATTGATGTTAAATATACGAACATGGTGTATGTTCCATAAAAAGAAAGTGTTTCTCCGTTTGTCCAGCCATATCCAGATTGAGGGTCTCCTAGTATAATTGGCGCAGCAAGATATAGTGTTAAAATTGCTCGCATTCCATAATAAGAAAAACGTTCCCACATTTCAACGAAAAATAACACATACAATCCCACAGGATGCCCCATTAGTTCTTTTTCGTGTGGTTGTTTTACTAAATTACTCATAGTTTATATCGTTTTTAAGTTTTCTCTTTTCAGAGAATGGATTTTTAATAAAAGTTTGCCAAGTTTACGGAAAAATCATCAAAAATCACTTTAAAAATGATAGAAATATAGATTGTTTAGCGCGTTTTGATTCGATTCAGCTATATTTGCTCTGCTAAAAAGTACAATTAAATGACTAAAATTATTTCAGGATTTTCGAAACTCTCTAAGAATGAAAAAATCCAATGGTTGTCTGAGAATTATTTCAGTGCTCAGCCAGAAATTATAAATACCATTCAGCAATATTGGAATGCTGACGAAAAATTACAGCAATTACACGATGATTTTATAGAGAACACCATTTCAAATTTTTATTTGCCTTATGGTGTTGCTCCTAATTTTATCATCAACGGAAAAAATTATACCGTTCCTATGGTAATTGAAGAGAGCTCTGTGGTGGCTGCAGCTTCTTTGGTTGCTAAATTTTGGTCTACACGTGGTGGATTTAAATCGGAAGTACTCGGTACTACAAAAATAGGACAGGTGCATTTTATGTTTGAAGGAAACAAAGGGGAGCTGGCTACTTATTTTGAGCAACAAAAAGAGCATTTGTATTCGGCAACTGCTGCAATTACCAAAAACATGGAGAAGCGTGGAGGCGGCATATTAGATATTGTTTTGGTTGATAAAACAGCTGAACTTGCCAATTACTATCAGCTGCATGTCACCTTTGAAACCAAAGACTCCATGGGAGCAAACTTTATCAATTCTTGTTTAGAGGCTATTGCAAAGGCCTTCCGAAAAGAGGATATTGAAATTGTGATGAGTATTTTGTCTAACTATGTTCCAGAATGCGTTGTTAGAGCAGAAGTTTCGTGTAAAATAGAGGAACTCGGAGGAGCAGACCCGCATCAGTTTGCGCAAAAGTTTGAACAGGCTGTGAAAATTGCCGAAATAGAGCCATACAGAGCCGTGACGCATAACAAAGGAATTATGAATGGGATTGACGCTGTTGTATTGGCTACCGGAAATGATTTTAGAGCCATTGAGGCCGGGGCACACGCCTATGCAACCAAGGAGGGTCGTTATAGCAGCTTAACACATTGCGAGATTTCAAATGGCATGTTTCGCTTTTGGATTGAAATTCCCTTGGCTCTCGGAACTGTAGGAGGTTTAACAGCTTTGCATCCAATGGCAAAATTGTCGTTAGATTTGTTGCAAAATCCTTCTGCTCCTGAGTTGATGCAAATTATTGCAACAGCAGGTCTGGCGCAAAATTTTGCAGCACTAAGAGCATTAACTACCAGCGGTATTCAAGAAGGGCATATGAAAATGCATTTGATGAATATTTTAAATCAACTGAATGCTAATGAGGCAGAAAAAGCGGCGGTAGTTGCTTATTTTAAAGGGAAAACGGTTACGCATAGCGCTGTAGTGGAAAAGTATCAGGAGTTGAAAGGCGCGAATTGATTCCTGCCTTCGCAGGAATGACATGCCTTCGCAGGAATGACATTGTTTCATTGGGATAGCGGTGTAGCGCAAGTTGAGCATTGGGTCTTGCTTTCGCAGGAATGACATGCTTTCACAGGAATGACATCCTTTTGTTGGAATGACATGCTTTTGTTGGAATGACATTGTTTAATTGGGATGCAGGTGTAGCACAAGTTGAGCATTGGGTTTTGCTTAGGAAGTAATGACATGCCTTTGCAGGAATGATGATGCGGATGAATGTCAACTTAGAGCCGGCCCTTCGAACGAATATTACTCTAGAGGAAAGATGTATGCGGTATCATTGCTGCTTTTAATGTTGCTCTTTAATTTAATGCTATTTTTGTATGTTAGGTCATTCCTGCGAAAGCAGGAGTCTCAAGAATAAATGAAAAATGAAAAGGAGTCATACATATTATGTTTATATCTTAGCAAGCAAGATTAGAGGGATCTTATATATAGGAATGACGAATAATATAGAGAGAAGAGTCTATGAGCATAAATCAAAATTGAATAAAGGATTTACTCAAAAGTATGGGGTTTCTAAATTAATGTACTTTGAAGTTTTTCAATATGTGAATGAGGCCATTAAGAGAGAAAAGAATCTCAAGAAGTGGAAGCGTGATTGGAAGATTAAATTGATAGAGAAGGAAAATGAAAAATGGTTAGACCTTTCTAGAGATTGGTATGATAATAATACAGAAGATTAGCGTGGATTCCTGCCTTCGCAGGA
>JBELGW010000035.1:0-1774 GCA_042091715.1 Polaribacter sp. | reverse complement strand
GAGATTGGTATGATAATAATACAGAAGATTAGCGTGGATTCCTGCCTTCGCAGGAATGACGAGTCTTTGTTAGAATGACGAGTCGTGCATGAACGATAAGATTGGGAAGGAATAACAGACCTTCGTAGGAAAAAAAAAATGAATAGATACTATAGTAACGGAAAATTATTGCTAACCGGCGAGTACGTCGTACTTGATGGCGCTGCTTCTTTGGCTGTGCCAACAAAATTTGGACAAGATCTTGTGATTACACCACTGCAAGAGCCTCACTTGGTGTGGGGTAGTTTTACCCATGCCGGTGAGTGCTGGTTTGAGGCTGTTTTTGATTTGCCAAAACTGCGATTAAAAAATGCAACCTTCAATTCTAATGTTGAGGGGAGTGCCGAGTTTATAGCAGAAACGCTGCAAGGAATTCTCAGTGCTGCGCGAAAAATGAATCCTGATTTTTTACAAACGCAGCAAGGTTATATGGTAAAAACAACCTTGTCCTTTCCAAGAAATTGGGGTTTGGGTAGTTCATCAACACTCATTCAAAACATTGCTTCTTGGGCAGGTGTTGATGGGTATACTTTGCTTTGGAATGCCTTTTCTGGCAGTGGATATGACATTGCTTGTGCACAAAATGACATGCCTATTATGTACCAATTAAAAGAGGGATCGCCTTTGGTTACAAAAGTCGACTTTGAACCGGAGTTTCATGAAGAATTGTTTTTTGTGCATTTGAATAAAAAACAGAACAGTAGAGATGGGATTGCGCAATACAAAAAGAACAACCAAAATAATGAGTCAGAAATAGCAGCCATTTCGAATTTATCAAATGAATTTAGGAAAGCTAAATCAGCAACAGAGTTAGCAACCATTATTGAAGAACATGAACGTGTGATCTCTTCCATTATTCAACTGGCTCCGGTAAAGAAACAGTTATTCCCATTTTATTTTGGTGCTGTGAAAAGCTTAGGGGCTTGGGGTGGAGATTTTGTATTGGCAACGGGTAACGACGACACGCCAAGTTATTTTAAAGAAAAAGGGTTTGAAACGGTACTTTCGTATAGAGAAATGATTTTATAATACGGTTGCATCAGTTGCAATTGTAACAAGTGAATTCGTACATAGAAATGAACAGCATGAACAAAGTAGTGATTATAGGAGGAGGAGCAGCTGGTTTTTTTACAGCAATCAATGCCAAAGAACAAAATCCAAACTTAGATATTGTAATTCTTGAAAAAGGGAAAGAAGTATTACAGAAGGTAAAAATCTCTGGAGGTGGCCGTTGTAATGTTACACATGCCTGTTTTGAGCCTAGAGAATTGGTGAAGTTTTATCCGAGAGGAGAGAAGGAGTTGTTAGGGCCGTTTCATACATTTATGACGGGAGATACCTTTGAATGGTTCGATGACCGGGGAGTTCCTCTAAAAATAGAATCCGATAATCGCGTGTTTCCGGAAGCAAATACTTCGCAAGAAATTATAGCTTGTTTTCAGAAGTCAGTAGATGCTCTTGGTATTAAGGTTTTGAAAAATCATGGCGTTCATGCAGTGGAGAAAAAAGGCGAGCAATGGATGGTTTCAACAAAAAATGAGGATTTTACAGCAGATGCACTGGTCATCGCTGCAGGAAGTAGTAAGAAGGTTTGGGAACTGGTGGAAACGTTGGATCATACAGTTGTGCAACCTGTTCCGTCACTATTCACCTTTAACATCAAAGACAAACGAATTATAGATTTATTGGGTATTTCTGTTCCATCCGCAACGGTGCAAATTGTAGGGACAAAACT
>JBELGW010000034.1:0-28002 GCA_042091715.1 Polaribacter sp. | reverse complement strand
CTCTAAATAGGAATCCAATGTGGTTACCTTCACTTCTTCTTGAACACCTTTTTCTAGAGAAATTGAGGATGCCATTCCTAAATTTTTTTCTTTTTCATCGTAATACAAATTGATCAGGCCATCTTTTGCTCCAATCGCCATTTTCTCTAAACAAATAGTTGAGAAATTATTCAAAGAAACATTTTTGGTCAAAGAGTTGAAGTTTGGAGTAAACGGTTCAAAACTAATAACCTGTCCATTTTCATTGATGGCATTCGCGGCAAAGAGCGTATACAAACCAATATTAGCTCCAATATCAATAAATACGCTGTCATCTGTTAAAAACTGCTCAACGGCTTTCAGTTCTGCTTCCTCATAACCGCCTAAAAAATATAGATTCTGTTGTATCCAATCATCAATGTGTAAATGGAGCGTGAGACCTTTCCATGTTGTCAATCGAGTGACGCCTTTAAATAGATGGAAAGGCTTGAAAAGTCTCTTATGCAAACCATAATATTTTTTTTTAAAGAATGCATCTTTAAATAGGTAATGAAAGAGTATGGCTAAAATAGTTTTCATCTAAATAGTGCCTTGGTTTGAACTAGAAAGTATGTGTGTGCACTTTACATATTTTTATCTCAGTGCTTTTATCGAGATAAGGATAATTCTAGGGTGTTAGTTTTTGCTTAAAAATAGTAAATAGCACCTCCAAATACTATCAAATAGGAATAATTTTAAAAAACAAATATTTAGAACGGTCGCTTTTATTAATAGAATCCGTGATGCTCTAAATAAGAGAGGTTTACATGTTTGGAAGCAGCAAAAGAAATGTGCTTTTTTGTTTAGAGAAACCAGTTAAAAAACATAGAATTTAAAAGGTGTTGATGAATGGAGTGGTGGAAATAGGAATAACTGTTGGTTTATAGTGGAGCAGAGAGGATCAAAATCCGACTAATTTTACACAGATTTTCTCAAATGGAATAATTATGAGTCACTATTTTACGATGTATAATGATCTAAAAAGTGCAGGTGAATGAGCTACTCTGTGAAATTAATTGGTAGCGCTAGTATTTTTATTTTATCACATACCAAAAGGTGTCGGATTTAAAGATGCTATGTTATCAATGAAATTATTGACTATATCCTTCGTGGGACCTTTATCATTTGTTGGTACACGACCTGTATTTGGTAAGAAATGAAATTCATGAGGTGAAGTATTTTCTCCAATAGCCATATTTACTCCACTCATGATGTATTCAGGGTTGTTGACACACTTTTTTACTTAACAATTGTTTTCTGAATTAGTGGGCTTGGTTCAAACCCAATCCTGTGAGCTTGAACCAACAACCTAGCGGTTGTTGATAGGATTAATGGTTTTTGATATACAGACCATGCTGCTGGTTTTAAACCATCTTTGGTAATCATCTTGTAGCCCAAAGAAGCTCCTTTGGTGGAACAACTAATATGAATTTTGCCATCTAAATAAGTAATTATTGGCTTTGCAGTTACTGGCTTAGTATCTGCACCTTCCCATAATTGAGAAATCAGTTCTAATTCAGGCAAATTAGGTTGATCACCAATCTCTTTAATCCATCGATCCATTTCTGAACTTAATTCTATCAGCTTTTGTTTGTAATCAGGATTATTTACTAGGTTGTTTAATTCATGAGGGTCTGCTTTACAGTCAAACAGTTCTTCTGGGGCTTTGGTTTTTCTGAACCATTGTGCTTGGATGTCATTTAATTTGCCTTCATTTCTTAATCTTAATAATTCTTTCATCGTTGGAATTTTTTCACGGTATGTAATGGGAGCATAATATCCTTGCCTTGACTTGTAATTTCTAATGTATTTAAATTGTTTATCGCGCACCGCACGGATAGCGTCGGTGATTCCATCCAAGCGATCTACAGCGCTATGGATGTATGTTCTTTTGATTTTGGACTGCTTTTTATTTAAAAAGGGCTGTCCTTGCATGTATGCAGGTGCTGCAATGCCAGCCAAAGAAAGTAGGGTAGGAGCAAAATCAACAAAACTGATAAGTTGTTTGTCCCAAGATCCAGCTTTCTGCTGATTTGGAAATCTAATAATCAATGGCGTATTTATTCCAGCATCATAGATTAAACGTTTTTGTCTTGGTAGTGGGCCACCATGATCTCCATAAAAAAATATAATAGTATTTTCTAACAACCCATCTTTTTCTAATTGATCTAGAATTCTTCCCACCTTTTGATCCATTAAAGCGATGTTGTTGTACATTTTCCAAAGATCTCTTTGAACAATTTTATTATCTGGGAGGTAGGGTGGAACTTTAAATTTAGTATCTGTGGCAATTACTCTAGTTTGTTGATAGGGTTCAAACAATCTAGACTCATGGGTTTCGTTAAAATTAAAGATGGCAAAAAATGGTTGATCTTGTTTTCTATTTCTCCAATGTGCTTTATTGCTGCTCTCATCCCAGGCGGTAACAGGAGCTTTAAATTGATAATCTTCCTTCGAATTATTAGTGCAGTAATATCCCTGTATCCTGAGCAGCTCACTGATCATTTTAAGTGCTGGAGGTGGTACTGCCTCGTATGTTGGAAGACCAGTTAATTCAGTGTGACTTTTGGTGCGCATATGGCCAGCACCAATACTAGTAGGGTACATGCCAGTAGCAATAGCTGCTCTGCTAGGGGCACAAACACCTGAGGGAGAAAATAGGTTGGGATATCTTACACCTTCTTGAGCCAATCGACTTAAATTAGGAGTTTGAATACTATGGTCTCCAAATGAAGAAATATAGGGGCCCATGTCTTCGGTTACTAACCATAAGATATTGGGTCTTTCGGATAGTTGAAGCTTTAAAGGAGTTTTAAAATTCTCTTTGCTGGTGTTTTTGTTGGTTGAGCAGGCTGTTAATATAAAGTAACTCAAAAAAAATAAGAGTTGTATTTTAATGATTAAGGTATCTTTTTTCATGTCAAAAATTTAGGTTATTTGTGCTTCCATTGAAGGATATAAATCAACCAGTTCTGCTATTGATGTTGTTTTTTAGTATTGATTTACAACGAAAAAAGAAAAGCATACATTCGATGACTAATCATTATAATGCCTCATTTACCATTCGATTTTATGATGAACTGTGAGCGTTATGGTTTTCAAATCTTTTTTAGCTGATGAACTTCCCGTCATAATAGTAAATACACCTGGTTCAACACAGTATTTCATATTTAGATCATAAAATGCAAGACTTTCAGCATCTAAAGTAAAGTTAACGGTCTTTGTTTCTCCTGCTTTTAGGGCTACTCTTTTATATCCTTTTAACTCCTTTACAGGTCTTGTAGCACTGCTCACATTATCTCTAATATACAGTTGAGCAATTTCTTCTCCATCAACATCACCAGTATTTGTTATTTCAACAGCAACTGTAATTTCATTCTTTTTATCTAAGGTATTATTGGATAATGAAGGTACACTATATTTATAATTAGTATAGCTTAAACCATAGCCAAAAGGATATAATGGAGTTTTTTTCTCATCGGCATATTTATGAAAATAAGCAGCGGGTTTGTGATTGTAAATCATTCGCAATTGTCCAACATTTCTTGCAACAGTTAGGGGCAATTTACCACTTGGATTTACCTCTCCAAATAAAATTTCTGCAACTGCTTGTCCTCCCATATTTCCAGGCTCCCAAGCTTCTAAAATGGCAGGGATTTTATGTTGAAGCCACGGCTCAGAAATAGGTTTTCCATTTACCAAAATAATAATTACTGGAGTTCCTGTTTTATGAATAGCTTTTACTAAATCTAACTGCTTTCCAAACAAATCTAGAGAGGCTCTGGCCATATTTTCACCAGCAGTTTTATCTTTCCATTTATAACGCATGGAATTATCTCCTACAACAACAATTGCATAATCTGCATTTTTGGCTTTTTCTGCAGCTTCTTTAATTTTAGAACGTTGAATGTTTCTGCTATTTTCTCCAGAATTAAAAAACGTTACTTGATAGCCTTTTCTTTCTCCTAATGATTTGATTCCTTCATAAATAGTGATTACATTTTCATCAGGTTGAATTGCATGCCAATCCCCTAAAATAGATTGGTTATTCGCATTGGGTCCTGTTACGAATACCTTCTTTTTTGAAGTCTCTTTTGGTAGCGGTAATATTCCATTATTTTTAAGCAACACAATGCCTTTTCTTGCAGATTCTAGCGCCGTAGCTTTATGTGTTTCTGTAAAAAGTGATTCATTTTTTTTCTTTAATTCTACAAAGCGATGTTCAAATAAACCCAATCTAAATTTCGCTGTTAATAGTTTACGGCATGCATCATTTATACGATTTACAGAAAGCTTCCCCTCTTTTACGCAAGCTATAATTGCGTCTGTAAATTTTGGTCCATGCATGTGCATATCCATTCCAGCCTCAACAGATAAAAAAGAAGCTTCTTTCATGTCTTTTGCAGTATGATGTAAAGTATTAATACGTTCAATATCTAACCAATCACTGATATAAAAACCTTTAAAACCGTATTCATTTCTTAGTACATCTGTCATTAACCATTTGTTCATGTGGCAAGGTATTCCGTTAAGCTCATTATGTGCAGCCATAATTGAAAATACCCCTGCATTAATTGCTTTTTTATAAGGTGGTAAATGCACTTCTCTTAAAGTACGAACAGAGATGTCTGCAGGAGCAACATTTAATCCATTGATGGATTCGCCTCCACCAATAAGATGTTTTGCACAAGCAATTACTTTTTCTGTTCCAGTAAAATTATTTTGTTGAAACCCACGTATCATTGAAGCTCCCATATTGCCAACCATAAAAGGATCTTCTCCAAAAGTTTCACCAACACGCCCCCAGCGAGGATCTCTTAAAACATCAATGTTTGGAGTAAAGGTCCAATGGCTTCCTGTAGCACGCATTTCCTTGGCCGTTTGTTTTCCTATCGCATGTAAAAAATCATCATTCCAAGTAGATGCCAATCCAATTGGTGATGGATATACCGTTGTGCCAGATACCAAAGCATTACCATGTATGGCATCAATACCAATTAAAACAGGGATTTTAAGTGGAGATTTCAAGGCTAATTCTTGCAAATAGTTCGCTTCTTCTGCAGTCAAAACATGTAAAAAAGAACCTATTTTTCCTTCTTCACACATTTTTATAACATCGTTTACAGAAAGTGTTTTATAAAACCCCTGTGCATCATTATTTTCTTTGTCGTCATCAGGGTTTCCTTTTTTCATATGCTCCAACCCAACAAACTGATTCATTTGATAGACTTTATCTTCCAGGGTCATTCTACTCATTAAATCAGTCACACGAGCCTCTACTGAGTAAAAAGGGTCTAAATATATAGGATCTTTGTTATTTGATTTAAAAGAAATAAACAACGCTATTAGAACACTTAAAATTATTGTTTTTAGCGCAGTAATTGGTGAATGTTTTTTCCTTAGTATGCTCATTTAATTGTTTTTATGACTCTTTCGAGTCAGTCCTTTTAAATTAAATCTTAGAATTACAACTTTTTAGATTTTGAGTGAATTTTTTTTGGTTCAAACCATGGTTTAGCATTCTTTATTTGCCTTCCCAGTCCCAAAGGTTTTTTTTGTGCAGCTATAATTCGCTCACTTAAAACCTTAATTAAAGAATCTTTCACCGGCCCATAATCAATATGATTTGCGAGGTTAATCAGTTCTTTTTTGTCCGAATAATGATCGTATAATTCATACGCATATGTCCCTTGATGTTTCCATCTATTCAAGCGGTAGCGATCTGTTTTAATGGAGTATCCTTGAGCAAGCCCACCATAGGTATTTACTTGTAATTCGGTGAAGGCACTTTTACGAACCCTCTCCTGAGTGCTATTTATCAATGGGGTAAGGCTTCTTCCTTGTACAAATGTTGGAGTTTCCATTTCAACTAAATCCATTATTGTTGGATAGAGATCTACCAATTCTACAGGTGCATTTTGAATTTTTTTATTCTTAGTTATTCCAGGTCCTGATATAATTAAAGGAACGCGAGTAGCATTATCAAACAGGGTTTGTTTTTGCCAATGCCCATGTTCTCCTAAATGATATCCATGATCTGAGGTGAAGATAATTATGGTGTTTTTATCCAGCCCTGTTTCTTTTAATTTAGCGATCACACGACCAATTTGAGCATCCATAAAACTCGTGGTTGCATAGTAGGCTCTCTTAATGGTTTTGGCCAGGGTTTTGTCTAAATATACCTGTTCTTTTTTAGAACGAACAGATATTGCAGCTGGTTTTGGAATGGTTTCAACATACGCTTCTGAACTTTCAGGAACTTGAAAATCTTCCAAATCATAGAGGTCAAAGTATTTTTTTGGTGCTACAAAAGGCACATGAGGACGATAAAGACCAAAAGCTAAAAAGAAATGCTCACCACTTTGGGCAAATTCATCAAGAAATTTTATGGTTTCTGAGGCACCAATTCCATCGGTTTGTTCTTCATCTCTTCCTGCTGCTGCTAACCAACTTAGGGTGCCACCATCTAATTTAGACTTTAAGCTTTTAATTTTATATTCTTCTGTTTTATCTCGTCCATACGGATTAACTGTTCTATCCCACGTAAAAGAATCATCATGCCCGGCCTTACCAATATCTCTAGGATTATGATAGTGGTAGATTTTACCAACTCTTACAGAATGATAATTTTCTGCTCTAAATTTTTGCCCTATTGTGGTCACATCTGGAATGGTTTGTCTAACATATAATCTTAATTTCTTTGATTTCGTTTGATCCGGATATAAACCAGTCATTAGAGAAACTCTAGAGGGGCCGCAAAGCGGATACTGAACCTGTGCATTTCCAAAAAGAACCCCCTCTTTTGCCAATTGATCTATATTTGGTGTTATTGCTATAGCATCTCCGTAAGCACCAAGAGCGCAATTAAGATCATCTGCTATGATAAATAATACATTTAGTTTTGAGGGTTTTTTAATAGATCTTCCTCCTAACAGCGGTATGAATAGAAGTAAGAGGTACACGTATTTAAATCTTTTCATTGGATGATTATTTTTTACATATGAATGATTACCTAATTATCAGAGATATATTGCTGTAGGTTTCTTATTTTTAGTGCTTTATGAATTTTTTAAAATGATTATTTACTTTAAGGACATAGATTCCTTTCTTTAAATTTGAAATATGAATAGAGCGATCTAATAATGCTGTTTTTATATGGATACCATGTATTGAATAAATGTCTATCGTGTGGATTGCTTCGTTCATTGAAATGTTTATTTTATCGGATACAGGATTTGGGTAAATATTTAATTCAGAATTATCGGGAATTAGATCCGAATCAAGAACAGATAAGCTGCCAGAAGAATTGCAAGCGTATCTATAATGATTGTGTATAAGACGATCATCTAGATTGTCTGGGCCAGCATGAAAAAAATCTGGGATGGATGGGGTAGAAGAATGGTTTTTATAAAATTCACCAATTTCAGTAAGATTCATAGACTCATCATAAAAATCTGCTGTTCCAGCGCTGTTATCTCCGGTGGGGAGTGGTTGAAACCAAGCATAACGCTCTACATAGTCTAAACCTTCAAGGTATGGAATTGCCAATTCCATGAATTGCCGATTTACTTCTTCGGTTCTATACTTATTTGCATTAAATTCTGTAATCCAAATTGGAAGGGCATATAGCTGGTATACTTGCTCCAAATAATTTTTGAAGCGATTAAAAATAGCAACTGGATTTCCATTGGGTGAGCCTTGAGGATTTGCGCCCCAATCATACCAATGTAAAGCAATAACATCTATTCGAATATCATTCTCTATCGCCAACTCATTAAATGAGCGAAGCCAGTCTAAGGCGCCTTCTTGTCTGCAAGCTGGCGAAACTAATCGCAGTCCTGTTTTCATCAAGTTTTTATAGATTCCTAGAGCAGTGTCAACATCACACATATTATGAATCGCACCAGATTGTCCGTTGCAATTATCTGGTTCATTAAATGCCAATACATGAGTGGCTTTGTATTTAGACTGATATGTATTTATATCATCAGATTCATCTGCACCCCCATAACCCCAAGCCATTGGTGTATATTCTCTTTGAAGATCATATTCTCCGATATTAGTCCACCGATAGTACCATGTATTATCCATTCCTTGAATGTCTCCACCGGTACCTTTTTTTGAAACCCAGTTCCATGGGACTATCCTGATGAAAGAAACGTTGTTGGCTAGAAAATCTGGTAATGATGCTACTTCTAAATCTTCTTCTGAGGCAATAAAAACTTTACTTTTTCCTGTTCCATCGGGATTTGAGGCCAGTGTGAGCATAAAGCCTCTTTTTAAATAAAAGGACGCTATATTGTTGTTTAACTGATTTGGAATGGATGCTCCACTAAACACTTCATTTATAAAAATTTTTGCAGAAGTGCCAGTACTATTTTCACCAGAATAAATTGTCAATGGTGTTGCCTCTAAGTTTTGGGTTCTTATGACAGTTCCAGCATCATAGTAATTATCAAATCTAATATGTATAGGATATTCAGAACGAATATCAGAAACAAAAAAAAGGGAAGAATATTTATCAAATACTTGGGTTGGATTCACTTTTTCTAATCGCAACCAACTCATGTCAGCGTTTAAGTTCACATGAATATTATTTAAAAGAGGCTCAGGATCACTTAACTGTACATAGGCGTTTTCATTTAGAATTAAATTTCCACCAGAAATACAATGAGCTACTAAGGTAGCATTTGAAATATGCAATGTGTTTGAAGGGTCTAGAACAATTGAATTTGGTGTTGAATAAATTGAAGTGCCATTCAGGGAGATTGAATCAAAGACAATGTCTCCGCTACTAAATTTAAATTTAACAGCGCGATTAAAGTGAACTGCTGTAACATGAATTCTGTTAAAACCTAAAGAAAGTGTTTGTGGGTTTCCAAAATACCAATTTCCGTTTGCAACCGTTTTAACTACGCTATAGTTTGCTTCTCCTGAAGGTAAACTTGTGATGTTAATTTCAAAGGTTTGTTGAGCACCATTATTTCCATCATCTTTGGCAGCTGCAGCGAATGCATAGGGCCAATTTTCATTCGGTCCTAAGTCAAAAATTTCGGGGGTTTGAGAAGCAATATTAACATCTTTAGAAGCGGCTGAAGTAGCGATAGCATTACATGTGAGAAAAAGATTCTGAGTAATGGGTTCAGATGGATTAATTGTCGCATCTTCTGGGGGTAAGCCCGAGGAAGTGTTAGCCCAATTCGCTTCCTGAAAAAAATCAATACCATCTCCATTACCAGTCCAAAAATAATCTTGTGCAGATAGCGTTTGTGTGATTACAAAAATTAAATAAAGTATAAATTTTTTCTTAGTAATGTTCACCTTAGGATTAGTTTTTAATGTGGAGAGCTAATAGAAATTCGGATTCTTTTTAATCATTCATATATTGGTATTTGGTTCATTGATAGGGTCTTGATGCTTCTATTCTTTATTTTTTTTTCGATCATCAATAAATTTAGTTGGGTCATTATCAGTCGAATTCTTTTCAGAATTCTTTTTTAATTGCGTCACTATTTTGTCAAAAAGTTTTTTTTCTTTTTTAGTAAACATCATTTGTTTTTTTTCGATTCCAATCCTCCAAAATCAGTATCAGAAATATGCCTTAATTCTTTTAAAGAAAGGTTATTTCCATAGTTTTCCTTTAGCCTATAAAGTTCTTTTTTTAGCTTTTTAATAAGCTTAGAGTTCTCTTCAATATTTATGATATTGTTTGTCTCAAAAGGGTCTTTATTCAAATCATAAAGTTCCCAAACATCAATGTCATAATAAAAATGGATTAATTTGTACCGTTTGTTTCGCATACCATAATGCGGTTGGACACGATGATAAAATGGGTATTCATAGTAATGGTAATACATAGATTGTTGCCAATCTTTAGAAGTTTCTCCTTTAAGATTAGAGAAAAAACTTTTTCCTTGCACCTCTTTTGGTGACGAAACTCCTGCCATTTCTAGTAAGGTTGGAGCAAAATCAATATTTGTAATAATATCATCTACAACAGTTCTTGGTTTAATTTTTCCTGGATAGCGAATAATGAATGGCATGTGTAATGCTTCTTCGTACATAAAACGCTTATCAAAGAACCCATGCTCTCCCAAAAAGAATCCTTGGTCTGAAGCATATATTACAATGGTATGCTCTTCCAATCCGTTTTCTTTTAAATATTCCAATACCCGCCCAATATTATCATCTACAGATTTAATAGTAGCAAGGTAATCTTTGATGTACCTCTGGTATTTCCACTTACGAACTTCTTCATTGGATAAATTTTTAGATGGAGATACAATTTCGCCAGGTTTAAATCCGTATTGCCTCCATCTTATTCGTTCTTTTTTCGATAAAGAATCTGGGGCTATCATTTTCATGTCTTTTCTGGAAAAATAATCCATGGTCATTTCTGTATTTCCAGCAGTTAATTCTCTTCCTTCGTAAGCATCATTGAAGGTTCTTGGATATGGCATTTCAAGGTTTTTCCATAAATTTTTATATTTAGTATCTGGCGACCATTCACGATGCGGTGCTTTGTATTGTAACAACAGACAAAATGGTTCTTTTTCTTTTCTATCTTTGAGCCATTCTAAAGCAAAATCAGTGGTTAAATTGGTTGCATATCCTTGTTCTTTTATTTTTTTACCATTGTCATTATACACAGGGTCCCAATACAAACCTTGCTGTCCTTGAGATATGTGGTATTTATAATAGTCAAAACCAACAGGTTCTGAAGCTAAATGCCATTTCCCAATCAAAGCTGTTTGATACCCCGCCTTTTTTAATGCTTGTGGGTAAGTCCACTGTTTGCTATCAAAAACTCCACCTTTATAATTTTTATAGTACCCATTAATATGGCTGTATTTCCCGGTTAATATAGCTGCCCTACTTGGACCACAAATGGCATTTGTACACAGAGCATTTGTAAGCAAAGCACCTTCACTGGCAATTTGATCTATATGAGGTGTTGGTGCCAATTCTTTAAAAATACCACCGTAGGCAGAGATGGCGTTTGTTGCATGATCATCTGAAAAGATAAACACAATATTAGGAGGCTTTGTTGATTCAGCATTTTTTTGACTAAAACAGACAAAGTGTATTGAAATTAATATTACAAGTAAAAGTTTGTTATACGAATTCACAAAGTTAATTTTACAGAAGTTACAAAAGGCTATTGGAGTCAAAAATTTGATCTATTTGATTGAAATAGCTTTCCTAGAAACCTCGTTTAGTTATTGTTTAATAATGTGCTTCGAAAAAACAGCTCCATTATTAATTTTAATTACATGAACTCCAGAAGAAAGTTCTGAAACATCAATTTGATTGGTATTGAAAACTTCTTTTTCCAGACTTCCCAATATTGAGTAAATTTTAATAGACTTAATATTCTCTAGCCCATCAACCTTGATGGTATGAGTAACAGGATTTGGATATACTAAGACAGATGCTAGAGAAAAGTCTTCCATACCTAATACTACAGAACTGTTAAGTATCATTTCATCAAACTCAATGTTTCCACTGCTAAATTGAAATTTCACATTTCTATTAAATCCTACAGCGGGAATGGTTTTGGTATTTAGACCCAATGTAATGGGTTGAGCAGCTCCAAAATTATTATTCCCATTAGCAACCGTCTTCACAACTCGGTAGCTTGCACCTTGCGCAGGAACACTAGTAATATTAAATTCTAAAGTTTGTGCTAGTTTACTATCATCATCATCGATGGCAGCAAGTACAAAAACATGAGGCCAATCTGCATTTGATCCTGCTTCAAAAACCTCAGAATCACCAATGTTTGATGCATTTGCTGAGTCATTTAAAGATATGGCATCAAAGACTACGTTTCCACTATTAAATTGAAACTTCACACTTCGATTAAAGCCAACTCCGGCAACTGTTAGTATGTTTCGCCCTAAAGTAAGCGGTTGAGCGTTCCCAAAAAAATCACCCCCGGAGGCATTTGTTTTGTACACGCGATAATTTGCGCCGGAGGCAGGAATATTTGTGATATACAATGCTAATGTTTGCGCTTGCTGACTGTCTGGATTATCGTTTGTAGTGGCTACTAAAACATGAGGCCAGTTGGTGTTTGACCCTGCAACAAATAAATTAGAAGTTGTAATTTCTTGGTCGCTTTCTGTGTCATTTAAAGAAATAACATCAAACGCAACATCTCCACTACTAAATTGAAATTTCACAGCTCTATTAAAACCAACGGCTGCCACGTTAATGGTATTAGAACCAACATTGAGGGCTGTTGCATTTCCAAAGAAATCGCCTCCATTTGCCGTTGTTTTATATACTCTATAATTTGCACCACCCGCGGGTAAACTTGTAATATTAATTTCTAAAGTTTGCGCTACTTGACTATTTGGGTCGTCATTTGTAGCAGCTACTAATATATGTGGCCAGTTTGCATTTGTTCCAGCCTCAAAGAGATTAGAGCTAGAGATTTGGGTTTGAGCAATAAAAGTGCTTGTAATGAATGTAAATACTAGAAGTGTAATTTTTTTTGCCATGGTTTCTTTTTTTAGTTGTTCCTCTTATATTCTTGCCATAAAATCATTTTTTCTTCACCAAGATTCCCTTTTAATTTCCCGTATAATTTGTTGTAGATCTTTTCCAATTCCGCTCTTTTTTTTTCTGGATTGTTTTGATATATTTTTTTTACACGAACTACTTCTTGAAAACGATCAAGTTGAATTTTATATACTTTAGCCTGTTGTTCTTTGTTTAGAGAAAGCGCTTTGGTCATGGTTGCAGTTAAAGCGCTTGCCCTGGTTTCGGGATTTTTTTGAGCAAAAGTATTCAGTGAAAGAATTATTATAAAAATGAATGTAAAATGTTTTTTCATCTTGGTAAAATGTATGTTTCCAAGTAAAGTTATCCAAACAATGATAAATTAGGGTTCAAAATTTGTTCAGATAGTTAAATTATTTAACCAATCTAGCAGTGTTTTACCCGTTGGAGAGGTATTAGTGGTAAGAGTTGAATTTTTCAATTGGTTTATTTTTCCATGTAATACCAGGTTGCCACTTAGGTGCTTTCACTTTACTGAGATAGCTATCTAAAAGAAATTCTAGTTCAGAAGCTTTTTCAGGAAGTGAAAAAACTAAATTATGGTTTTCACCCAGATCATTTTTAATATGAAATAGCTTTAATTTACCATTATTATGAAACTTAATTAGTTTATAATCATCTAGTACAATTGCTGAATGCGCTCTTCTAAGAGCAATTCTATTTTCATAAGGGACATGAAATATCAATCCTTCAGAAAAACGTTTTACTTTTCCTTGCCTGTCTTTAGTAAGTATTTTATAAAAACTTCCACCATCTAATTTTTCGTTTAAAGGTAACTTATAGCCTGCTATATGGATAATGGTTGGTAATAAGTCTGAAAACGTAATTGGGGTCTTAGATTCTGAACCTGCTTTAATATTGGGTCCGGAAATGATAAAAGGAACTCTTAAACCACCTTCCATTGCGTCCCATTTACCTCTACTTAATGGAAAATTTGATCCTTCTTTATAAAATGGTTTGGGTGGCATTACAGGAACAGCTCCATTGTCTGATGTATAAATAATATAGGTGTCCTCCGCTAAACCTAATTCTTTAACACGGTCTAATAATAGACCAACTCCTGTGTCCAAATCTTCTGTCATTGCAGCAAAACCTGTATGTCTTTGATATTTCCCTTTTTCTTTAGTCTTATATTTTTCGAGTGTTTCTTTGCGCATCATAATATCTGAGTGAACCGCATAATGTGAAATCTGTAAGAAGAAAGGTTGTTTCAATTTCGTTTTTCGTTCCATAAAATCAATGGCTTTTTTAGTGGTACTAAATATTTTCTTTGGGTCATCATTTATATTGTTTCGCCATTGTTTTTTGTTTGACTTGTAGTCAAATCCACCTTCTTTATTTCCTGTAATTCCATCGCTTTCATCATATCCTAGGACAGAAGGATCTACAGCTATTCCCCATTTACCAAAATGGGCAGTTTTATAATTTGAATTTATAGTTTTTAAAAGCTTAGGAATGGTGTATGAAGTTTCGTGTTGTATATGATTGGTATTCATTCCTACTCTGATCATTTTAAGTCTCGCAGGTGTTTGCCCAAACTGAATACTATAACGAGATGGAGAACAGACAGGAGCGCTTGCATAAGCAGAGGAAAACCGCATCCCTCGATTCGCCAAATTTTCAACATTTGGAGTTTGGTGATAGTCACTTTTTGAGCGAATATCTTCATCCATCATTTGCACTGAAGTTCCGTTCCAACCTTGATCATCAGTTAAGATTAGAATAAAATTTGGAGCTTTCTTTTTTGAGGTTATTTTGACAGGTTTACAACTAAAATAGAGCAGTCCAATTAAATAAACAAGGGGGTAAAATAGGGAGCTATTTCTCATGTATTATCCGTTTGGTGATTCTTAATTATGTTTTTGTCAAATCCAAGTAGGTTTATTAATCAATATGATCGTTGGCTGTAATTTCTTCAATAGGAATTGGCCAAAAGTAATCTTCTGCTTGTCTTGCACCATCGGTATCTCCATGAAGTAGCCGACAGTATTCATCTAATACCCCCATCCTTTTTAAATCAAAAAATCGGTGTCCTTCCATGTATAATTCTACGGCTCTTTCTTGAAGTAGTGCAGTTCTAAAATCTTCAATACTCATACCATTTCCATCAAAACCATACATTCCAACTCTATTTCTTAGCATATTAAAATCAGTATTTGCTAGACTTGGATCTTGAGAAATTTCTACGGTTGCTTCAGCACGCATTAAATGCACATCTGCTAATCGAATAATATGCCAATTTTGGCGGCTGGTGTATTCTGTAGTTGCTTCTGGGTCAATATATTTTGAAGTATATATTTGCCAACTAGTTTCTATGGTATTTCCTGTTGAAAACAGGGTGGGGATATATCCTGTACTTCCCGCATTTATTTCAAAAGACCTTGTGTTGTTCTGATAAGAAGTAATAATCGTATTTTGATATCTAGGGTCGTTTTTGTTGATACGAAAATTAATAAACTTAGGTTTAAGCTTATTGCTTCCTCCAAAACCTGTTCCACTAAGACCGGCATCTTTAGGCGAAAATAAGTTAGAAACGGCGGTTCCTTGCCCAACAATCGCAGCCCCTTGAACTTCAAAAATCATTTCAGAATTATTTCCATTTTCAGGATCAAATATTGTATTGTAACCATCTAAAGAAGTTTGTAATTGAAACCCTGCTTCATTAATGGCTAAATCACATTGATCTTTAGCCAATTGATAGTATTTGATTTCAGACTCAGGGAGGGAAATATATTTGTTATTGCCTTCAACTCCATGCAAACCAGTTCTTTTAGAGGATGCTATGCCTAAGTAAACTTTAGCTAGCATAGCATGAGCAGCTGCTTTTGTTACTCTTCCTTCATGGTTCACATAATTATTTCTGATTTCATTTCTTCCCCAACAGTTTTCTGAAGCATCTTGTAAGTCGCTTATGATTTGCTGATATATATCTTCAATAGGTGAAATTGGGAGTCCTTCATCATCATCAGGCCCAATCGGTGTTGTTCTAAGAGGTACTTCACCAAAACACCGAACTAAATTAAAATAATGTAAGGCTCTTAAAAATTTAGCTTCCCCTATAATTCGAGTCTTTAATTCTTCATCTATAGACATCGGTGGTACATTGGCAATGACATTATTGGCATCTCTAATTCCAAAATACATATCTCTCCACATTGGAAAAATATTTTGGTTGGTAGCGGCAATAGTTCCTCTTTTAAAATCATTCCACAAATAGCTTGAAAGACCTTGATCTGATGATGCATGAAGTGCCGATAAAAATGTTTGTTTATAATATCCGCTTCCGCTTTTTAATCGAGCATAAGCAGCTGTTAAAGCTGCTAATGCATCTGTTTCATTTAAATAGAAGTTTTCTGTACTTACTTTAACAAAAGGATCCTCTTCGAGTACTTCGCAAGAAGTGTAAGATAACAAGCATATAATCAGCATTATAAGTTTGACTCTAGTTTCTATAATATGTGTGTATTTTATCATAAAAATTAATAGTTAAATTTTAATCCTAACGAATAGGTTTTTGTTCCTGGGTATGTGCCAAAGTCTACCCCTCTTCTTTGAGCGCTTTTGTTGTACGTTTCTACTTCTGGGTCATAACCAGGATAATCCGTCCAGGTTAGAATGTTTTGCCCTGTAGCATAGATTCTAAAACTTCTCTTTTTAGGTAAATTAATAGTATAACCAATATTGATGTTTTTTAATCTAAAGAAAGAACCATCAAACACTTGTCTATCTGAAACTATGGCTCTAGGACCATTTTCTATAATGGCTCCAGGATGGCTTACATTATCTATATTTCCAACTGAGGGGTCGTAAGTAACCATGCCATTAGCAAAAGTTAAAGGTGCTCTCCAAGATGCATTAAATGAGGATGCTAATACATTTGTTTGTTTCTGAAGACCACTGAGTTGCCAAGAATCTACCCAAAATACATCACCTCCTTTTTGTCCAGTACATAAAATACTTAGGTCCCAATTTTTGAAAGAGAAATTATTAATAAATGAAAATGTATAATCTGGATTTGGATCTCCAATTTTAACATAATCTTCAAAATTAATTTGCTGAATTGCGAGTGGTTGTCCAAATTCATCTACATCTATATGATTGTTCATGTATTTAATTTCACCAGGTGCTGCTCCTTCAATACCACTTGCAATAGCTTCGTCCCAATCTCTATAGATACCATTGGTTTGAGCGCCCCAGAAAATTCCAAGAGGTTGATTTACTTTAAAGAGGATAGGTTTTGCCTGACTGAATCCGACAGATGGACCCAATTGAAAATCTAAATTAGAGTTTAACGCTACGAGTTTATTTCTATTTGCACCTAAATTAGCGCTGATATCCCAGCTGAAATTATCATTAGCAACAATTGTTCCTGCTACATTAAATTCAATTCCTTTATTTTCAACTTCTCCAAAATTATCTACTCTACTTGTAAAACCATTTGATACGGGTAAATTTACGTTCTGTAATAAATCTTTGGTTAATTTATGATAGGCCTCTATGGTTAAGTTCCATTGAGAATCATAGAAGCTCACATCTAAGCCAGCATTAAATTGATCTGTTTTCTCCCAAGTTAAATCGTCATTTGCAAGATTTGATTCATAATAACCTGTGACTAACTCGTTATTAAAATTATATCGAATTGGTGTCATCAGTGCCAAGGATTGATAAGGAGAAATAGGATTACTTCCCGTTTTACCATAGGATAAACGAAGCTTTAAATTATTAATTACAGTCGATTTTTTTAAGAATTTCTCTTTGGATACAACCCAAGATAATGCAATAGAAGGAAATAATGCACTTTTATTATTCGTTGCAAATTTTGAGGAAGCATCTAAACGAGCATTCACATCTATGTAATATTTTCTCTTGTAATTATACCCCACTCTAAACAGTCCAGAAAGCAGTCCTACTTGTCTAAATTGTGTAATGGGAACAAATATCTCTGTTGCCGATGCAAAATTGTAGAAGGAGGTATTATCACTTCCAAAACCAATAGCCTTGTTAAATAACGAACGAATATTATTTTTCTCATAAGTAGTTACCAATGTGGCGTCAATTCGATGCGCGTTGAATTTATTTCTATACCTAAGGTTGGCTTCAAGATAGACCTTATTGTTTTCTACAAAGGCTTGAGATCCTTCACCATCATTGCGCCTACCTCTTGTTGTATTGGTTGGATAATAATTATCTCTTGTGCTTCTTTGATAGTTAAATGCTCCCCTGATTGTTCCCGTAAGTTTGGGCGTAATTTTAGAAACAACAGAAAGAACTTGTCTTAGCGTAATTGATTTCTTTTCATCAATAACATCTTTAGCTAAGGTGTATGGATTAGAGACGATATTTCCCTCGTTTAAGGCAGCATAAATATCATCATCTTCTCCTGGACTTAATAACGGAAATATGGGCTGAAACTGGAGGGCTTGTGATACCACACCTCTTTGTGCAAAAATTTGACCATTTCCAACAGAGGCGGCATTTCCTGTTTTATAGGAGATGTTTGTTTTTGAATAAAAATCTATTTTGTTATTAAATGCCTTTCTTTTAGCATTCATATTATAGGTCACTCTCTTATTATTGGAGTTTATAATTACCCCTTCTTGATTTAAAACACCCAAGCTAGCTGATAAGTTCTTTTTAAAATTACCTCCTCTATAGGCAATATTATAGGAATTCGTATGTGCCATATGATAGGTTTCATCTTGCCAATTAGTATTAATTCCTGTAGACGTTGTGTACGGAATTGTAAAGCCCACTAATTCAGGGTAATTTGCTTCTGTAAGTTCTTGACTTCCATTATAAGCACCACCTGCTCTAGAAGGATCTGTAATATCTTGGTACAACTGATTGATATTACGCTGGTTCATATACTGTTCAAAGCCCGGACCATCTAAAACACCAATACGATTTCTTACTGTAGTAATTGAAGTGTCATAATTCACAGAAATTTTATCTACTCCTTCTGATTTGTTTGCTGTTTTTGTAGTAATTAAAACCACTCCATTTGCCCCTCGGGCACCATACAAGGCGGTTGCTGCTGCATCTTTTAAGATCTCTATTTTTTCAATGTCATTGGGGTTTAGAAAGCCCAATGAACTTTTTGCTCCTCCAGAGGCTCCATTTCCTTGTGCATCTGTAATTGGGTCTACAGGTACCCCATCTAAAACATACAAGGGTTGCGTACCCCCAAGCATAGAATTAACTCCTCTAATAGATATCCCAATACCTCCTCCAGGTTCTGAACTTTCATTTACAACAACACCAGCAGCCTGTCCTTGTAATAAATTTTCAATAGAGTTTGTTCTATTTTTTTCTAACTGTTCTGCGTTAATTTGAGTGATAGCACCAGAAAGATCTTTTTTGCTAACATCAAAATAACCAACACTTACAACAACCTCATCCAGCTTACTAATCTTCGTTTCTAAACGAATAGATATTGGAGAAGACAAAATCACCACTTCTTTGGTTTTCATTCCCAAGTAGGAGACTACTAATGTGTCTCCAATTTTACTACTTATTGTAAAAAAACCATCTAAATTGGTGGTCACTCCTGCAGAACTTCCTTTAATCAATAGTGTGGCTCCAGGTAGTGGGTCATTAGAATCATCATCAATTACATTTCCTTTGAGAGTAATTTGCTGTGCGATCATAAATGATGGTAACAATAAGAAAATAAAAAAAAGTTTATTACACATGGATGTCTTTTTTGTCATGACATGAATTTCTTAAAATAAAGGGGTATTGCAGTTTATATTTTATCCAAAATAGTTTACTATTTGATATAACTCAAATATTATGAGTTCATCATATGGGTTCCGTTGTATTTATCATAGACTATACTAGTTATACTCTTCACTGTATTCTTTCGGTGTTTTTCCAAAGTGTTTTTTGAATAGGGTGCTAAAATACTTAGGATTATTAAATCCTGATTCATACGCGACATCGCTAATTCTCAATGATTTATTTGATTTTAATAACTCTGTTGCATGACTTAATTTAATTTTTATCACCAAATCTACAGGAGACATATTGGTAAGCCCTTTTAATTTTCTAAACAAATTTGATCTACTGAGACCTGTTTTATCAGAGATCAACTTAATTGAAAACTCACTATTGGTGATATTGCTTTTTATAATTTCAACAACCTCCGTTAAGAAATTTTCATCAGCTGATTTTGACACTGCTTTATCTCTTGATTTTGAGTGTAGTATTTGATGAATTGCCTGTCTTGAATTGATAAGGTTATTGGCCATTGCAATGAGTATTTTCATATTAAAAGGCTTTTCAAGGTAGGCATCAGCTCCAATTTCAAGTCCTTCAATTTTAGTGTCAAGATCACTTAATGCAGTAATCATAATTACGGGAATATGACTTGTTTGAAAGTTCGATTTTATAATGTTGCATAGCTCTTTACCTCCCATTTCTGGCATCATAACATCTGTGATAATTAGATCTGGGTTTTTTGCTAAGGCTATTAGCAGTGCTTCCTTGCCATTCGAAGCATCTAGTACGGTGTGTTTTTCTTCCAACTCAGCTTTAATAGTCCGTCTTAAATCTTCATTATCCTCAACTAGTAATATCCGTTTGTTATTAGAAATACTCTCTTCAAATGAGATCGGCTCTTGCAAATTTGAATTTTCAATTAAAATATGTTTTTCGTCATAGTGTTCACTACCTATTTTTAGAGTTATCGTAAAAGTAGACCCTAAATTTTCTTTACTTTTAAATTCAATCGTTCCTCCATGTAATTCAATAATTTTTTTTGAAATCATTAAACCTATTCCAGAACCTGAAATTCCTTTGTTATTAATATTCGTTCCTCTGGTAAATCTTGAGAATATTAATGGTTGCTCTTTTTTAGGAATTCCAAATCCAGTGTCTATGAAATCTATGCTTATATTTTTTATGTTTTTTGATGCCTTTATTTCAATTTTTCCACCCTCTTCACTATATTTTATAGCATTTGAAATTAAATTATAAAAAATCCGAGACATTTTATTTTCATCAAACCACACATGAATTTTTGGAACAGAAACTATAATGTCTATAGATTTTTTATTTAATAAGGGTTCTACTTCGGCTACAATTCTATGAATAATTTCTTTTAACTCTACTTTGATAATCGATAATTTAAGCAAACCTCGATCTGCTTTTTGAAAATCTAAAAGCTGTGTCACATACTCATTTAAATTTTGTGCATTGCGATGAATAAGATCAATGTTGTTTTGAAAATTATTTTTTTCTGAAAGTTGGGAGACCAGCAGCTGAATTAAAGTAACAGGAGTTCTTATGTCATGGGCTACATCTGTGAAGAATTTTATTTTATTGTCATTAAATTTTTGAGTAGCTCTAGATTTTTTCACAAGAAAAAATAAATATAATAAGGAGCTTCCTAAAATGAAATACAATAAAAATGCCAAGTGACTGAACCAAAAAGGATCTTTAATAATGATGTCTAAATGAAATGATTCTATAGAGGAAATACCATCCACATTGGTAGCTGTAATCTCCAGGGAATACTTGCCAGGAGGTAGTTTTGAATACACAATGCCTCTGCTGTTTTTAGAGTTATTTATGCTGGTGTCATAGCCTTTTAATTGCCAGCTGAAAGAATGTTTTTTTGAGCCATGGAAGGTGGGAGCTTCAAAGTCAAAACTCAAAGAGTTTTGATTGTAGTTCAGTGCTATTTTATGTAGATAATTTATGTTTTTTTCAATCATTGTAGCATCGGCCAGCACACCATTGATCTGAAAATTAGAAATATAAATTTTAGAGACTTCTTTCTCTTTTAAAATTTGTGATGGATTAAATAGCGTTGCCCCATTAGGCCCACCAAAAGCTAAACGACCGTCACTTGATTTAGTAGATGCGCCAAATCCAAAGGTGCTAATTGTTAATCCATCACCATCGTCGTACTTTCTGATAATTTCTTTTTTAATATTTAACTTCCACAAACCTGTGTAACTAGCAAACCATAAATTTTGGTTTGAATCTTTTTGAATAGAAAATACAGTTCCAGGATCAAAATTTAAGACCTTATTTACTTGCCTTATTTTTTTAGAAGTTAAGTTGTAAGCAAACAAACCTTGCGTATTACCAATCCATAAACAGTTGTTTTGTTTGTCATATAACACTGCGTGATTTTGATCAATATAATTTTGATTTTCATCTTTAATAGCTTGGATACTATGAGTAAGTTGATCAATCTTGTAAATACCACTGGAGGAAGCTACATAGATTATATGATCTTCTCCCTCAACAATAGAACGGGCATTTCCCGTCTTGTAGGTACTTATTAAAACATGATCTTTGAAATACTTTAAAGGGCCATCAAATCCGCCAACCCATAATTCATTGTTTTTGGACAAGGTGGTGAAAATTAATTTAGATTTTGCCCCATTTTCTTTCAGTTTAAAAGGACTTGTTTTTCCGGTCTTAGGATTAAATTTTAACAATCCAGAGCCATAAACACCTAGCATTAAATATGCGCCGTATTTATTTATGGTTAAGACTGCTTTGTTTGCTAGTTGCTGATTTGTATTGTAATTCGTCCAATCTCCATTGGGGGAATATTTGCTAATTCCATTTTCGGTGCCAAACCAAACATTTCCATTCTCTTCATAATAAATAGATCGAATGTTATTGTTTTGAATGCTATTTGGTTTAAAAGG
This sequence comes from Polaribacter sp., assembly GCA_042091715.1. GTDB lineage: Bacteria > Bacteroidota > Bacteroidia > Flavobacteriales > Flavobacteriaceae > Polaribacter. The sequence goes on along the minus strand of JBELGW010000034.1, from coordinate 5,749 downwards.
AATGTAAGAAATGTTTTTAAAGGCATTGTCTCTTGGATAGATCACATCAATTCCAACCTCTCTTAATCCAAGCCAATACACATTTTCGTCATCAATGAAGATTTCATAGATACTATTCTGGCTGAGTGAATTAGCCTCATTGGGTTTGTATTCTAATTTATTAAGAATGTTAAAAGCATCATCCATCAGCACCAAGCCAGTACCCTCTAGAGCTATTAAAGCCTTGTTATTCTGGTCAAATTCAATAGATCTTATGGTGTGTGTATTTGTTTGTTTTTCATGAAATTTCACCTGATTAATGAGTTTGTTATCAATAACATATAAACCTTTTTGATAGGTTCCTGCCCAAATTCTATTTTGATGATCAAAATTTAAATCAAGAATTTCATGATTTTCTAACAGTGTTTTCTGTTTTACTAATTGGTTAGAGCTTTGATTGTAATTATAGATATTAATTCCTTTCGTTGAGGCAACATAAATTTGGTTTCCAGCTACTTGAACTTCTCTATTAAACATGGTGTTGGCGTGAAGTACTTTACTGATGTTTTTAGATTTTAAATCATAAATCATCAGTCCTTGTTGAAGTCCAATAATGATTGTGTGATGATTGATCAGTTCAAAAGATAAAAATTTAAGATCTTTTAAATTTAAAATAGACTGAAAGCTGTCTTGCTGGTAGCTATATTTTAGAAGTTCTCCCTTGGTTCCTAAAACGAAAAGATTTCCATTTTTACTGATAATATCAACAACACCGCTTGTTAGAAATTTATCATAATTTTTAAATTGATATCCAGAATATCTGTTTAATCCTTGAGAAGTGCCAATCCACATGTAGCCCAAGGTGTCTTTCTGAAAAGCTCTAACCGCTCCACTACGAATACCGTCATAAACACCTAAATGTTTTATTTGCTGACCAGCTGCTAAAATGGGAAGTAAAAAAAACAAGAGGGCAGTACTGTAAAAAAAGCGTCTCATCATAAAAACAGGATTTAGGAAGTTAACACTAATAGATGCTCCTATTTGTAAAAATACAATTTTTATAGGAAGCTAACCAAGAAAGAGTTTTTCTCAATAATTCTAGAATCTTTTTATTTTTTTTGATTCTCTTTCTTAGATTTCATTACTTTTTTTAACCACCAATCCCTGTTTGGATTGTATTTATATTGTTTTTTTAATTTACTTGCTTCATTTCGCAGTTCTTCTTCTATGCTATTATAGGCTTCGACATTAATTAAGTTTTTCATCTCTCCTGGATCATTTTTGAGATCATACAACTCATCAATATCATTTTCTAAAAAAGCGTCTACTAATTTATAATTCTCGGTTCTAACAGCAATTTGATTTGGGCCTGCATAGGGCCAATAGCTATCTACATAATATTCAAATAGTATGGCATCTCTCCAGTTTTTATCTTTCTGGCCCTTCAGTAAATTCACCATAGATTCTCCTTGCATATAGGCAGGCTTGTCTATGTTAGCTAGATGAAGAATGGTGGGTGCGATATCAATATTTAAACATTGATCTTTTACAATGCTCTGCGCCTTAATTAATTTAGGATACCTAATAAGCATCGGTACTCGCATAGAATTTTCATAGGCCAATCGTTTATCTAAATAGGTGTGTTCTCCCATAAAATAACCATTATCACTGCTATATATAACAACTGTATTTTCGAGTTCACCCATTTCTTCTAAAGTAGCTAAGACCTTTCCAAGAGATTCATCTATTGCAACTAAACAACGAAGAAGCTGCATATTTCTATCGTAATTTATAGGCCATTCTTGTTCTGGAAGTTCAGAGGGAATAGGCAAATTGTTTTTCCAGTCAAATCCAAAGGTTTTTTTACGCTGCCATTCAGGTTTCCCTTTAAAGGTTTCTTTATGGGTATCGTAAGGCGGCGTTGGTAATTCTTTTCCAAGGTATAAGTTCTCATGCCTAGGAGCAGGTAAATGAGGCTGATGAACTGCTTTGTGCCAGAGATTTAAACTGAAGGGTTTGTTAGGGTCTCTTTTTTCTTTTAACCAAGTAATCGCCTTGTTTGTTAGAATATCTGTCATGTATCCTTTTTCTTGATATTCTCTGCCATTTTCATTTACAGGAGGGTCGAAGTATTTTCCCTGACCAACAAAACTAAACCAGTAATCAAAACCAGGCCTGATGTGTTTTTTTCCTTTGTAATGTGCCATGTGAATTTTACCCACATGAGCTGTTTCATAGCCTCCTTGTTGTAAATGACTTGAATAAGGAGCAAATTCGTCCCAATTTGGATCTACATGTCTATTATTTTGGTTGACACCATGAATATGAGGATAGGTTCCGGTTAAAAAACTAGCTCTGGAAGGAGAGCAGATGGATTGTGTTACAAAGAAGTTTTTTACATGGGCTCCTTCTTTAGCCAATCGATCAATATTTGGGGTTTTTAAAAATGGATATCGTTTAGATAATCCGAGAGCATCAAAAGGTTGGTCATCAACCAAAACAAATAAAAAGTTTGGTTGTTTTTTTTCAGAATTCTGTTCAGCTGATTGCGCACATGCTACTGAGTTTATAATGAAAAGCAGGGATAAAATTAGATGTATAGTAGTAGTTTTTTTCATATAGTATATACAATATTACCTCACAAAGCTCTTGTTAAACCAGTATTAAATAGTTCTCTTTTAGGTCAATCTACTTAAAAAATTGTTCAAATAGCTTCAAAATAGTAATTTAAAAAAATTGCATCATACATGATTATAGAAACCCACACTTTTCTGGAGTCAGTCATTATTTTATGAGAAATGTAAGCTTTCCTTTAAAACAGCTGTTTAATAGTAGCATACTCATCTTAATATCATAAATAAGGTGTTTGGTTGATTAGGAAAGTAACATGCAAATTATGAACACCGCTACATCATTGATTTGGTTTGAAAGAATGGATTGTTTAAAAACAGCGTTGAAGGTTTTGTATAGGTGAAAAAGTGATGGGTTCACTGCATCAAATGCCCTAACTGCAAAATACTGAACATTGCACTTATTTCAACGACTCATCTCCTAAAAACAACAATTGGTCAAGTAAAGTTAGACCTCACAATTATTATTTCTGAATTTTGTCTTAAAAATAAAACGTTTATTAAAATGACAGCAGCAGACAATTCATCCTCAAAATTTCCCAAAACCAAATCGCATCCATTTTGGCAATGGTTCTGGCTATCTTTTCTTGTGGTTTCGCTGGCTTATGCTTGGTATTCTTTTTATGCACCATCAAATGATATAAAATGGTCGAAAAATAGTACTTCTGTTCAAAATCTCAAGAACATTTCTAACAATCATGCGCTGTTATTTTTTACTGGTGAGTGGTGTTCTCCTTGCCGAATTATGAAGCGTGAAGTTTTTGCTGATAAGGAAGTATCAAAAGTCATCAACTCGCAATTCACCCCGGTGATCATTGACGTTGACGACCCAAATGCCAAAGAGCTAGTTCAGTATTACAAGGTCAATGCAACACCAACAACACTTATTATTGATTCAGAAGGAAAAGTAATGGATAAAGCGATAGGTAAAATTGATAAAGAGGAATTTCTTGAGATTCTTAGTAAATTTGAGACTCATAAATAAATAATCAGCAATATTGTGATGAACAAACAGAAAACCAAAATAGCTAGAATTGCACTATTAGTAGGTACCTTAATTTCGTTATATTTTGTTCCTTGGCTATTGGTAAAAGCCTGGATTTTACCACTGCCCAATACGGTTCAAGAACAATTAGACGAAGCGATTGGTTATGGGTTCGAAGGCATGATTGTATACATCGATCAAGCCAATCAAGACCCTCAATTTTTAGCAGCTGGCTGGCACAATAGAGAAAATAAGATTCTCGCGAAACCGAAAGCCCTATTTAAATTGGCGAGTATTAGCAAGCTATACGATGCTGTTGCTGTTACCAAATTGGTGAGCAATGGGAAACTTTCTTTAGATAAAACAGTTGCAGATTACTTTCCAGAACTCGTAGGTATTATTGATAATGCAGAGAAAATTACGTTGCGTTTGATGATTCAACATAGAAGCGGAATACCAAACTTTACAGATGCGCCCAATTTTTGGGCAAACCCAACAGAAACTTTTGGTGAAAGTATTGCATTAATTAAAGATAAACCTGCCAATTTTGAACCTGATCAAGGGTATGAATACTGCAACACCAACTATCTTTTAATCAATAAAATAATGGACAATGTGTTGGGGTATAGGAATTTTCAATACATTCAAGAAGAGGTGCTTCGTCCTTTGAATCTCAGCAATACTTTTGGTTCTTTAAAAGAAGTAAATTTAGAACATGTAATGAGTGGTTATCATATCGGGTATCCCGATGATTTAAAAACAGATGATCATGGAATGCTTGCCACTGCAGAAGACGTAGGTGTTTTCTTAAGAGCATTAAACGATGGTTCTGTATTTGAAAAAGGAGAACACGAAATATATGATTCAATATATGAATACGAACATTCTGGATGGGTCCCTGGATACCAGAGTTTTGCCGAATATCACAAAGACCTTGATGCTGTTGTTGTTGCATTCTATAGTACAACAGATCCTAAACTTTACAATTGGAATTTATCAGAAATTATAAATAATAGAATAGAAAAAATTATTAGAACTAAAAACTAGCTCAAAAAAAGCGATTTATGAACGAATCGCAAACAAAGGAAAAAGTAAGAAATTGACCTTAATAGCGGTTTCTAATAAACTGATAAAACAAAGTTTTGCCATAGCAAAAATAGGACATCTATCCGATGAAACGGATGTTTCAGGACTACTGTCTAAATCGTAAAAAAAACGATAAAATACATCAGAAAAAAAGCTTAAACAGTAGTTTAAACTGAGAAGGCTAATGCATGAAATGAATAATAAAAAGACTTGGGTTTTTAATAAATTCTTTGTGGTGTCTGGCTTTTTTTTGAAGCACTTGTGCAACTATCTAAATTGTTCTGCATCTGGCAACCCTTCAAAATTCTCTAGTTTACTTGTTGTATTCATATTGTATTTCCATTTATTTTTCCATTTTTCACCATAAATGGATTCATAGTATATCTCTATATGTAAACCTTCTAATCGTGCTAAAAATGTGTTGCCTAAAGGAATATTATGGTCTAAGTTCATTATTTCTAAAGTTTCCCCTATTTTAATGATCTCTTTATTGAAACTACGGTTATTAATAAATCGTGGAATGGAATCCGGTGTTTTTTGGATTTGAAACAAATGCCACCAATTATTGGCAACGGTGTCATTGTATGTCACTTTTACGTCAGTTATTATTGCTGGTCCCACTCCGTCATTTGAAAGTTCTAGAGCAAGTTTATTAACACTGTTATCATTTTCATTGTGTCCCTTTGCAAAATTTAACGTTAATCGCGGCCACACAGAGGCTCGAGAATATTCACGTATCAACTCTTGTTCTTCTCGCAAAATACTTGTTTGAATTACCGAGACAATAAGAGCACATAAACTGATAATAGTTACTCCTACTGCAATGATATTTTGTGAATCTTGGAAGAATTTGAATTTCGGTGTTTTTGGCATTTTTTTGTTTTTTTAGAATGTATTTAAAGAGGTAATCATGTTCTCTATTCTCAAATTGTTTGCAGCATTCCAATGGTTACATCTCAGGTTTGTGTATCATTTAATTGCCTGTTGTAGGCTTCCCTTGAATAGCGCTGCTTCGTTTTCTAAAACTTCTATAAAGTTATTGTTTTTAATTCTCTTTGGGCTAGCCCAA
>JBELGW010000033.1:0-28503 GCA_042091715.1 Polaribacter sp. | reverse complement strand
GATGATCACGATTACGGCCTAAATGATGGAGGTGAAGAATTTTATAAAAAGAAAGGAAGTCAAAAAGAGTTTTTGGATTTCCTAAAAGTCCCTCAAAATGATCACAGAAGGCATCAACTAGGAATTTACACATCTAAAACGTACACAACTACTCATGGGAGTGTGCACATTATGGTATTAGATACCCGGTATTTTAGAACCTCATTAACACGAGCCAAAGGATCAAAAAAAAGATACCAACCCAATACCTACGGAAAAGGAACCATTTTAGGAAAAGAACAATGGAAATGGTTAACGAATGAATTGCATACCTCAAAAGCCGACTTTAATGTGATTGTTAGCAGCATACAATTTCTATCAGACCGTCATGGCTATGAATCTTGGGGTAACTTTCCACACGAAGTTGACCAACTAAAAAAGCTCATCAAAGATAGCAATGCATCTAAAGTGCTACTCTTATCTGGAGACAGACATATTTCTGAATTTTCATCAACAAAAATTGAAGGCGTCTCTTTTCCTTTAATTGATTTCACATCGAGTGGTCTCACACATTCATATAAAGGATTTAAAGGAGAGGAAAACCCATACAGAGTTGGAGAAGTAGTCTCAGAGTTAAGCTTTGGAATTTTAAAATTTGATTTTACAGCAAAAACAATCACAATGCAAATGCGAGGAAAAAAGAATATTTTACAACAAGAGCACATTCAAAGTTACAATTAACTTGCAGTTAACATATAAAACTGTACTTTTGCACAAAATTTTAAAGGTTAGAAATGGCAACAAATAGAACATTTACAATGATTAAGCCTGATGGCGTTGAAAACGGACACATCGGAGCAATCTTAGAAAAAATTAACACTGCAGGTTTTAGAATCGTAGCAATGAAATTAACTCAAATGACGAAAGCCGATGCTGAAGCATTTTATGCTGTGCATAGCGAGCGTCCATTTTTTGGAGAGTTGGTAGAATTTATGACACGTGGAGCAATTGTTGCTGCTATCTTAGAGAAAGAGAACGCTGTTGAAGATTTCAGAGCTTTAATTGGAGCAACAAACCCTGCTGAAGCTGCAGAAGGAACCATCAGAAAATTATACGCAACTTCTATTGGAGAAAATGCTGTACACGGTTCTGATTCCGATGAAAATGCTGCTATTGAAGGAGCTTTCCACTTTGCAGGAAGAGATATGTTTTAAGGATTAATTACCTTTTACACGCTTAACTAAAAAAGCTCTTTGCAATTGCAAAGAGCTTTTTTGGTTTAAGACAACACCTTATTTACACATTCTCAAAAGCTACAGAGATAATCTCATCAAGCCAAAATAATTTTAGAAATCACTTCACTCCCTAGTTCCTGATTCATCATTTTTATAATTTTCTCTTTCCCATAACTCAATTCTTCGCGCAGCACCGATGAGGATAACGTCACTACCAATGTTCTATTTTGTAATTGAATTTTCTGGGTATATGATACTACGCCCTGTCCCATAAGTGTTGCCCAAACTTCTTCTATTTTCAGTTTCTGCATTCCTTTGCTTAAATTGTTCTCCTTTATAAAGGCTCCCATTAAATCTTTAACGGAAAAAGTATCCCTCTCTCTTTTTGCCATGTTACATTTCTTTAAAAAATTAAAGTTTAAATATCTGATACGGTTTATTACTCTGTTTAATCACACTCTCTGTTCTTTCCGCATGGGTATCTGTAATAAATATTTGACCAAACTCATCTTTGTTGACCAATGCTATAATCTGCGAAACTCGATGCTCATCTAACTTATCAAAAACATCATCTAATAACAGTATTGGCACCAACTTAGACTGCTCTTTAATAAATTGAAACTGCGCCAACTTTAAAGCGATCAAATATGATTTCTGTTGGCCTTGAGAACCAAATTTTTTAATAGGAAAGTCTCCAATATCAAAACCTAAATCATCTTTATGAATTCCAACAGATGTGTATTGCAACAGTTTATCTTTCTCCAAATTCTGTTGCAACAAGGCGTCAAAAGGCAGGTTGTGCAATTGACTTTTATACATCAAATTAACAGATTCCTTGTCTCTAGAGATCTTCTGATACTTTTCGTTAAAGATAGGAGTAAATTTTTCCAAAAACGACTTTCGTTTCGCATAAATAATCGTACCAAGATGAATTAACTGATCATCATAGATTTTTAAATTCAATGCATCAAAGGTTCGATTCGCTGCAAAATACTTTAACAGTGCGTTGCGCTGACTTATTACCTTGGTATATTGAATCAAACTTTGCAAATAATCTTTATCCTGCTGCGAAATAACACCATCAATAAATTTTCTTCTCGTATCGCTACCTTCTACAATTAAATCTCTATCTGCCGGAGAAATAATAACCAAAGGCAATTGTCCAATATGATCAGAAAACTTGGTATATGCTTTGTCATTACGTTTGAGTACTTTCTTCTGCCCTTTTTTTAAAGAACATACGATCTTCTCTTCTCTATTATCTAAAAGATAGCTGCCTTCAAGCATAAAAAACTCTTCTCCATGTTTAATATTTTGCAATGCAACTGGATTAAAATAACTTTTTGTGAATGATAAATAATAAATAGCATCTAATATATTGGTTTTACCTACACCATTATCGCCAACGAAACAATTAATTTTCTCCTGAAAATCAAATGTTTGCGAACTCATATTTTTAAAATTCACTAAGGAAAGCTTCTGCAAATACATAAATCCTAATTGTATAAAATAAAGAATCGCAAATTATTGAAAATTTTACGAAATATCCATTTTTAAAATCCAATTAAAAAAACTATTTTTGACCCCAATAATCTAACAGGAAAATGGCGACATACAAGAAAAAAGCATCAAAATCAAAAGAGAACATACAAGAAACAATAAAAGACAACAGCACCACTGCTGAAGTTTTTGATACCCTAGACGAAACGGCGTCAAAATCTGAACAGTGGATAGAAAAAAATAGCAAACCATTATTTTATGGATTGGTTTTTGTTGCTGTTACCATTTTAGGTTCTCTTGGTTACAATACTTATATTGTTGAGCCAACAGAAAAAGAGGCTTCGAATGAGTTGGCATTCCCAAGAAAACATTTCAATCAAGCCAACGCAGTATCTGTTGGTGTAGATTCCTTATTAAATTTAGGTTTAGAAGGAGCTGATGGTAAATATGGTTTTACCGACATTGCTACTACTTTTAGTGGTACAGATGCTGGGAACTTAGCCAACTATTATGCTGGGCTTTCATACTTAAAACTAAAGCAATATGACAAAGCGATTGAGTATTTAAGTGAATTTTCTTCAAGTGATGCATTATTAGGCCCAACAGCGATTGGAGCAATCGGTGATGCTTTTGCTGACATCAATCAACCAGAAGATGCATTGAATTATTACGAAGATGCTGCGAACCAAACAGTAAATAATTACTCAACACCATTATTTTTGTACAAAGCAGGAATTACAGCTATGGAACTCAAAGATTTCGGTAAAGCATTGCGCTTATTTCAAAAGATAAAATCTGAATACCCTACTTCATTTCAAGGTAGAAATATTGAAAAATACATCAGCAGTGCAGAGTTCGCAGATAAAAACTAAGCGCAACTATGGCAACAACAAATTTATCTTATTACGATAAAACAACCATCCCAAATGCGAAAGCTTTTCGATTTGGGATTGTTGTTTCTGAATGGAATCCGGAGATTACTCGAAATCTTCAAAAAGGTGCCATTGAAACTTTGATTGATTGCGGTGCCTTGCCTGATAACATTGTTTCCTGGGATGTACCTGGAAGCTTTGAGCTCGTCTATGGTTGCAAGAAAATGATTGAATCTTCAAAAGTTGATGCAATTATTGCAATAGGAAATGTCATTCAAGGAGAAACCAAACATTTTGACTTTGTTTGCGATGGGGTTACCCAAGGTATTGTTGATTTGAATATTAAATATGATATCCCGGTAATTTTTTGTGTATTAACAGACAATCACAGACAACAATCTATAGACAGATCTGGAGGTAAATTTGGTAATAAAGGAATTGAATGTGCGGTTGCTGCTGTAAAAATGGCAGCCTTAAGAGAGTTTTAACAAGATACTTTTTAACATTTCTTGACCACTCCTTTTTTATTCTGTAAATTTGAGGATTCGCATGTTACCATTCTGCGGGTAGCAAAAAGAGCACATTACTCAATATTCAAATATTATGGGATTCTTAAATCGTACAAATAAAAAATTCGAATACAAACCTAGGTTTTATAAAGGTGAAGGAAACCCTTATGAAATAAAGCACCCCTTCGATGAATATAGAACCACTACGGGTAAAAACAAAAATCTCAAAACAAAATTTGTTACAGCCTTTGATGAATTGAAAGAATCTAAAGGAAAAGGAGTAAACAAAACAATTGTAACATTGGTTGTACTTCTAACACTGCTATTCTTGTACATTATTGATTTTGATTTATCTATTTTTTTAAAATAATACATGTCAGATATTATTCAACTCTTACCTGATCATGTAGCCAATCAAATTGCTGCAGGAGAAGTTGTACAACGACCCGCTTCGGTAGTAAAAGAGCTACTTGAAAATGCAATTGATGCAGGAGCAACCTCTGTAAAACTACTCATAAAGGATGCGGGTAAATCATTAATTCAAGTGATTGACAATGGTAAAGGCATGAGCAATACCGATGCTCGTTTATCGTTTGAACGTCATGCTACCTCAAAAATTAAAGATGCTCATGACCTTTTTAATTTAAATACAAAAGGGTTTCGTGGAGAAGCCCTGGCCTCTATAGCTGCCATTGCTCATGTTGTATTAAAAACGAAACAAGAAAATGATGAGCTTGGAACTCAACTCAAAATTGAGGGGAGCAAAATACTATCTCAAGAGATTACTTCTACAAGCAAAGGAACAAGTATTGCTGTTAAGAATTTGTTTTATAATATCCCTGCGAGAAGAAACTTCTTAAAATCCGATACCATTGAAACGCGTCATATTATCGATGAATTTCAGCGTGTAGCTTTAGCACATCCTAAAATCATTTTTTTATTACACCACAATGGGAATGAGGTCTATAACCTAAAAGAAAGTAACCTAAGAAAACGTGTTGTTGCTATTTTTGGTGCAAAGATGAATGAAAAACTAGTGCCGATTCAAGAGACTACAGATTTAATTAGTAGTACTGGTTTTGTTGCTAAACCCGAATTCTCTAAAAAGAAACGTGGAGAACAATTCTTTTTTGTGAATGACCGATTTATAAAAAGCTCCTATTTAAATCATGCTGTTATAAGTGCTTTCGAAGGCTTGCTCGAGAATGGATATTATCCCTCCTATTTCTTATATCTAACAGTCCCCCCAAGTAGCATTGATATCAATATTCATCCTACAAAAACGGAAATAAAATTTGATAATGAAAAAGCTATTTACGCTATTTTAAGAGCCACGGTTAAACACAGTTTAGGGCAATACAATGTGGCTCCTGTATTGGATTTTAATAGAGACAATACACTCGATACCCCCTATCAGTTTAGCAGTAAAAGTACAGCCTCCACACCAAAAATATCGGTTGACCCTAATTTCAACCCATTTAAAACGGAACAGCAAAGCTACCCGCCACAAAATACTTCTTATCAAAAAGAATCACAAAGTTGGCAAAGCTTATACACCGAAGCAGCTCCGATTGAGAAAGCAGTGCAACAAGATTTTTTTCATCAAGAAGAAGCAACTGAAACAGGAAAAACATTTCAAATACAAAAAAAATACTTACTGAGTTCCATAAAATCGGGAATGGTACTCATTCATCAATCATTAGCACATCAGCGCGTATTGTACGAAGCTTTTTTAGAGAGTATTACCGTGCATGAGGCAATAAGTCAACAATTATTATTTCCAGTACATATTTCATTTTCGAAAATAGATATTGAGATGATTCAATCTATGAAATCTGATCTGGAAAATACAGGTTTTCTATTTGAAGCTATTACTGATGAATCAATTGTTGTCAAAGGAATTCCAACATCAATTTCAGAAAGTCAGATTTCTTTAATTTTGGAGCAATTATTGGACGACATGAAACTCGAAGTACCAGAGAGCAGCTTTAGCCACTTCGATGTCATGGCAAAGTCTTTTGCCAAATCATTGGCAATAAAAACAGGAAGCATTTTATCAGATAAAGAGCAAGAAAATTTAGTGCATGATTTGTTTTCTTGCAAGGATCCCTCTATTTCTCCATTCGGGAAATCTACGTTCAAAACACTTACTATTAAGGAAATAGATCGTATTTTTAATAGTCACTAAAAACAGTATCAATGGGTAGAATTACAGAAGCAATTAAGCACTTAATTATTATCAATATTATATTCTTTATCGCTCCGCAAGTGGTACAAGGATTAGACCTTGCGCAGTATTTTGCTTTGTATTTCCCTCAAAACGAAAACTTTGGTCTTTGGCAGTATGTAACACATATGTTTATGCATGGAAGTTTTATGCACATCGCATTTAATATGTATGCACTTTGGGCTTTTGGTACGCCACTAGAACAAAGATGGGGGCGTAATAAATTTTTGTTTTTCTATTTTTCTTCAGGAATAGGAGCAGGAATTATATACACATTAGTCAACTATTATCAGTTCAATACGGTCTATGAACAGCTTATAGGAATGAATATTTCAAGTACTGAAATTCAAACAATTTTAGATACTGGCTCATACAACGATACCCTAATCTCTCTGAGTAATAGAGAAATGAGTGAATTTTATAGTTTATATCACACCCCTGCTGTAGGTGCCTCTGGAGCAGTTTACGGAATCTTAGTTGCCTTCGGAATGATGTTTCCAAATGCGAAATTAGCCTTGATCTTTTTCCCAGTCCCCATTGCTGCAAAATACTTTATTCCTGTAATGCTTTTGGGAGATGTCTTCTTTGGAGTTACAAAATACTCTATTGGAAATGTAGCTCATTTCGCACACATTGGCGGCGCTCTAATCGGGTTTATAATTGCTTGGTATTGGAAAAAAAATCAATTTAAAATCTATTAATGAGCTTTATAAACCAAATACAAAACCGCTTTCAGCAAGCCAATATTGTAGAAAAATTTATCATGATAAATCTTTCTGTTTTCATAGGTGTCTTTCTACTAAACACACTTGGGTTTTTATTTCAAGCCCGTACCTCTCTTGTAAGTTGGTTGATACTACCTGCAACATTTGATGCCTTACTTACAAAACCATGGACCCTTATTACTTTTGGTTTTATACATCTTGATTTTTTTCATCTTCTCATGAATTTAATCTCATTGTACTTTATTGGTAATTTGTTCATCAATTACTTTACTTCCAAACAGTTTATCTCTTTTTATATATTGGGTACCTTTTTTGGAGGTTTGTTGTTTATGATCAGCTACAACTTATTTCCTGCTTTTCGGAGTGATGTATCTAACAGCTCCCTTTTAGGAGCCTCAGCCGGTGTTTCTGCCATTTTTATAGGAATTGCAACATACATCCCAAACTATCAATTTAAAATTCCTTTGATTGGTTTTGTCAAACTATGGCATTTAGCTGCAGTTTGGACTGTTTTAGATGTTATCCAAATACCAGCAGGAAATGCTGGTGGGCATTTGGCACATCTCGGTGGAGCTCTATTTGGATTTTTATACGTGAATCAAGCAAGGTCCACCAAAACAACGATTTGGGACATACTAAAAGGGTTTATCTCTAAAAAAAGACCATTAAAAACAGTACATAAAACAAAAAATACAGCACCTAGTAAAAAATCAAACACCACCTATAAACAGCAAAAAATTAACGCGATTTTAGAAAAGATTAGCAAATCTGGATACGAAACACTATCTCAAGAAGAGAAAGACTTTTTATTTAAGCAAGGTCAATAATCCATGAAGAAATTATCACTACTAGAGAAATTGATTTCCCTAATCAATTCTGCATTAGCAGCTTTGCTTTTATTGTCTTACATAGTACCCTATTGCTCTCCTCTCACAATTCCACAACTTGCTATAGTAAGTTTGGCTGTTCCCTTTTTGATCCTCACCAATGCTTTATTTATGCTGTATTGGATCTTGAAACTAAAAAAACAAGTTGTAATATCTGCATTTGTTTTAGGTGTTGGATGGTTAATTTCCCCTTCATTTTACAGATTGAATGAAAAAAAAATCATTTTAAATGATGACTTGAAATTAATGAGTTTCAATGTCCGTATGTTCAATCATTACAGCTGGAATGATGACAGAGAACTCAATACAAAAACATTCAATTTTATTAACGAAAAATCTCCAGATATATTGGTATTACAGGAATTTTATCAATCTCCTAAGATTAATTTTTCATATCCTTACAGCTATATCAAAACAAAAAACAAATTCGGATTAGCCATCTACTCTCGTTATGAAATTATTAATTCTGGTTCCTTTAATTTCAAAAACAGTGGTAACAATATCATCTTTGTAGACCTACTAAAAGACAGAGATACTTTTAGAGTGTATAACATACATCTAGAATCCTTAAAAATCAATCCTAAGAAAGAGAACTTTGGAGAAGAGACCTCTGAGAAACTTTTTGGACGGATGCAATCCACCTTTAAAAAACAGGCAACACAGGCAGAAACTTTTTTAGCCCATGAAGCCACATGGACAGGTAAAAAAATTATCTGTGGAGATTTAAACAATACCGCATATTCATGGGTCTATCGTGCGATACGTGCTCAGAAAAAAGATGCTTTTTTAGAAGCTGGTACTGGATTTGGAAAAACATTTGATTACCCATTTCCCATGCGAATTGACTTCATTTTAACCAGCAACGATATGGACGTGAATCAGTTTGAAACATTCGATGAAAAATTATCAGACCACTTTCCTATTCAGGCAAGAATTCATTGGTAATTTTTCTAATAATCGTATACACTCTCCTGAATCTTTAGATACAAAAGAACCAAAAATGCACCCTAAACTATTTGGATTGCCTCTTGAAAAAATATTCGTTTTCACCAGTAGCAATTCAAAGCTTTTCGAATCCATAAGATCGTTCAACTTTGCATATTCGCAATTGATATTTTTGATACCAAACTGCTTTTCCTCTCAGTTTGGCCTCCAAGTGCTCTAGATTATTTTCCATGCAGCAATTGCGTCCAAACTCTCCCTATAAGAAATTGTTAAACCAATCTGATTTCTTGCAGATTCAATCCCTAAATATCCCTGTTGTTCTTTGGCAAGTGTTTCCATTTGATGGGCTACTTTTTCATAATCCTTGAGCGTATCCGTTAATACGGTCGAAAAAATCACTGCATAATAAGGCGTTTGTAAATGGTCTACTATCATAAATACAATTCGTACTTAAATGCTATTAATTGACTTTCTAAAACACACTCCTCAATTTGCTTAAAATGAAATCGCTCCAGTATCTTTAAAGAGGCGGTATTTTTGGAAATCGCATATGCAATGAGTTTCTCAAAACCGATAGACTTGCAATAACGTATCAAAGCTGAACAGATTTCGGTGGCATACCCATTTCCCCAATAGGTCTCCAAGAATCGAAAGCCTATTTCATCATCACATGCATCTTTTACAACAGCTACAGTCCCAACAAAACAAGTATCCAATTTTCGTTCAACAGCATAAATCCAAAAGTCATTATTAGGCGTATTGTATTTAGCAATAAGGGCATCTAATTCAACGGAATGACCCTCAAAATCTTGTACTTCTCCATCTGCGTATTGCATTACTTTTGGATTGTTTTGCATTTCATGAAAAGCACTAAGATCTTCTCTTACCAGTTTTCTAACAATTAATCTTTCTGTTTCAAATATCATTTAGAATATTGTAAATTTGCAGCGGAAAAACTATTTTTCATAATTTTTTAATATAATCTAGTACGAACATACTGAAATTTCGGAAAATTTCTCGCTGTTATTTTCTTTTTTCAATAATGTGATTTGAACATGAACACTGATAAAAAAGTAGCTTTTTACACATTAGGGTGTAAATTGAATTTCTCTGAAACATCAACCATAGCTCGTAATTTTGTAAACGAAGGATTTGAACGTGTCGAGTTTGAGGAGGAAGCAGATGTCTATGTAATCAATACATGCTCTGTTACTGACAATGCTGACAAACGCTTCAAATCCATTGTAAAATCTGCAATCAAAAAAAATGAAAAAGCGTTTATCATTGGAGTTGGTTGTTATGCACAATTGAAGCCAGAGGAATTGGCTAATGTGGAGGGAGTCGATTTAGTACTCGGAGCTACCGAAAAATTTAATGTCACGAGTTACATCAACGATTTAACCAAGAATGATATTGGAGAGGTTCATTCCTGCGAAATTGAAGAAGCAGACACCTATGTTGGAGCTTATTCTATTGGCGATAGAACACGTGCCTTTTTAAAAGTACAAGATGGGTGCGATTACAAATGCACGTATTGCACAATTCCGCTGGCACGCGGGATTTCTAGAAGTGATACTGTTGAAAATGTGCTAAAAAATGCCAGAGAAATCTCTAAAAAAGGAATCAAAGAAATTGTATTGACCGGTGTTAATATAGGCGACTATGGAAAGGGGGAATTCGGAAATAAAAAACATGAACATACCTTTCTAGAATTGGTAAAAGAACTGGAAACTGTAGATGGAATTCACCGTTTACGCATTTCTTCGATTGAGCCAAACTTACTAAAGGATGAAACGATTGAATTTGTTTCAAGTTCCAAAACTTTTGTTCCTCATTTTCATATTCCGCTGCAATCAGGGAGTGATGTACTGCTAAGAAAAATGAAAAGACGCTATTTGCGTAAGACCTATACCAATAGAGTTGCTAAGATCAAAGAGGTGATGCCAAATGCATGTATTGGAGTGGATGTTATTGTTGGTTTTCCTGGAGAGACAGATGAATTGTTCTTGGAAACCTACAAATACCTCAGTGAGCAAAACATTTCGTATTTACATGTCTTTACCTATTCTGAAAGGCCAAATACAGAGGCAGCAGATATGCCTGGAGCTGTCCCGAAAAAAGTGCGTGCCAAGCGCAGTAAAATGTTACGGGGCCTATCTGTTAAAAAAAGACGCTCATTTTATGAAAGTCAATTAGGATCAACGAGCAATGTATTATTTGAAAGTGAAAATAAAGAAGGTTTTATTCACGGATTTACGGAGAACTATGTTAAAGTTAAAACACCTTGGAATCCATCGCTAGTAAATACCATTCATTCTATTACACTGACAACAATTGATGAGGACGGCCTCGTTCGCTTTAATTTCATGAATCAATCTATCACTGCATAACATGGCCAAAACGCATGTTTATTTTGTTCCTGGGCTTGCTGCTAATGGTAAAATATATGAGCGTATTCAATTAGACTCTTCGAAGTATGTATGCCATTTTTTAGAATGGAAAATACCGAAGTCTAAGAACGAGTCCATACAATCATATGCAGAGAGAATGTGCGAAGATGTCAAGCATCAAAATCCCATTTTAATAGGTGTGTCTTTTGGCGGAATCATGGTACAAGAAATGAGCAAAATTATCAGCATTCAAAAAGTGATTATCATCTCTAGTATCAAAACAAATGCGGAGTATTCGAAAAAAATCAAATTCATAGCTGCTACAAAACTATACAAATTACTTCCTTTACATGTGCTACAAAACTTAGATACTTATATTTTTTATGTAAACAGAAAGAATACAAAAAAGAAAATAGCCGCATATAGAAGATACTTATCCGCAAGGAATAGTACCTATCTTCAATGGGCCATGCATAATGTATTACATTGGAAACAGGATAATATCATGCAAAATGTGACACATATTCACGGAACAAATGACGATATTTTCCCTTCAAAAAGAATCACCAATTTTAAAAAAATTGAAGGTGGAACCCATGCAATGATTCTCACCAAAGCAAAAAAAATAACTTTAGAAATAGAGCAGATTTTATCTTGTCAATACCATTCAAATTAGGTATTTTTAAAACATATTTTAAGCAGACCCCTCATGAAAAACACCTATCGTATCTTCTTGTTCTTTGCACTCATAACGAGCATTCTATTTCTTACCAATGCCACGTATATTCAAGAGAGCAATGCACCCCTAAATACAAGTGACACCTATAAAATAAAAGCGCTAAAACTACCAAAAAACCTCAACTTAGCAGGAGAAAGAGTTCCTCTAGAAAAAGAAGACATCAAAGAAAGAATGGACCGAGAGCTTTTGGTCAATACCTATTGGCAGTCTAATGGCTTATTACTGATAAAAAGAGCAAATAAATATTTCCCTCTATTAGAGCCCTTACTGAAGAAATACGGTTTACCGGATGATTTCAAGTATTTGTGCGTTGCTGAAAGTGCATTAATTGACGAAACTTCTTCTGCGGGGGCAGCCGGATTTTGGCATTTTTTGAAAGGTACAGGAAAAGAATTTGGATTAGAAATAAATGCGAATGTAGACGAGCGCTATGATATCGAAAAATCTACCAAGGTTGCTGCTGCTTATTTGAAAAAAGCTTATCAAAGATTTGGAACATGGACCTTAGCCGCCGCCGCATACAATGCAGGAAATGCAAGAGTGGCCAAAAGTATAAAATCGCAAGGTGTTACGAGTTATTATGACCTATTATTACCAGACGAAACCGAAAGATATGTGTTAAGAATTATCGCTTTAAAAGAGGTCCTATCACACCCAAAAAAATATGGCTTCATCTTTGATAAAAATGACTTATATAATTTACCAAAAACAAGAACCGTAAAAGTAGATACAGTTATTCAGAATATTGCCATGTTTGCAAAGAAGTTTGACACCAATTATAAAGAGCTAAAACTACACAATCCATGGCTTAGACAAAACAAACTGAATAACAAGTCTAGAAAGCTTTATGAAATAAAAATTCCCGTAAAAAAAGAAACATTTTTTGATGAGTGACTTCTGGAAATGAAAAAAGCCTATCTACAATGACAGGCTTTTCAAAACATTAATACGTATCTCTTAAATCACTTTTACATTCACTGCATTCAATCCTTTTCTCCCTTCTTGTAAATCGAACTCTACCTCATCGTTTTCACGAATTTCATCAATCAATCCTGTTACATGTACAAAATGTTCTTTGTTGTTTTCTTCTTCTACTATAAATCCAAACCCTTTAGACTCATTGAAAAATTTTACTGTACCTCTACTCATAATATTGTTTTATTGTGTTACTTCTGTTTACAAGTAACTAATTTATAATGATGTAAATCTAAAGTTAATTATGAAATAAAACAGTAATTAATTGATTTTCTTTTATTTATAAAAAAAGAATAAAATAAATTAGATTAGCCTATTCGCTTTACTCTGCCAACAATACCAGATTTCAATTGAACCTTAATCCCATGCGGGTGCGATGATGATTTGGTCAATACACGTTTTACATAACCATGAGTAAGTGTATCAGTATCTTGATGATGCTTTTGAACAATAGAAACGGCTAGTTCTGCCTTTACATGCATCCTTTGAGTTGGATCTTTCATAAATTTAATTTCACAGTTTCATATTCCGTAACCATTTCAAGTACTACTTCCTTTGCAGATATTATTTCATGAATGAGTCCAGAAACTTGACCAATTTCCAACTCTCCTTTCTCCAAATCGCCCTCAAACATTCCCTTTTTTGCTCTTGCTCTTCCTAACAATTCTTTCAGTTCCTCAACCGAAGGATTTTGTGCATATAACTCTTGAACTTCCTGATAAAACTTGTTCTTAATCAATCTAACCGGAGCTAACTCTTTCAGAGTCAATGAGGTTCCTCCTTCCTTGACATCAACAATGGCTTTTTTAAAATTAATATGTGCAGAAGACTCTTGGGTTGCTGCAAACCTACTTCCTACTTGAACACCATCAGCTCCAAGAACCATTGCTGCTAACATACCTCTTCCTGTTCCAATACCACCAGCAGCAATCACAGGAATCTTCACTTGTTCTTTAACAAGCGGTATCAGTGTAAATGTTGTGGTTTCATCTCGCCCATTATGTCCCCCTGCTTCAAAACCTTCGCAAACCACAGCATCCACTCCCGCTGCCTCTGACTTTAGGGCAAACTTTAATGAACTAACTACATGCACCACTGTAATGCCTTTATCTTTCAAATAAGAGGTCCATGTTTTAGGGTTACCGGCAGAAGTAAATACAATCTTTACTCCTTCTTCTACAATGATTTCCATAATCCTTTTGATATCCGGATATAGCATCGGTACGTTGACACCAAACGGCTTGTCTGTTGCCTTTTTGCATTTTTGAATGTGCTCTCTTAAAACTTCGGGATACATAGATCCAGCTCCAATAAGGCCCAAACCTCCCGCGTTCGATACTGCTGACGCTAGTTTATAGCCAGAAACCCAAATCATACCTCCTTGAACAATTGGATACTGGATATTAAATAATTCTGTAATCTTTTGTTTCATAAATACTATTTTCTAAAATCGAATACCACGCTAAAACAATCGAACGCTACTTCATAGGAGAAACCTGTTTCATTCATTTTTCAAAAATAACGAACAATTTCAAAACCTTAAGCTTTCGACAAGTCATTCCCGAATGGCTCATGCTCCTAAAAACACCTTCTAATTCACATAAAAAAATGCACCGCGAATATATTAAAGGCGTGCACTTATAAAATACTACATATGTGTTAAGAATTTAGTCTACTCATTTTTCATAATTCAATGACCAAGTCAGTTGATGCGTCTATTTATTTTTACTATTTAAATGCTTCAATCGCAATGATTTTTTCCTTAAGCTAGTAGCGTAATGGCCCTCTCTTTTATATTTATTTTTTTATCAATTTGATTTCCTTTTGATCTGTTCCTCTTTTAATTTTAAGAACATAAATTCCAACAGCTAACTTCGAAATATCAACAATAGTACTATTTAAACTTGGTTCTTCATATACTTTCATTCCAATACTATTATAAATTTGTACACTCAGTTTATGTAGATCATTTCCACTGTAAGCTAATGTAAAACTATCTTCGACTGGATTTGGATATATTGTTAGCCTTTGGACAGACTGACGCTCATCCAAATTTAACACTGTTGTATAAGCCAATTCAAAATTTGGAATTCCATAACCATGTTGTGGATCCGGAAGGGTATAACGATCTGCAGATTCTCTAATTCGCTGCATGATTTGCATATTGGTTAGGTTCGGAAATGCTTGCCAAAAACAAGCGATAACTCCAGCCATCACCGGGGAAGAAAAAGAGGTGCCGTTTGAAGTTTTTGGATTTCCAGAAACATGATCTAATATAAAAACACTTTGTCCGTGAGCAAGTACATCTGGTTTTACACGATTGTCTGCGGTAGGTCCATAAGAACTGAATGCGGCAATATCTCTATTTTGATTCACAGCGCCCACAGAAAAAACAGATGGCGCATCTGATGGCGCGCCCAAATATTTCCATGAACTACTTCCTGAATTCCCTGCCGAATTCACTAAAATCATTCCACGGGAAGCTCCAATTTCAGCTCCTCGGCTAATAAAAGTAGTTTTACCATCCATATCATCATAGGAATAATCATAATTTGAATTATCAAAAGTGGTATACCCCAAAGATGTGTTGATTACATCAACACCTAAACTATCTGCTCTCTCTGCAGCTTCTACCCATAAACTTTCTTCCAATGGTACTTCATTATCAACATCTTCTGTAATAAACAAATAGAAAGAAGCCTGTGGCGCTGTTCCAACAAATACACCATCAATAGAAGCTCCAATATCTGATAACACATTGGTTCCATGATTGTGTCCTGAATAAAAAACATCGCTTCTATTCACAAAATCATACCCTCCTAAAATTTGATTATTATCCATCAATCCTTTAAAACCATTCAATACATTTACATTTGGAAAACCAGCATCCATCACTGCTATGTGCATTCCCTCCCCAGTAAACCCTTCTTGATGCAAATAATCACCTCTTAACATTGCAATTTGCGTGGTTGCATCTCCATAATTGACTCCGCTGTCTATATTAGAGAACTTATTTCTGTGGTTTGTATCTAATGAAGGTTGAGATACATGCTGTTTTGCATTGAGAAAATTATTCGCAAACTCAACCCTCTCTACAAAGGAAAATGTTGCTGCTAAAGTAGTTATAGCAGTTTGAGTTCCTTTTACATGAATTGCATTTAGCCATTTTGATTTTGCCAATACTGTGATTCCAGCTGTACTCTTTATTTGGTTATAATAAGATACATTCACGGGTACATCTTTACTATCTAATGGAATATTTTGACGTGCCCTTCTGTCTAAAGCACGTTGTGATAAAATAGATAAAGGTGCTTCTAAATAAGACGAAGAATTTGGTTTATCTTTTAAGAAAACCCATGCATCCTCTTGAGAAAAAAGTTGCAGTGTACTTAACAAAACAAATAATAGTAGTAGTTTCTTCATAATTCAGAATTAATTACGCTTAAATTACAACATTTTTTAATTGTTTTTACCAACTTTTAAGAAATCACTCCAGATCCTAAAAGCTCTTCATCAGCATACCAAGCTACAAATTGCCCTTCAGTAATGGCAGATTGCTGATCTACAAAGGCTACATATAAACCATCATCTGTCTTATATAAAGTTGCCTGCTCTAAGGTTTGCCTGTAACGAATTCTTGCGTTTACTTTTAAGGTTTGGCCTGGATTTAAAGCCATGTCTTCACGCACCCAATGCAACTCCTTATTACTTACAAACAATACATTTCTGTACAAACCAGGATGCTGTTTCCCTTCTCCTGTGTAAATAATATTCTCGTTTACATCGGTCTCAATAACATACAAGGCCTCTTTAGTACCTCCTACATTTAAACCTTTTCGCTGCCCTTTTGTAAAATAGTGGGCCCCTTGATGCTTGCCTACAATCTTTCCATCTTCTTTGCTGTAGTTATATTTTCTGGAGAAAAAAGCCAATTCCTCTTCTTTCGTTGAAAAATCTGGCACTTTATTTTCGTAGTGAACTGCATCTCGTGAAATGTTTACAATAACACCGGCTTTCGGTTGTAGCTTTTGCTGTAAAAACTCAGGCAATCGAACTTTACCAATAAAACATAAACCTTGTGAATCTTTTTTATCTGCAGTAATAAGGTCTGCCTTTTTTGCGATTTCTCTTACCTCAGGTTTGGTAAGTTCTCCTATTGGAAATAAAGCCTTTGACAATTGCTGCTGAGATAATTGGCATAAAAAGTAAGACTGATCCTTGTTACTATCTATACCAGACAGCAATTTATAAACCATCTGCCCCTCTATTTCCTCTGCATCCTTTCTGCAATAATGTCCTGTAGCAACATAATCAGCACCTAAATTCAGTGCAATATCCATAAAGACATCAAATTTTATTTCACGGTTACAAAGCACATCTGGATTAGGGGTCCTTCCTTTTTCATACTCATCAAACATATAATCCACAATACGATCTTTGTATTGCTCGCTTAAATCTACAACTTGAAAAGGAATACCCAATTTGTCTGCAACTATCATTGCATCATTGCTATCTTCTAACCAAGGACATTCATTTGAAATTGTGACCGAATCATCATGCCAATTCTTCATAAAAAGCCCAATAACTTCATATCCCTGTTCTTTTAGCAAATATGCAGTTACACTGCTATCTACACCTCCCGAAAGCCCTACAATAACTCTTTTCATTTCTTTATGATAAATGGTCTGCAAAGATACAAATCAAATCTAAGAATAAAACATTGATTTCATGAATTTAGCAATACAATAAACTACCTGTTTTTTTGTGAAATTTTGTTTTTACGAGCTTCTTTTTTCTTCCGATTGTCGGCTATTTCTCCATCCATATAAAACTCCCATTTTCCAACGCGAACTCCGTCTTTGTAAACTCCTTTTTCTTTTAAATTTCCATTCAGCTCAAAGTATTTCGCCAAACCGTTGGCTTTTCCATTCTCATACAATACAGCTTCCAATAAAACACCCTCATCAGAAAAATTCTTAGAGTACCCATGTCGTAAATCATTCTTGTACATAGACTTCTCTGCAATGGTACCTGTCTCTTTATAATACACAATAGATTTTCCTGAGAGCTTCCCTCCTTCGTACATTTCCTCATAAAATAAGGTTCCCTTTTTGTAAAAGTACTGCCACTTACCAACTTTATCGCGCCCAAATAACATGCCCTTACCTTTTAATTGTCCCGTATTGTAAAAATAGCTTACTGTCACAGAATCTGAATTTTTATGAAATACTTTCGTTGCTTCAGGATGCTTAGAATTTGAAATGCTGTAAAACTTAAACGTTCCGATTTCTTTTCCATCTTTAAAAGCTCCAACATATTTTACTCTTTTGTTCGGATGGAATTTCTTCCAAACACCTGTTCTTTTTTGATTGACGTCGAATTGATTGAAGCGCTGCGCTTGAATTGTTGCTACTGTTGCAAGACAAGCAAAAAATAATGCGCGAAAAAAACATTTTTTTATAGAGATCATAACAAATAATTAAGTGCGTAAATATACATAACTAGCCGCTATGAATTGGAAAAAATTCATCTACTATAAGACTTCATAAAACACACCTTTTAAAAATAACAGGCGTTCTTTGGTAATTATTGCGTATTACCCTAGATAAATTTGAAAAATTCGTTATTTCATTAAGCGTGATTTTCATGAAAAAAAGGATCAAGAACATTGTAATACATCAATATCAAATATGCGTATGTGTAGACATTAGTATGCTAATAGATCGTTCTTGAATCATTGATTTCTTTTTTAGTTAAAAAAAAACTAAAAATGGTATTTTCAGCTACGTATTCTTTATTTTTGATGCTTGACAACACAACACAACAAAAATGAGCTTGAACCAATTAAATGCAATCTCTCCGATAGATGGAAGATATCGGAATAAAATAGAAAAATTAGCTGACTTTTATTCGGAAGAGTCTTTAATTAAATATAGAGTCAAAGTAGAGATTGACTATTTTATTGCGCTCTGCGAGATTCCCTTACCCCAACTGCAAGATTTTAATACTGAATTGTTTTTTGAACTTAGAAAAATTTATAAAAATTTTTCAGCGGAAGATGCTCAAAAGATAAAAGATATTGAAAAGATCACGAATCATGATGTGAAGGCTGTTGAGTACTTTATCAAAGAAAAGTTTGAACTATTAGACTTGCAGCAGTACAAAGAGTTTATACACTTTGGATTAACTTCTCAAGACATCAACAATACAGCAATTCCCTTATCTATAAAAGATAGTATCAACACAGTATACCTCCCAACACTGCAAGAATTAACACAAAAGCTCCAGGCCTTATCTATTGAATGGGGTGATGTTTCAATGCTCGCTCGTACTCATGGCCAGCCCGCTTCTCCGACGCGTTTAGGGAAAGAAATCGCTGTTTTTGTTACTCGTTTAAATGAACAGATACAGTATTTCAATACCATACCAAACGCTGCCAAATTTGGTGGTGCTACGGGAAATTACAATGCACATCATGTTGCCTATCCCATGATTGATTGGAAAGCTTTTGGAACCAACTTTGTTGAAAACAAATTAGGACTACACCACTCTTTTCCTACCACACAAATTGAGCACTACGACCATATGGCTTCTTTATTTGATGCGATGAAAAGAATCAACAGCATCATTTTAGATTTAGACAAAGATATTTGGACCTATGTTGCTATGGATTATTTCAAACAAAAAATAAAAGCAGGTGAAATAGGTTCTTCTGCAATGCCGCACAAAGTAAATCCAATCGATTTTGAAAATTCTGAAGGTAATTTAGGGATTGCAAATGCACTTTTTTCGCATTTAGCAGCAAAGTTACCCATCTCAAGAATGCAACGAGATTTAACAGACAGTACTGTGTTGAGAAATATTGGTGTTCCCTTTGGACATACATTAATTGGATTTGCAGCTACGTTAAAAGGACTAAATAAACTACTCTTAAACAAGGAAAAATTTGAGGAAGACTTAGAAAATAATTGGGCAGTTGTTGCGGAAGCAATTCAAACGATATTGAGAAGAGAAGCGTATCCAAACCCTTATGAAGCGCTGAAAGGCCTTACCAGAACAAATCAAAAAATAACGAAAAAATCGATTGCCAACTTTATCGATTCGCTATCCGTATCAGAAGCAATTAAATTAGAGTTGAAAGCAATCACACCAACTAATTTTACAGGAATCTAATGAGAAAATCACTATACATACTAGTGGCAATTGCCTTCTTTGTTGCTTGCCAAGAAGTAAGCATCGTAGATAATAACAATCAATTTAAAAAAGGAATTTTTGAAATTCCTGCTGGAGATGGTTATGGAAAAACCCTCATTACACGAATTGATAGTTTGCAAATAGAAGCCTACACAAAATCCGTGGCCATAACAACAGATAGTACAACCATAAATCGTGTTGAGAAACATATAGACACCCTGTACATAGAATGGAAAAATAATTTTTCGTACATATTAAGAATGAAAAACCCGAAAACAAGTCTTGATAAAGATCAAATATTTGTGAAGATCAATAAGGTTACAGATTCTTCTTATAGTTTTATTGCGAGAATTGGATTCTCAAAATTCAAACAAACAGGAACCGTCTACAAAGTAAAAAATTAATGGAACTATTTACACAACTAGATACGTGGGTTGCACTACTCACATTAACTTTTCTCGAAATAATATTAGGTATTGATAACATAATATTTATCTCAATAGCAACAAGTAAACTACCTAAAGAACAACAAAAAAAAGGAACGAATATTGGTTTAATCTTGGCCATGGTTTTTAGAATCATTTTATTGTTAGGTGTTTCTTATTTAATAGCCATGAAAGTACCTTGGTTCTCCATAGATACCGCTTGGTTATCTGCAGAAATAACAGGGCAAAGCATCATCTTGATTTTAGGAGGTATCTTTCTATTGTACAAAAGCACGAGTGAAATACATCATAAAGTTGAAGGCATCTCTTCAAAAGACCAAGCGCCTAAAAAAAAAGCCAGTACCTTATCAAAAGTGATTTTTCAAATTGTTTTAATTGATCTTGTATTTTCCTTCGATTCTGTTTTAACTGCTGTTGGAATGACCAATGGAATTGAAGGTGCCCTCATTATCATGATTGCGGCTGTAATCATCTCTATGGTTATCATGATGGTATTTGCAAACCCCGTTGGGCGTTTCGTAAACAAACACCCCACCATACAAATGTTAGCACTGTCTTTCCTTATCTTAATTGGATTTATGCTAATCACAGAAGGAGCACATTTGGCAAATACAGTAATTTTTTCCCAACATATTGGTGCAATTCCAAAAGGTTATTTGTATTTTGCAATCGCTTTTTCATTGGGCGTGGAAGCCTTAAATATGAAAATAAGAAAGAAAAGATAAATCACATCAAGAAACGTAGAAAACATAGCACACTTATTGCAATTCTGATATTGCTCATCCCTTCTTTAATGCAGTTTATTCATGTCTTTGAAGATCATGAACATTCCACACATGTCTCTAAAGAAATGACGCAAGTGCATGCACAAGAACCAGCATGTGACCTATGTCTATGCCATCTTTCAGAAGCTTTTTTAACAGATAGTTCGTTCGAAGCAGTGCCACTCAAACAAGAAATAATGGGCATTGCTCAACCCTATCGCTCTATGCACAACCATGAGCAATTGTCTTTCAGTCTGCGAGCACCACCCATCGTAGCTTAATTACTACAAGATTCTATTTTATTACTCAAATTTCTACAATGACTCAAAAAATACTTTTTTGCGCCATTGCTTGTATTGTTATCTGTACAGCCAATGCACAAAAATGCACATATACTTTAAAAGGAACTGTTTCCGACTTCCATGACGCTTCACCAATAGTTGGTGCAACGATACTTGTGAAAGATACGAACGCATATGCAACTACCGATATCAATGGCCTGTTTGTCCTTAAAAATCTCTGTCAAAAGAATCTAACTATTAGTATTTCTCATGTTTCTTGTGATACAAAGAATGTACGTGTAAATGTATCTAAAAATGAAATACAACAATTCTATTTGGAGCATCATGTCGAAGAATTGACTGAAATCAATATTCAATCGAACTTAAAATCCAATACCACACAAGCTACGCGCTTACAAGCAAAAGAAATTGATCAATTTACAAATAAAAGTATCGGAGATGTCTTAAAAAAAGTTTCGGGAGTTTCGTCCATGAATACCGGAAATACAATTGTAAAACCTGTCATTAACGGCTTACATAGCAGTCGTGTTATCTTAATGACCAATGGAGTGCGACTTCAAGACCAAGAATGGGGTATAGAACACGCTCCAAATATTGATGTCAATACAGCAGAAAGTATCACCGTGATCAAAGGTTCTAATTCATTAGAATTTGCAGGAGATGCCATTGGAGGTGTAATCGTTGTGAAACCACGAAAATCCATCCGAAAAGATAGTTTGTTTGGAAAATCAATCGTTGGTGGGCAAAGCAATGGTCGGGGTTATAACATGCACAGTTCCATTACGAAAACCACTCAAAAAGGTTGGTTTGTAACGGGTAAAGCCTCTCTGAAGAAATTTGGTGATTTTAAGAGTCCGGACTACTTTCTCAATAATTCTGGTTTAAATTCTAAAGCATTCTCGATTAGAACAGGTCTAAATCAATACGAAAAAGGAGTTAATATTTATTACAGCTATATCAATAATGAAATTGGAATTTTGAAAAATTCTCACATCGGTAATATTAAAGATTTAGTGGATGCTATTAATTCGAGACAACCTATAGTCCTAAACGATTTTAGTTATGCGATCAATGATCCAAAACAAAACATCACCCATCAGATTTTGAAAACAGATTTTTACAAACGATTTCGAGATTTAGGAAAATTAGAGGTCCAATACGATTTTCAAAAAAATAGAAGACTCGAACATGACATCCGAGTTGGCGATGATAAAAATAAGCCGGCAATCGATTTAGAATTGCTTTCACATACGGTAAAAGCGAACTTTAATTTTGATTCAAATCCTGCCAAAAATCTAAAAATAGGAATGATGACCTCCTATCAAAACAACTTTGCCAATCCTGATACAGGCGTAAAACGATTGATTCCTGATTATGATAAATACGACATAGGTGTATTTGCCATTGGTAACTTTATTTTAAATGATCAAACCAACATGAATCTTGGGGTTCGATATGACTATAATTATATCAACGCAAAAAAGTATTATTACAAGAGCCGTTGGAGCGAACGAAATTATGATACTGATTTTAACAACCTTATTATTGGAGAATATGCTACACAATGGTTGGTCAATCCTAAGATGAGTTATCACAATATCTCTGCCTCTGCAGGGGTCTACCATGCATTTAATGAGACTCATAGTATTATGATCAATTACGGACTGTCTAACAGAGCACCAAATGTATCAGAGTTATTTAGTGATGGATTGCACCACTCGGCAGCCAGAATTGAATTGGGAGATCTGAGAATGCAACAAGAAACATCA
This sequence comes from Polaribacter sp., assembly GCA_042091715.1. GTDB lineage: Bacteria > Bacteroidota > Bacteroidia > Flavobacteriales > Flavobacteriaceae > Polaribacter. Next base: position 5,045 of record JBELGW010000033.1, on the reverse strand, counting down.
AATAGGTTTGCATTTACCTATACATTGGACAAGGGAGAAAACACATTCATCATTGAATCGTTCTTCAATCACATTCATAATTTTATTTATATAGAACCTACAGGTACGGAAAGAACAATACGTGGAGCTTTTCCTGTGTGGACGTATAAAAAGACCACTGCTCAATTATTTGGTATCGATATCGATTGGAAAAAGCAATTAACGGCAAAATACGCTTTTGAAAATAAGACATCTCTTCTCTTCGGAAAAGATATGGATAACAACAGAACTTTAATTGATATTCCTGCACCAAAAACAAGCAATAGCATCAATTATACCAACAAAGCATGGTATCAATTCAATGCGTCGTTAGAAAGTGAATTTGTTTTTAAACAAACCAACTTTCCCAATAATAACTTTGAAGCATATATTCCTACCGAAGACGCTTATGTTGAAGTAGACATTAGCTCAACACCTGACAGCTATCATCTGGTCAATTTTTCCTCGGATATGACATTCCGTCTATCTAAAAGAACAACCCTAAATATCGGACTCACTATTACAAACCTATTCAATATAAAATTCAGAGAATACCTCAACAGACAGCGGTATTTTACGGATGATTTAGGAAGAAATTTTGGATTACAAATGAAACTCAATTATTAACTATAAATTCAATTATTAAACACAAATTAAATTATGAACCTTAAATTAAATAACATGAAAACAATTAAAAACGCATTATTATTATTACTTACTTTCAATTTCATCATTGCTTGTTCAAACAGTGAAGATCCAGAGCCGGTAAATGAAGAAGAAGTAATCACAACACTTGAAGTAACTTTGACACCTGAAGGAAAAGCAGCAAATGTTACTTTGAAAAGTGTAGATTTAGATGGAGATGGTCCCAATGAACCAGTATTATCAATTACTGGAAATTTTACAGCAAATACTGTCTATGACGGGACCATGTTAATTTTAAATGAAACAGAAATTCCTGCAGAAGATGTGACTGTTGAAATTTTAGAAGAAGACGATGAGCACCAATTCTTTTTCTCATTTACCAATGATATCGCTACTGCAACCTATAATGATGCAGATGAAGATGGAAACCCAATTGGAGTTCAATTTAAACTAACTACGGGTAACGCAGGTACTGGAAATGCTACCTTTATTTTAAAACACGAACCGAACAAAAATGCAGAAGGGGTATCAGAAGGGAATATGGCAAATGCAGGTGGTTCGACTGATATAGAAGCTACTTTTACAATTACCGTTCAATAAGTATTGAGCGATCTTTTCATTAATAAAGCGCTATGCACACGTTCCAATATTCGTGATTGCATAGCGCTTTTTTATAGGTCATCATCTACATTTATCGCTAGATTGATGGTTTATCTTACGTGTGCTGTTTTTTTGATGGTATTCAGTACAATAAAAGAGGCTAAAAAGAAAATGGCCAAACACAAGACACTCCACTGCATAGAATCTGTCATTGCAAATAGCAATCCATAGACAAAGGTTCCCAATACAATGGCTATTTTTTCTGTGACATCATAAAAACTAAAATAAGTAGCATGATCATGTGTCTCTGGTAATAATTTCGAATAAGTCGATCTAGTTAACGACTGTATGGCACCCTGCACGAGTCCAAGTAGAGCTCCTAATCCATAGAAGTACATGGCAACATTTTCTTGATTTTTATCCAACATAAAAGCAGTAAAACACACCAACATCCATACTGAAATTGTAATTTTTAACGCCGTTAAATTTCCGTATTTATTTGATAGTCTTGAGAACATTGCAGCACCTATAATGGCTACAATTTGAACCAATAAAATCGTTAATATTAAATCCATGGCAGGCAATCCCAATTCACTAGATCCAAATATAGCTGCCATTAGAATGATGGTTTGAACACCGATACTGAGTAAAAAAAAGGAAATCAAAAAGCGCTTTAAACTTTGAAAATTCTTTACCTCATTCCAAACTTTTTTCAATTCTTTAAATCCCTTCCAGATATAGTCTTTTTCTGGTTGTCTATTGTAGATATCATTTGGTAACTTTCTAAAAGATACTTGTGCAAATCCTAGCCACCAAAGACCAACCATCACAAAAGAAATACGAGAAGCCATGGCTGAAGTAATGCCAAATGTTTCTGGCATTTGTATCATAATTAGATTGATGATTAACAAAATAACGGAGCCTATATACCCATAAATAAATCCTTTTGCACTCGCACTATCCTGTTGCTCAGGGTGCGCTACTTCTGGTAAATAGGCATTATAAAACACAATACTTGCCCAAAAACCTACACTTGCAAAAATGGTAAAAACAATACCAATCCAAACGGTATCAATACCTTCAAAAAAGTACAGACTCATCACCGAAAACGAACCAAGCGCACAGAAAAATTTCATAAACTTTTTCTTACTGCCTGTATAATCTGCAATCCCTGATAAAATAGGAGACATAAAGGCTACTACTAAAAAAGAAAATGAAAGCGCATAACTGTAAAGCGTATCCGGATGCTCCCATTCCATTCCTAGAAAGTATACTGTTTTGCCATCTGTAACAGCGCTATAATACAATGGAAATACCGCAGTACTTATGACCAAAGAGTATACTGAATTTGCCCAATCATAAAATGCCCAAGCATTGATTAGTTTTTTGTCTCCAATTTTTAACATGAATCTAAAGTTTAGTTAGTTGTTTAGATTCGACAAGATAAACTTTTATCTTGTAATTGGAGCAGCATTATACTTTTTTGCTAAACGTTTTGCTTCTGGTAAAAAAGCTCTTAAATTTTCAATTCTAGATGCATTAGAAGGGTGTGTACTCAAAAACCCTGGCTGTGAAGAAGTACCTGCTCTTTGACTCATTCTAACCCAAACTTCTGCAGCCTCTTCTCCATGATAACCTGCCATGATCATAAAAACAAGACCTAAGGTATCCGCTTCTCGCTCATGTTCTCTGCTAAATGCTAGCATGCCTACTTGAGAACCAATGCCATACGCCAAATTAAAATATTCTGAATTTTTATTTTTTTCGGTTGCCATTCCCACAAGAGAGCCCAATCCTTGCTGAACTTGGGCAGATGACATCCGCTCTTGTCCATGTTTTGCAAAAGCGTGCGCAACCTCATGCCCCATCACAGCTGCGATACCATCATCATTCTTACAAATAGGCATAATTCCTGTATAAAAAACAACTTTACCTCCAGGCATGCACCACGCATTTACAGTCGAATCCTCAATTAAATTAAACTCCCACCGATATGCATCTGCCTCTGCTGTCATTCCATTAGCCCGCATAAAACGATCAACAGCGTTTGAAATATTTTTCCCAATAGTTTTCACTTTAGCAGTCGCTCCTTTATCTGATGATTTCTTGTTTTTTTCTAGAAACCCTTTGTATTGAGCAAAACTAGTGGGCAATACTTGAGAATCGTCAACAAAATTCAATCTTTTTCTTCCTGTAATTGGCACTGTGCTACACTCAATGTATAGAAATACAACAGCAACTAAAAAAATATTTTTTTTCATGGTACGTATTTTAAATGTAAAAAAAATCTATAAAACAGCTACATCGTTTGATCCGCTTCTATTTGTAATAATACAAAAATAATGATTCTCACTTGAACAAGATGAGAAATACGGAACACTGATGTAAGTTTACGCTGAATTTAACGACCAACCTTTAAAGATAATCGAACAAATATGAAAAAAATTGCTTTACTATTTTTAGTTACTATGATGTGCAGCTGTATGACCAATGCTCAAAAGAAAAAACAAGCAAGGAAAACATACAAAATTGAAAAAACAGATGCGCAATGGAAAAATCTATTGACCAAAACGCAATATGAAGTATTGAGAGAGTCTGCAACTGAAAGAGCGTTTACGCATCCTTTTAATTACAACAAAGCCAAGGGCACCTATGTCTGTGCCGCCTGCGAAACACCCTTATACGAATCTAAGTTTAAATATGACTCTGGCTCCGGATGGCCAAGTTTTGATCGAGCAATTGCAAAAAATGTTGAACTTGATATTGATTATGATATCGGATATGCGAGAACGGAATTGAAATGCAATACTTGTGGAGGACATCTGGGACACTCGTTTGAAGACGGTCCAAGAAATACGACTGGAATTAGGCACTGTATCAATGGAGCGGCGTTAAAATTTATACCAAAAGGTTAAAGATTGGTTGAAAACTTTAACTATTTCTAATTTTTAATGTAGTATCACATTATTTATTTATTTTTGAATACTTACTTAGTTAGAAATTTGAAATAAATCAGTGCTATGGATTTAAGTTATATACCGAGTGTCATCAAACAATTTGAATACAACAAAAGCTTAGGCGATAAAACCTTTCAGCAACTCACAACAGAACAGTTATTTTTCACCTGCAATGAAGAAAGCAATTCAATAGCAACGCTAGTCAAGCACATTTCTGGAAATATGTGCTCTCGTTGGACCAATTTTTTAACTGAGGATGGAGAAAAATCTTGGAGAAATAGAGACGAGGAATTTATAAACACCTACACGAACAAAGAAGAAGTAATTCTTGATTGGGAGAAGGGTTGGAACTGCTTGTTTGAAAACTTGCACACAATTACACCAGAAAATAGTGACACCATTGTATATATAAGAAATGAAGGACACAGCATTGCCGAAGCAATTAATAGACAACTCTGTCATTACTCCTATCATATTGGACAAATTGTAATGATTGGAAAGATGGTTCAAAATACAAATTGGATAACCTTATCCATTGCTAAAAATGCCTCTAAATCTTACAATGAAGAAAAATTTTCTCAAAATAAAAGTAAAAAACATTTTATTGACAACTTATAACATTTGCGTAAACGTTACTGAAAATTAGTACACATTTTAAAAGATACAACTTTCTAAAGTTATCATAGAAAGCCCTCTATTTGATGTAGTTTGGGAAGTATTTAGACAGGTATAGTTGATATGAAATATGAATTAAATCGTTCATACTGTCCCGTTTCAAATGCCTTCAAACCATTGTTTAAAAGCAGCTACCTTTTCTCTACTGAC
>JBELGW010000032.1:0-28709 GCA_042091715.1 Polaribacter sp. | reverse complement strand
CACTCTTGTTTTGCTGACAATACGCACAGAGATGTTGTTACAAATGCTCAAGGAATTATTAATGTATTATTTGGTTCTTACGGAGATGTTTCTGGAGCTTCTGTATACGACTTGGTTAAGCAAGAAGATGCAACTTTAGCGGCCTCTTTCAAAGCTGTTGCTGATGCGATGATGGTAAAAATTAACGAAATTGATACCAAAGCAAACAACAACAAACCTTTTGATTTATTGTTATTAGAAGAATCAACTTCTAACCCAGGAACTATTGTTGCTGCAGGACAAAGTTTAAAGAGCTTTGGGGGAAATATCAGTGAAGCTGCACAGAAAATTGGAATTTCTGTAAACTAATTCCACTTGAAAAATGCTAAAAAAGGAAGCCATATAGGCTTCCTTTTTTTAACTTTTTATTGAATCATTTTTCATAATCGATAAACACAATATATTGAATGCAGAAGAAAACCAATCAATACAAGAAATTTCTATTTTTTGGACTTCCTTTTTTATGCTTTATTATTTTTATTTTTTGCTGTTGTTCAAAGGACCTTTTGACCAACGACGAAGACCAGTACATCGTTATCAACCAGTACCAAGAGGGTGAGGAAAATTTGAGCGATGACTTAAGTATTGCAACTACGAATAATAATTCCTTTGGAAAGGAAATACCTGGTTTAGAACGAGAGAACATCATCCGCTTTGCTTCAGGAAACTCCTTGTTCAATCAATCTTGGGTATCGGCTCCCGCATCAACACGTAGTTTGGATGGACTAGGACCAACATTTAACTCAAGAGCTTGTGCTAGTTGCCACTTTAAAGACGGTAGGGGGAAACCATTTGAACCCTCAAACATCGGTTCCAAAGGATTTTTAATTCGATTGAGTACTCCGGGAAAAAGTCAGCATGGAGGGCCCTTATCGGTCCCCAACTACGGAACCCAACTTCAAAACCATTCAAATCTTAACATTCCCAAAGAAGGTGACATTCAAGTTAGTTTCACGATCATTAAGGAAACCTACCCTGACGGAAATACCTATGAGTTAAGAAAACCCAATTATACAATCATAAATGAAAATTTTGGAAGTTTAAGTGGTGCATTGACATCACCAAGAATAGGACAACAGACCATTGGCTTGGGACTTATCGATGCTTTAAGCGAACCAGAAATACTGCAAAATGCTGATGAATTTGATATCGATAATGATGGTATTTCTGGAAAACCGAATCGAGTTTGGGATGCCATAAACAAACGAACTGCACTTGGTAAATTTGGATGGAAAGCAAACCAACCTTCTCTAAAACAACAAATCGCTGATGCGTTTTTTGGAGACTTAGGACTCACCACAACTATTTTCAACGAAAACACATGCCCATCTCCGCAACAAGATTGTTACAATGCGCCGAATGGTGGAGACCCGGAAGTTACAGACAAACAATTGGACAGGGTCTTATTTTATCAAAGTTCTTTAGCGGTTCCTAAAAGAAGAAATTACAAAGAACAAGATGTCTTAAATGGTAAAGTATTGTTCAACGAACTCAATTGTATCGCTTGCCATGCAACCAATTTAAAAACAAGCAATAGCTATCCCGACAACCCGCTTCTCGAGGGCAAAAACATTCGTCCTTATTCAGATTTTTTACTGCATGACATGGGTGAGGGACTCGCAGATCATAGACCCGATTTTTTAGCCGATGGTAGCGAATGGCGAACTCAGCCATTATGGGGAATTGGATTGATTAATACCGTAAATAAACACACCTTCTTATTGCACGATGGTAGAGCAAGAAACATTGAAGAAGCCATATTATGGCATGGTGGTGAGGCCGAAAACTCAAAACAAAACTTTAAAAACTTATCAGAGACACAGCGTAATGAGGTCATTCGCTTTATAGAATCTCTTTAATTTTACACGTATTATGAAAAAAAGATTAACGCAACTATCCATACTCTTAACTTTATGTTTTTTATGGAGCTGTTCAACAGAAAATCCAATAATTATAGACTATAAAAAAGAAATCCCAACAACAGTTGTAGATAAAATTATTGTACCTCGTTTGGATTCGCTGCTATCAACAAGCACATCATTGCATGCAGCTATACACCGACTAGATACTGAGTTCAATTTAGAAAATTTTGAAAATGCTCGAGGGCATTTGAATGAAGTATCTCTATTATACGCAAAAATGTATGCATTCAATATTGGTGAAGCAAAGCAGCAATTTATGAATCGTAAACTGAACTTTTGGCCGGTCTATAACATCTCTATTGAAAAAACAATCGAGGAAGGAAACTTCAACAAAGAATCCATCGCCAATTTAGGAAGTGCAGCAAAAAATTTGCCAGGTTTGAATTACTTACTCTTTAAAGATACTGACGCTCAAAATACAATTTCAGCCTATGCATCGAATAACAATAGGCTTGCCTATTTACTATTGGTATCAGATGAATTTCATGAAAGAATACAAGAATTGCATCGCATTTGGTCTGTTGAAGGAGCTGATTATGCAGCGACTTTAAAAAACAATACTGCAACCGGCCTATTAAGCTCCTTTAATCTTATTTACAATGGCCTATACAACGTTATTGATAATTGCAAAGTAACGAAGTTGGGAAAACCTGCAGGATTGGAAAAATCTTCTCATACGAATCCAGAAATTGTCGAAAGTTTTTACACCCAAAACTCGATTGAACTCATGTATAACAATATCATATCCGTTGAGCAAGTATTTTTTAGCACAGAAATTACATCCATTTCTGAGTATGTCAAATCAATTCTTAAAAATGATGATTTAAACAACCGAATTCAAGAGAACATCAACAGCTCTAAACAGCTACTTAATTCGATCTCGTCTTCATTAAATACAGCTGTAGACACTGATAAAGAAACCCTAAAAAACATTCATGAAAAGTTAAGTGAACTTCTTGTATTATTGCATACGGATGTGCGAAGCGCTTTGTCTATTATCATAACAGGCACAGATAATGATGGAGACTAATAACGTTCTTATACTTTAGGGCTTGACGTTATCAAATAACAATCGAACGTATGTGTTGGCTGGATTTTGAAAGACCTCTTTTGTTTTCCCTACTTGTAATAAATTGCCTTTTTGCAGAACAATAAGCTGATCTGAAATAGCCAAAGCATCTTTGATATCATGGGTGACAAAAATCGCGGTGGTTTTTGTTTTTCTCAAAATAGCCGCGATATCATTTCTCAATTTTTCACGTAAAATGACATCAAGGTTGCTAAAAGGTTCATCTAAAATTAACACTTTAGGCTTTGGTGCTAAAGACCTGGCCAAAGCAACTCGCTGTTGTTGCCCCCCAGACAACTGATGAGGGTATCTTTGCTCATAGCCCTCTAGTCCTACTAACTTCAAAACCTCTCGAACCGTATCTTGCTGTTTTTCGTCATTCGGAATTCCATAACTAATATTTTTATATACAGTAAAATGCGGAAACAAAGCATACTCCTGAAATACCATTCCTATTTCTCTTTTCTCAATCGGTTGGTGAAAGGATACAGAAGAAATAACTGCGTCATTTAAGCGAATTTCACCTTCATCTACGGTTTCCAATCCTGCAATTAACCGAGTTAATGTCGTTTTTCCACTACCACTCTCCCCTACAATCGCTAATATATCTCCTAACTCGAGTTCAAAAGACACCTTGTTCAGTGCAGCGGAACTTGCATTTTGAAATATTTTTGAAATCTGTTCTACTTGAATAATCTTATGCATCTTTTGAAATGATTTTATTGAGAAAAATGATAGGAATAATACCGGTAACAATTATTAATAGTGATGGCAGTGCTGCTTCATTGATGAGTTCATCACTAGCATATTCATACGCTTTCACAGCCAAGGTATTTACACCATAGGGTTTCAAAATTAGTGTTAGAGGCAATTCTTTAATGACATCAACAAATACTAAAATAAATCCACTGACAATTGCTTGCTTTAAGAGCGGAAACTCTATTTTAAAAAAGGTATGCACATTCCCCTTCCCTAAGATTCTTGAACTTTCTGAAAACGAAGCACCTATTTTTAAACTAGCCGCTTCGATGGGATTGTGTGCAACCGCTAAAAACCGAACTACATATGCATAAAGTAAGGCAATGATTGTTCCGTTAATAATAAAACCAATCTGTAGATCCATCGTATTATGAAAAAAATTAACCAACCAGCGGTCAATAGAGATGGTTGGTATCAGTACACCAACTGCGATTACTGCACCGGGTATTGCATAGCCTACTACACCTATTTTTGAGAATGATCTCATCAATGACAGTCGATTCCATTGGGTCAAGTAAATAAGCAATAACGCAAAGGTAACCGTGCAAAATGCTGCTGTCAATGCAACGAGTAAACTTTGAAAGGCAATGCTTATAAATTCTAAAGTAAGGACTTCTTTATAGGTTAGTAGTGCCCAATAGGATAATTGTAAAACCGGAATTAAAAAACCAAAAGTCACAGGAATCAAAACAATGAATAGTAATACTACTTGAAATTTAGAAGGAATTTGTAACCTTTTTAGCTGCTGATGATTTTTGGTTGTATTAAAAAAACGCTTTTTTCTACGTTGCCATTTTTCAAGTAAGATCAATCCAAAAATGAGACTCAATAATAAAGCTGATAAATAAATAGCCGTTTCCGGTTCTTCTAAGGCAAACCAAGCTCTAAAAATACCGGTTGTAAATGTGTTAATCCCGTAATATTTTGCCGCACCATAATCGTTTAAAACCTCCATTAGAACTAGAATTAGTCCACCCACAATAGCAGGTCTTGCCAATGGCAACAACAATTTAAAAAATGTTTTAGATTCATTAGCACCAAGAAGTTTAGACGCCTCAATAATGTTATAAGATTGATTGAGAAAAAATGCTCTTGCCGCTACATATACATATGGATATAATGAGATTCCCATAATAAACACCAAGCCGTAGATGTTCATAATATCCACCTTTAACCCTGTTTCGTTTTGAATGAATCCACCATAATCAAAAATTCCAGCGTATGCATATGCTGCAATGTAAGATGGAATAGCAAGTGGCACGATGAGCAACCACTCTAATTGTTTACGAAATGGAAAATGATATCTCGCAACAATCCAAGCGCTAGATACTCCAAGTACGAATGCAATTAACGCCGACCCGAGAATTAAAAGCGCGGAGTTTTGAATGTAATCATACATTAAATAGGAAACCAAGTGATTCCAAGTTTCGCCAGGTCCCTCTATTAAGTTAAAAAATATCGTCCCAATAGGGAGCGCGACAAATAAACAAATGATCAATAAATATATTGACCATTTGCTTGTATCTCTTTGTATCTTGAGAAGTCTATTTTTCACGTAAATTACTATTTCCCATGTGGATTCTGTTGCAAATATATTAGTTTATTTCCATGCTGCTTGATCAAATACAAGTACTGCATTTTTATTAAACTCTCCTAATTTTGTTAACGGCAACATATCTTCTTTAAAAGATCCCCAAGACTTTAACAAGTCTGAGGGTTGCACATTTGGATTCACAGGATATTCATAATTTGCCTTTGCAAATACTTCTTGGGCTTTTTCACTCACCAAAAACTCAATAAATTTGATAGCGTTTGCTTTATTAGGAGCATATTTAGCAACACCAGCGCCACTTACATTGATATGAGTTCCTCTTCCTTCTTGATTTGGAAAAAACAACTTTACTCCTTCACCGGCCTTTACTTCTTCCTCGTTTTTAGAATTTAGTAACTTACCTATATAATAGGTATTTACAATGGCAAGGTCTCCTTCTCCAGCAACTACAGCTTTTACTTGGTCACGATCATTTCCTTTCGGAGATCGGGCCATATTTGAAACCATACTTTTCGCCCAATTTACAGCATCCTCTTCTCCATTATTAGCAATTATTGATGCCAGTAATGATTGGTTATAGATGTTACCTGATGAACGGATTAATAGTCTTTGTTTCCACTTATCAATTACCAAGTCTTCATATGAAGATAATTCTTCTTTAGTCACTTTTTTAGGATTGTAGGCAATAACTCTGGCTCTCTTTGTCAAAGCAAACCAATTGTTCTCAGGATCCTTTAAATGTGCAGGAATCCTAGCTGTTAAAAATTCTGAATCAGCTCCTTGTAACAAGCCTTTATTTTTGGCCCTTACCAAACGACCTGCATCCACAGTGATTAAAACATCAGCTGGAGACTGATCTCCTTCAATGGTCATTTTTTGAATCAACTCATCAGCCTTTGCATTGACTACATTCACCTGTATGCCAGTTTCTTTTTCAAACAATGCAAAAAGATCCTGATCGGCCTTATAATGACGATGCGTATATACATTTACTGCTTCTTTTTTTACTTCTTTTTTTTCTGATTTACATGCAACAATTGCAACTGCAAGCATGCAAAAGATTCCTATTCTTTTCATTTTTACTAATTTATCTGATTTAATTATTCATACCTACTTAAAGGCAGTTCTTATTCGTATTACAATTTTATTTCTAGGGTTATGTACCAATTTCTAGTGGCCGATGGAATGATTCCCGGTCCCGGATATCCTGTTGCTCTTCGTGTAAAATAGTGCTCATTTAATACATTATTGATGCCTGTTTCTAGCTTCATTTTCTTGAATTTGTAAGATGCCGAAACATCTAAAATACTATAAGCAGGAATCACTCCAGTAACGCCACTTAGACTGGGAACAATAGAGTTAGAGGCATCGGTAAACTGTTCATCGAGATATGAAAACTGCATACTAGTTATTAGGTTTTTATACCCAAACTTAATCCCTGTTTTTAGATTCAAATTAGGTACAAACTCTACCTCATTATTTTTAACCCCATTCTCTAAAGACCTTGTGTATTTTGATGTAATCAATGAGGTATTTACAAAATAATTAAAACTAAAATTTTGATTCATCTGAAAGAGCTTCTTAAGGTTTAAATCAAACAGACTCTCTATTCCCAAAATTCGAGCATCTCCCACATTTCCTCGTTCTTGAATCACTCTTCCATCTTCCAAGCCTTTGGTAACTAGACCAATTCTATCATTGTAAAATAAACCAAAAGCTCCCAAATCATACGAAACCACCTTTTTAAAAGTACCTCGCATTCCAATATCAGCAGTAAATCCTTTTTCATCTGACAAATCACCGACTCTAAATGAAGGATTTACAATGTTTACATCTGAAAAGGTAACTGAACGGTAATTTTGAGAAACATTCCCATAAAATTCCACAAATGATGATGGCTTGTAACTAGCTCCGATTCCTAACAAAACGAAAGAACGATTGTTCTTTTCACTACTATTTATGGTTTCATTTAAAATTATGTTTCCTGCTCCGTCCTTATTTATTCTTTTGTAGTACCCATCACTTTCAGTGTTTATGTACTCAAAACGAAAGCCAGGAGTAATAGACAATTGTTCATTTAAATAAAAAATATTTTCACCGAAAACAGCCATGTTTACATTTGGATTTTTGTAATTCGATTGTGAGGGATAATCAGGATATTCTGCAAGAGCTGAAGTAAAATTAGCATCGCTTCCATTAGAACCAGGACCTTGTATAGAGGTATTATTCGCTTTGTAAAACTTAGTACCTATCAGAAAGATTGATTTCTTATTAAATACGTTATAATTCTTGAGTAAACGCGCTTCAACACCGAAGTTTTTAAAATCTCCTTCAATTAAATCTCGTTCATCTCCAGAATCTGTCTGGTTCACACGATTTGTTCTAAACCCTATCGATTCTCTTGAGGCATTCAATCCAAAAAATTGAAACGTAAAATTGGTGGTTTCTGAAAAACGATGAGAAAGTGTAAAGTTATAGAGCATCCAATTTACCTGAAACCAATTACGAGCGCGATTGCTTTGTAATATATTTTGAGAAAACATCAAGTCCGTTAAACCGCCTGCCTGATGTGCCAAATACTTTAAATACGTGAGCTCCGCGTTTATCTTTGTTTTTTCTGATACTTGATACCCCAAATACAGGAAGGCATTTTTTGAATTAAAATCAGAGTTAGGACGAAAACCATCTCCTTTTTTTAGATTGTAATAAGCATAGTAACTAAGTTTTTTTTGCGTACCACTGATACTTGTAAAATTAGTATACAAGTTATTGCTTCCAGCAGTATTTCTAGTGACCAACTCGAAAGGTTTATTGGAGTTCGGTTTTTTCAATACAAAATTAACCAAGCCTCCAAACTGAGTTCCGTATTGCAAAGATGCTGCCCCTCTCACTACTTGAATTTTTTCTAAAGCCTCTGCCGGAGGTGTATAATAACTTTCGGGATATCCTAACACATCTGCACTGATATCATATCCATTCTGGCGTGTATTAAAATTGGAGGTTCTATTCGGGTCTAAACCTCTTCCTCCAATATTGAGCTGTAACCCTGCATCATCGTTTTGAAAAATATTTAGACCTGCCACCTGACTGTATATTTGTCGAGCATTATTGGATGCTAAATTCGCAGTAGACTCACTAATCAAAACAACCTCTGTTTTTTTACCCGCATATATGGCTGTCTTTTCAACATCCTTTAAGCGTTCCAATTCAAATATTTTCCGTCTTTCTGCTTGAATTACAATTTCTGATAACTCTTCTGTAAAAGAATTCAGCTTTACGTTTAAGATCAGGTCTTTCTTTAGAGAAATACTTTGTTGTAACAACTTGAACTCCTCTACATAAAAAAATAACTCCAGCTGCTCACGGCTGGTTGAAAAGCTATACACTCCTTTTGAATTTGTTTTAGCCAATACAGCACCTGTCTTACTGTAAACAAACACATTATTTAGTGGTTTCTCTTGTTCGGAAGTAACGACACCTGATACTTTAAACTGTGCCAATACAACTGATGGTAGCAGTAATAGGGCAATAACAATAAACTTATAATCCTTTAATTTTAATATCATGGTCGAATGGAATAATCCAATTTTTATGTTTAAAACTCTCTTTTTGTTTGTATAGATCTACAGTAGGATCAATATAACGCTCACTTAAACGGCCATTTAGTGCAACAAAACAATCTACATATACCTCAACATTTTTGTGTTTTTGGGATGTAAAATGATCTCCTAAATAGTGTGCATATTCCAATATAAAATCTGGCTGAAAACTCATTTGCTTTTCTTGAAATGAAGTTAAAAAATCGGTATTATCTACATAAAAGAAATCACCTGTTTTTCCATTTACAATTTTAAAATTAGCCGCTCCAGCTTTTTCCATGAGCATGACACGCCAGGAAAAACGGTAGCCTTCTTCGGTCCAAAACAGTTCATCTGGATAGCACAAATAACGCCAAGGGAACATCAATTGACACCCTAAAAATAGGGTAACTATTGCCACACTAAATTTTGAGAATCTCTTACTAGGGTATTGTTTTATCACCTTGATGGTTTGGTCAGTGAAACCATACACACGTGAAATAATATTGGTGATCGGCTTAAGTTCGGTCGCATTAAAAAAGATCAAAGCACCAACAATCATGATATAGGGAAACATGCCTATTGGAAAAAGTATACGTGTAAAAACATGGAAGAATACAACAAAGAAAAAAGCAACGGTACGTGTCCTTCTGTATAACAATGCAAATGGAATGACTAAATCATACAATGCCCCAGACCAACTCATGGCATAATGAAACCACTCTTGCTGCATAAATGTGTTCCCTATAAATGGCAATTCATACTTGGAGGGAAGCCATATTTTAAGGGGCATGGCACGATACAACCATTCTGAGTTTAATTTTGCCAATCCCGCATACACATATACAATACCTAGTAACAACTTAATACTATCAATAGTCCAGCGAGGAATCCTTTGATACTCTTTTCCAGAAATGATATTATCCAATGAGAAACGAGCATTAGCAGGTAAAAAAATTAAGATAAAACTGACAACAGAAACAAAATAATAATGGTTTAGATAGGTGGTCTTATCCATGAGCTCTATATAGGTAAAACCTATAAAAAAGAGAATCATCGCAATTCTATACTTGTAACCGATGGCAATACATAGGGCAGCTACTCCGCACAAAATAAACAGCACATATGTAAGACTTCCAATAGGTTTTATCCACTCAAATCCGTAGTATGAAAAATGAAACGATGGCTCAAGATACAATTTTTCTATCCACCCATTGTACCAAAAACGAACCATACTAATAAGCATCATGATTCCAAACAAAACACGAAAAACCGCTAGAGGAGCGGCATTCGTCTGTGTTGATATGTATTTTTTATACAACAAGTATCTTTAAAAAATTCTTACTAATATGTCCATTCACACATTAATCTCCATCAGCGTCAATATAATCTACACTAACACTAAAGGCTTGCAGCATATCTACTTTAAACATTACAACGACTCTTTGAAGTTCATCATATGCTTTGGTCATCTCTGTATTATTTGATGTAATTTGTGTGTAGAAATTAGCCTCAAGTGAATTAATTTGAGTCTTTGCTACACCCAACTGCGTTTCTATTTGAGTAATTAAATCCTCTCTATTTAACGATGACAAATAGCCTTTAAATCCGGTACCTTGGGCGGTAGAGTTATATGCTTTTCCTTTAAAGAAGTCTTCAACAGCTGATAAAGCTTCTACCAACAATTCTTTAGAGATCGTTTTTTTGTAATACGCCTCTACTTTCTCAGGAAGCGATGTGGCAGAAAAGTTTCCTGCAGGAATACCAACTTTATTTGCGCGCAAGCCTTTCTCGTAGTAATATATAAAATCATTCACAAGCTTGTTCAAAGAACTCGTTGCTGAATTTCCAGAATTACTAATAAAACTATCACGATAGGATTCATTCCAATCATTTACAACTTCACCGGTGATATCATCTATTTTAGAAGCAACATCTGTGAGGTATGTTTTATAGCTCGCTGCTTTGGCATCGGTTGTATATTTTGCTATAATTGATGCATCATCTACAGCGAGACCATGTATCATATAATCCAGTGCAGCAAACCCCTGAGCATCATGATTGTTTGGATGATTCAAATCATAAGAACCACTTGTTACATTTGCTTCAACATCTGAAACCGTTACAGGATATACATTGATGAAATTTACAAATTGTAACTCCTCTGCCTTTCCTATATTAAACATCTCTACATGTTGCCATGTTTTGTAAGCCGCGTACCATGTGATTCTCAACGCTTCTAAATTAGATGTATTTGGCGTTTCTGTAAAGGTTTGTGCAGCCTCTTTCAACTCCAATGATGTACCTTTAAACGCTTCCAAACTTGGTATGATAATGTGATCTGCTAAATGCGTTAGCATTGCTGTTCTATCAAATTCATCTACCGGAATATCTGTGTCGCTACCTGATTTGCTACATCCATAAACCATTGTAGCAATTGCGAAAAGTGTGACTATTTTTTTTAACATTTTTATTTCTATTTATTCTAAATAAATTTTAGGCAAATATACAAAAAAGGAGCTATGTGAATAGCTCCTTTCTTTACATTTTAATAAAACCAGAAGACTTTATAAGAATTAGTCCACTGTTTGTTCTTTTGTAAAACCGTATGCAGAAGCAATTCTATCTGATATTTGATCTAACGTATCAGCTGTTACATCCCAGAATCCGTTTCCGTCCATTAGCGTGGTCAAAAAAGCAGTAATTTCCGCTGCCGGTAAATGAGGTGCATTCGTTGTGGTGTCTCTTGTAAATCGTAAACTATATACAAATCCATATCCTTCTGATAGATCATGAAAAGCGCCAGCCATATCTGATGCTAAACTCGCCTTACCTGCCTGCAAATAGTGTACTGCTCTAACCGCAATTACTTTAGAAACTGCATCTCTAATGATATTAGCTTGAGCGTCTCTTAATTCGTAATCTTTTGCTACAATTGCAGCTCTCCCCAATTTAAAAGCGTCATAGATCTCCTGAGCAATACCATTAAAATCTGAATCAGAATCCACTTTTGCTAGATATTTATTTAAGAAATCATCAGCACCCAATTCTGGAGTAGCTGGATTTACTTCGTTTCCATATAAGTATCCATATGCTTCATCCCATTTGTGCTCCATGGTTGTGTAATTTTTCCCTGAAGCAAGTATATCTGCATCGTTATCAGCTACGTTTGAGGCAGCATCTAAAACATTTGTACTTAGATAGTTATTCAACATTTGATCTACCATCAAAGCTCCGATCAGTGCTTTTAAATATGCCTGGTTGTACTCTAATCCTTTTGCATTTACATAACGTTTAGAACCTCCACCACTTTCTTGAATCATTCCTGCTGAACCTTCAGCTGCATCTACTCCCCAATTAGGAAAAACCTCTGTAACTTGAGATCCAATCCAACCTTCAAAATCTGCTTTAATACTATTAGACTCTGTTGAGTTTGCAGCAAAATAATCGGAAGAGGCAGCTACTTTACTTCTTACGTTCTTACTTGAACTGTTTAAGTCTGCATCAGAAAAATCAGCATCTCCTTCTGCATGATTGAACATCGCTTCCAATTGAGTATCTGTTTTTGCAGTATTTTTCATGGCATCTCCTAATTCCTCTGCCATTTTAATTCTGGTTGTTTGACCAGAAAAACTAACACTTGTAGAACCATCTCTATCAAAAGCATAGGTCTGAGGTGCTACTACCGGCACAACTGCTGGCTCATTGTTCTTTGAACATGAAACAAACACAATTGCCGATACAATTAGTACTGATAAAATATTTTTTTTCATTTTATTTAGATTAATTTAAAATAAATTTTGTTTTTGTCGCAAAAATACGAACAGAAACAGAATAAAAAAAATTATTTAGATTTAATTTAAATAAAAATACCGAAAATACAGCTAAAGCATTCAAAATAAGATAAATACAGCTTCATTTTTTTCTAACATGAAAAGCCTTATTATGCAATTTATACTATGCATCTTGTTAGCACATTGCCATTCTAACTTGATAAAAATGAGATATCATTAGGTGCATTCTACTGATTAAAAATATCTAAAGCGACGTTATAAGCACTTTCAAAACGCAAAGGTCTAATGCTTGTTTCAGCTTTTTCTGCCGTAAAATAGGAGAGTAATTTTTCAGTTGGCATATTCCCTGTCAATGCATCTTTTGCCATTGGACAACCTCCATACCCTAATATTGCTCCATCAAAACGGTTGCAACCGGCTTTGTAGGCAGCTGCTACTTTTTCTTTCCAAGTATTCCTTGTGGTGTGCAGATGTGCTCCAAATTCGATTTTGGGATACTTAGGAATTAGATTGGAAAACAAGTGATCAATGACCTCGGGTGTTGAACTTCCAATAGTATCAGAAAGTGATAAAATTTTCACTCCCATGTTTGAGAGTTTTTCTGTCCATTCCGCAACAATATCAGCATTCCAAGGGTCTCCATATGGATTTCCAAAACCCATAGACAAATAAGCAACAACTTCTTTATCACTTCTAGTTGCAATGCTTAAAATTTCTTTCAGTGTATCTATAGATTGTGATATGGTTTTGTGCGTATTACGCATTTGAAAATTTTCAGAAATTGAAAAAGGATACCCTAGATAATCAATCTCTTCAAACTGAGCGGCATCATTTGCCCCTCTAACATTGGCAATGATTGCCAATAACTTACTTTGAGAATCAGCTAAATCTAACTTTGAGAGCACCGCAGCGGTGTCTCGCATTTGAGGGATTGCTTTTGGAGACACGAAGCTCCCAAAATCAATTGTATCGAATCCGACACGTAATAATGCGTTGATATAATTGGCTTTATCTTGGGTAGATATAAAATGTGTTTTAATACCCTGCATTGCATCTCTTGGGCATTCTATAATTTTTACTTTGTTTGTCATGAGTTCTCAAATATAGCGAAAGAGATCGATTTGTAACATATATTTCCTGAAGGATTATTTTCACAAAATATTAACGAATCATTCCCATTTGAATCTGGTTAAATTCTCTATCATTGTCACTCATTCTACTTCAAATATATGAAACAAAGCCTTACCTACTATGCAACCTTAGCTGTTATCAAACTTAAAGGTGTTAAAAAACAATTTAGCAAAAGCCCGATTGATTACTTACAAATCAGAAAAGAAGACATTCCTCAAGTTCCATCAAAATTTGTAAAAAAACATGTGGTTGAGCATCGCATCATTTTAAAAAGTAAGGTCACTGAGATACTGCAACAAAAGACATCCAATCAGCTCATTTTATACATTCATGGAGGTGCTTTTATTTCAGGTCCTGCACAACATCATTGGGACAGTATTCAAACAATCATTAAAAATACAAGAAAAAATATTTGGATGTGTAATTATCCGAAAGCCCCTGAACATAAAATTACTGAAATCTCAGCAAATATTGATGCCGTATATACCGCTGCTTTGGAAAGTTACAAAGCGAAGAATATTGTATTGATTGGAGATTCTGTTGGAGGCACATTAATAACTGCCCTTGTACAAAGGCTCATTGCTAAAGGAATGAAAACTCCTGAAAAGATTATTTTAATTTCTCCAGTTATGGATGCGAGCTTATCGAATCCACAAATAGATACTATTGATGCCATCGATCCAATGTTATCCAAAAAGGGAGTATTAAGTGCAAAAATTATGTGTGCAGAGAACAAGGATCTTAGCAATCCTATGCTATCTCCAATAAACGGTAGTTTTCAGAATTTCCCAGAGACCTATTTTTACGCAGCTAAAAACGACATTACATTTCCTGATCAAGAGTTAGCTATTGAGAAGCTAAGAAAATCGGACGTACATTTGACTGTTACTTACGGGAACAGCATGCCACATATATGGCCACTTTTACCTGTTATGAAGGAGGCAAAAGTTGCCTTAAATGAAATCATTGAAGTTTTAGCCTAAATTCTGACATTTCAGGTAACAAGTATGTAGAGCGAAATGCCAATAAAAACAACAATTTGAAGCCATTTTAGAAAAATTCCTGCTGCAGTATACTTTTTAATAAACACCGCAATACTACCTGCTAAAAACGCTATGAAACCAAACACAAGAAATGAAGTAAGAATGAATACCCCTCCCAATATATAGAATTGAAGCACCGCTGAAATGGATGACGAAAACAAAAACTGAGGAAAAAATGCTAGAAAGAAAATGGTAACCTTTGGATTTAGAACATTCATCCAAAATCCGGTTTTAAATAACTGAAATGTTGTTTTATGAACAACATCCTCTGTAGAAACCACAATGACCGAATTACTTTTATATACTTGATATGCTAAGTATAATAAGTACGCAACGCCCAAGAGCTTTATACTCATGAATATGGTTTCATTTCGTTTTATAATTTCTGAAACACCAAATGCGACTAATGTGGTATGAACAATACAGCCAGTCATTAAGCCGTAAACTGTTGCTAAACCAAATTTTCTTCCATTTACAATACTCTGCGTTAAGACAAAAATATTATCTGGTCCAGGAGAAAAAGCAAGCACTGCTGTTGCTAGTGCAAATGATACTATGGTTTCCGTCATTCCTTTTTGTTCTTAGACACCCTGTTACAACTGTTCCACAATTGCTTTATTAATTCTTTTAATAAGACCGGGGCCCTCATAGATAAACCCAGTATAAATCTGAATCAAGTCAGCACCTGCTTCTAATTTTTCTAATGCATCTTGAGCGCTGTGTATGCCTCCCACTCCAATAATTGGAAATGCTCTGTTAGATTTATCTGACAAGTATTTAATCACCTTAGTACTTTGTTCTTTAATAGGTTGCCCACTTAATCCACCATTACCGATACGGTTCAAAAGATCATTTGAAGCTTTTAAATTAGACCTCGAAGTAGATGTGTTAGATGCGATTACACCAGCAATTTTCGTTTCTGCAACTAATGCAATAATCTCATCCAATTGCTGGGTATTTAGGTCTGGTGCAATTTTCAATAAAATTGGTTTCTGTGTTGTTTTTTTTGCGTTCAATAGTTTGACTGTAGAAATCAGTTCGATGAGATAGTCTTTATCATTCAGCTTTGCATGACTGCTAACATTGGGACAACTGACATTTAAAACAAAATAATCTACATGTGCATGCAATGCTTCAAACACCTCACAATAATCCTGGGTATAACTTTCTGGCTTTGTTGCAGTATTCTTCCCAAGATTACCGCCAATAATCACTTTCCCTTTATTCTTTTTTAACTCTGCAACAGCAGGAGCAATCCCTTTATTGTTAAAGCCCATTCTGTTAATAATACCAGCATCATCTTTTAAACGAAACAAACGTTGTTTCGGATTTCCTTCCTGCCCTTTTGGAGTGACGGTTCCAATTTCAATAAACCCAAATCCGAAATCTGCGAGTTCATTGAAGAGCACTGCGTTTTTATCGAATCCAGCGGCCAATCCAACAGGATTCTTAAAAGTCATTCCAAATAAATTTCTTTCTAATCGTTTATCATTTACTTGATAGATAGCTCTTATTAATACTGAGAAAAATGGAATCTTATGACAAATCTTGATCACTGCAAATGTAAAGTAATGTACTTTTTCTGGATCGAAAAGAAATAATATGGGACGAATGATACGTTTATACATAATTTTATATAGAAAAAAAGCTCCGCAATTGGAGCTTTGTATTTATCTTAAAACGGCATTTAAGTTTTTCTCAAATGTTGCTTGTAATTTGTGCATTATTTTATCAATTTGCTTGTCTTCTAATGTTTTATTGGCATCTTGTAAAATAAAGCTAATCGCATAAGATTTTTTACCTTCTGGTAGTTTATCTCCCTCATATACATCAAACAAATCGACTTCTTTCAAAAGCTTCTTCTCAGACTGCTTTGCCAAATTATGAACTTCCTTAAAAGTCACTTCATTGTCTAGCAATAGCGCTAAGTCTCTTCTCACAGAAGGGTATTTAGGTAAATCCATTACTTTATTACTCTTTTTCCCAGACACATGCAATAGGTTGTCCCAATTGAAATCTGCAAACAACAACTCTTGCTTGATCCCAAATTTTCTCAAAATAGTTGGTGTTACCACTCCAAAATCAACCAATTTCATTTTCCCCAGACTCAAACAAACCCCTTCTGTAAAGCTATCTGACTTTGTAGGTGCGGTTTTCAACCCTGAAATCCCAACACGCTCTAATAAAGCGGTAATAATTCCTTTCATGTAAAAGAAATCAGAATTCTGCGGAGCTGTTTTCCAACTCTCTTTGGTTCTTTTCCCTGTAACAAACAAGGATAAATGCTTCTGCTCCTGGTATTTATCATTGTATTTATGATATGTTTTACCAAACTCATAAAACTTTAGTGCATTGTTCTTTCTGTTGATATTATAAGCGACAGATTCTAAGCCACTAAATAACATTGACTGACGCATGACTTTTAAGTCGTTACTCAACGGATTTAGCATTTCAACATTATTACCAGCACTAAAATCTGTTGTCATTTCAAGATAAGATTCTTTTGTTAACGAGTTCGCCATGGTTTCATTGAAACCCGAAGAAGTTAATAAATCTGCGACAATGTTTTCAATTTTGATATGCTTATTCGTATCAAAAGAGATGGATGTGTTTAACTTGTGAGAAAATTCAATATTGTTGTACCCATAGACTCTTAAGATTTCTTCAATAATATCAGATTCTCTTTGGACATCAACCCTATATGAAGGGATTGTTAAACCCAAACCACCTTCTGTTTCACTGTTAATTTTAATTTCTAGAGATGCCAAAATTTTCTTTATGATTTCTCTAGGAATCTCTTGTCCAATCAAACGATTTGCATTTTCATAGGATAAAAATACCTGAAAATCATCTACTTTTTCTGGGTAGAAATCCATGATGTCAGAAGCCAAAGTTCCTCCCGCATACTCCTCTATTAACAAGGCTGCTCTTTTCAAGGCATACTTTGTAAGGCCGATATCAATACCTCTTTCAAAACGGAAAGAGGCATCTGTATTTAATGCATGTCTTTTAGCAGATTTACGAATTGATACTGGATTAAAATAAGCACTTTCCAAAAATACGTTAATTGTATTTTCTGTAACGCCAGACTTCATTCCTCCTAGAATACCGGCAATACACAATGGATTGGACTCTGCATCACAAATCATGATGTCT
Organism: Polaribacter sp.; assembly: GCA_042091715.1. Lineage (GTDB taxonomy): Bacteria > Bacteroidota > Bacteroidia > Flavobacteriales > Flavobacteriaceae > Polaribacter. Next base: position 10,666 of record JBELGW010000032.1, on the reverse strand, counting down.
TCAGCAGACAGTGTTCTCTCGACCCCGTCTAAAGTTATAAATTTTGTACCTTCCTCAAGTGTCTTTACAGTCACTTTATTCCCTTTAATTTTTGAGGCGTCAAAAGCATGTAAAGGCTGCCCCAATTCATGCAACACATAATTTGTAATGTCAACAATATTGTTTTTTGGTACAATTCCAATTGACTTTAAACGATTCTGAATCCATTCCGGTGAATCTTTTACCTCTACATCAGTAATTGAAATTCCACTGTATCTTGGAGCTAGGTCTTTATTATCTATTTCAACATCAATTTTCAGTTTCCGTTCATCAACATGAAAGTTACTTACAGAAGGCGAAATAAGCTCTATGTTGATATCTTGTTGCATTAAGCCAGCACGTAAATCACGGGCAACACCAAAGTGACTCATAGCATCTGCTCTATTTGGAGTTAGGCCAATTTCAAAAACTTCATCTTTTTCGATATTAAAAACTTCAGCGGCTTCAGTCCCAGGCAACAAACTTGGATCTAATACAAGAATTCCATCATGCCCTTTACCGAGACCTAATTCATCTTCAGCACAGATCATCCCATGACTTTCCTCTCCTCTAATTTTTCCTTTTTTTATTTTGAAGCCCTCTCCTTTTTCATCGTACAAAATAGTTCCGATTGTAGCCACAGGTACTTTTTGGCCAACAGCAACATTTGGCGCCCCACAAACAATTTGGACAGGTTGGTCATTCCCTAAATCTACTGTAGTCACTTTTAAACGGTCAGCATTAGGGTGTTGAACACATGTAAGAACTTCCCCTACCATAATTCCGGCTAAACTTCCTTTTATAGACTCTTTGATTTCAATTCCTTCTACCTCTAATCCTAGATCAGTTAATAACTCACCTGCTTTGACCGCGTCCCAATTAATTTGTAAAAATTGTTTTAACCAATTGTATGATATCTTCATGCTTGTTTTGTAAAATTTCAGCTGCAAATTTAAGCATTTTATCTGTATTTTAAGTCGAAATAATCATGAGAAAATACACCTCTCAAAAATTAATTTATCCCATTGGATGAAGTAAATTTAGAAACTTTTACATGCTCCTAACACAGACCTTTCTGATTTGTACCACTGCCTATTTGTGATTTTTTGAGTAGATTTTACTAGAAATTGAGCACATCTTTAAGCGAAAAAACTCACCTATTTTTTTAGTAATCTGAACAATGTAACAGACATATTTTAATGGTCTGAAGGAAGATCAGCAATGGAAATCGTATCAAAATGTGTCATGCTATCAAGCTTATGTAAAAAATCGAATGCCCTTCTGATATTCAGAGATCCATAACATATCGCGTATTAAGCATCAGGAAGTTCGCGTTCATCAGAACGAATTTTACGTGTCCCAGCATACATATCGTAACGAACGAATCTACAATCTAAATCTCCATTCTTTAATGGAATTCTTTTGGAAGTTCTCAAGCCCACAAACTTTAATGCTTCCAAATCGGAAGTAATAAACCAAACTTTAGAATCTGGATACCCCTGCTTTAAGGTATCACCTATTTTTCCATAAAACTCTTTGGTATCTATATTCAATCGCTCTCCATAAGGCGGGTTAAATAAAATGGTAGTATTCCCAAAGACTTCCTTTTTAGAATTAAAAAAATTCACATGATGTACACCAATAAAATCATCTAAATTCGCATTTTCTATATTGTCTTGTGCCTTTCGCACTGCAGATGGTGCTTTGTCAAAGCCCATGATTTTAAAATGCGAGCTCCTTATTTTCTTCAGCAATACATCTTGAATTAAAAAATATAAATCTTCATCATAGTCTTTCCAATTCTCGAATGCAAAATGCTTTCTATTGATATTGGCGGGTATCTTATTCGCAATCATTGCTGCCTCTATCAAGATTGTTCCTGAACCACACATCGGATCAATAAAATTCTCATCTCCTGTATACCCCGATAACAAGACAAGACCTGCTGCCAATACCTCGTTAATTGGGGCTATATTTGTAGCACTCCTATACCCTCTTTTGTGCAAGGAATCTCCGGAGCTATCAAGAGAAACCGTACACCATTCTTTCTGAATATGAACGTGCACCTTTAAATCAGGGTATTTTAAATCTACGTTGGGTCTTTTGCTGTATTTATGCCTAAAGTAATCTGCTATTGCATCTTTAGATTTTAAGGTAATGTAATGTGAGTTCGTGGTAAAATGTTTCGAATTCACAACTGCTCCAACAGAAAAAGTTCCAGCGACCTCCAGATAATTTTCCCATTTAATTTTTTGTAAACTCTCATATAAATCCTCTTCATCGTATACCTTGAAAGATTTGAGAGGTTTTAATATTCGAATAGCAGTTCTTAAAGCAATATTCGCTTTGTACATAAAGCCTTTATCTCCCTTGAAAGAAACATTTCTGATTCCAACAACAACATCCTGTGCTCCCAAATTTTTCAATTCAGTTGCCAACACCTCTTCCAAACCAAACATGGTGGTAGCCACCATTTTAAAATCTTGTCTACTATTCATGCTGCAAAAATACATTTTAATTTTAGGAATTTTCTTTTGCTTGGAATGATTTTTTTAATCTTTTGGCAAATGGCAAAGTTATCCTATTAGAATTCTGTATTTTTGCCCATTCACAAATTATGGCAGCAAAAAAAGATTGGTTTATTTCATGGTTTGACACTTCGTACTATCACATCCTATATCAGAACAGAGATGATACAGAAGCGCAACTTTTTATGAAGCAGATTACCTCATTTTTAAAATTACCACAGCAAACACATATTTTAGACCTTGCTTGTGGTAAGGGAAGGCATTCTGTTTTCTTAAACTCTCTAGGATATAAAGTTTCCGGTGTTGATTTGTCAGAAAACAATATTGCTTCTGCTCATCTTAAAAGAAATGATCGTTTAGAATTCAAAGTACACGACATGCGTGAATCTTTCAACGAAAAATACAACGCTATATTTAACTTATTTACAAGTTTTGGCTATTTCAAAGATGATGCAATCGATTTGAAAGTACTGGAAAACATAAAATTGGGACTGCATCAAGATGGGATTGCCGTTATTGACTTTTTAAATGTTGCAGCGGTTGCAAATAAATTAATCCCTTATGAATTAAAAAGAATTCAGGGTATCGACTTTCATATTCGAAAAAAAATTGAGAACGGATTTATCATCAAAGAAATTTCTTTTGATGACAAAGGAGAGCAGCACCACTATGAGGAACGAGTGAAATATCTTGACATTCATAAATTCAAAACATATTTCAAGAAATCTGGATTCGAAATACAGCATATTTTTGGTGACTATAACTTATCTCCTTTCCATAAAGAAACATCTAAACGATTAATATTTGTAGTATCGTAATGACCTACTTATACCTCATATTATCAGTACTCATTGGCTCTTTAGTTGTTGTATTGTTTAAGCCAGGAGACAGAATAACTCGATTGTTAGTTTCATTCAGTGGAGCGTATCTTTTGTCTGTGACTATTTTACATTTACTCCCTGAAGTCTATGAAACTGCAGATATTAGCACCATGAGAATTGGTATTTTAATTTTATTTGGTATTCTCATACAATCTGTTTTGGAATCTTTTTCAAAAGGAGCTGAACATGGACACATCCACAGTCATTCAAACGATACAAAGTTTCCTGTTTTACTTTTTGTTAGTTTGTGTCTCCACTCTTTTTCAGAAGGATTGCCCATTCATCATGATGATGATAATTTGCTATGGGCCATCGTCATTCATAAAATACCCATTGCTATTGTTTTGACAACATTCTTAGTCCATTCTAAATTATCAAAAACTACAATTTTCACTTTCTTAAGTGTCTTCGCTTTTATGAGTCCACTTGGTGTTTTAGTAGCCGGTAACATTGACTTTTTCTCGAAATATGAAACTGAAATTTCTGCTTTCATCATTGGTGTTTTCTTGCATATCTCTACCATTATTCTTTTTGAAAGCTCAGAGAATCATAAATTTAATCTTCAGAAGTTCATCGCCATTCTTTTAGGTATTCTAGTAACCGTAGTCACACTAGGTTAAAATTTGACTTACAGAAGGCAATACTTCGTTTTTACTTTTACAGTATTTCATAAACCATTTGAAGAGTAAAAATTAAAAGAATTCTCAAATTTCATCGAATAGTTGTGTTGAACTAATTGGCGACATCATTGATAAATTTGATTCTCATAAGCCTCAACTCTTCGTCGTCATAATCGCCATCAAATTCATCCAACGCTTCTTGAATTTTATCTGTTTCAGACTCCATAAAATAATCAAAAATTTCTTCTTGCTGATCTTCATCTAGCAGTTCCTCTAGAGAATAATCAATGTTTAATTTTGTTCCCGAGAATATAATAGCTTCCATCTCCTTAATCAGCTCGCTCATTTCCAAACCTTTTGCCTTTGCAATATCGGTCAATGGTAATTTTCTATCTGTATTTTGAATGATGTACAATTTCAATCCAGAATTCAGTCCTGCACTCTTTACAACCAAGTCATCTGGTCTCAATATTTCATGCTCATCAACGTACTTAGAAATGAGTGAAATAAAGTCTTTCCCGTACTTTCGTGCTTTGCCTTCTCCCACGCCGTGGACATTGGCTAAATCTTCCAGTGAAATTGGATACTTTAATGCCATATCATCTAGCGAAGGGTCTTGAAAAACTGCAAAAGGAGGCACGCCTAATTTCTTTGCAATATCCCTGCGAAGATCTTTTAGCAGGTGCATTAATTTTGCATCAACACCAACAGAATTACTTTTCGGGTTGGTAACAATCGAAGCATCATTTCCTCTCTCATAGGCATGATCTTCGGTCATCATAAAAGATTGCGGATTCTGAATATATTGCAAACCTGCCTCAGTTAATTTTATGACACCGTATTGCTCAATTTCCTTTCTCAAAAATCCCGCAACCAATACCTGTCTGAGCAAAGCCATCCAATAACTTTCATTTTTCTCTTTACCAATGCCAAAAAAGGGTTTCGTAGGTGTTTTATGTGAATTCAACATCGCATTTTCCTTTCCAACAATAGTACATACGATATCTTTTGACTTGTATTTCTCTTTGGTGTCTCTTACCGTAGAAAGCAGCTTCATGATTTCATTTTTCGCTTCGTGCTTTTTCTTTGGATTTTTTGTGTTATCATCTAACTCTGCTCCCAAGCCATTGACTTCATCAAACTCTTCACCAAAATAATGCAGCAAATATTTACGTCTATTCATCGAAGTTTCTGCATAACCAACAACTTCTTGCAATAAGGCATGACCAATTTCTTGCTCTGCAACTGGCTTACTCGACATAAATTTTTCCAACTTCTCAATATCTTTGTAAGCGTAAAATGCAAGACAATAGCCTTCTCCTCCATCCCGTCCAGCTCTTCCGGTCTCTTGATAGTAACTTTCTAGACTTTTTGGAATATCATGATGAATTACAAAACGGACATCTGGCTTATCTATTCCCATACCAAATGCAATGGTAGCAACCACAACATCACATTCCTCCATTAAAAACATATCTTGATGCTTTGCTCTTGTTTTGGCATCTAATCCTGCATGGTATGGAACTGCTTTCACTCCGTTTACTTGAAGTACTTGAGCGATTTCTTCTACTTTTTTTCTACTCAAACAATAGATGATTCCAGATTTACTGACCCGTTGTTTCACAAATCGTATGATATCTTTGTCAACATCCTTCGTTTTGGGTCTCACTTCATAAAAAAGATTCTCTCTATTAAAGGAGGCTTTGAAAGTTTTCGCATTGGAAATACCCAGAGTTTTTAATATGTCTTCTTGAACTTTTTGAGTAGCCGTTGCTGTTAGACCAATCACAGGAACGTTATCTATTTCTTTAATAATAGCTCTTAAATTTCTATATTCTGGTCTAAAATCATGTCCCCATTCAGAAATACAATGTGCTTCATCAATAGCTACAAAAGAAATCTTTTGTGTTCTTAAAAATTGCACGTATTCTTCTTTTATCAAAGATTCTGGAGCAACGTATAAAAGTTTTGTAATTCCATTTTCAATATCACTTTTTACTTGGGCTACGTCTGTCTTATTTAATGAAGAGTTTAATACATGTGCAATCCCTTTTTGCTCTGAAATACCTCTAATGGCATCTACTTGATTCTTCATTAACGCGATTAAAGGAGACACAACAATGGCAGTTCCTTCGTTCATTAATGCCGGTAATTGATAGCAAAGTGATTTACCTCCTCCGGTTGGCATAATAACAAAAGTATCTTTTTTCTTAATGATACTTTTAATTACATCCTCTTGTAAACCTTTAAACTTTGTAAATCCGAAAAACTTCTTTAAAGGTCCGTATAAATCAATTTCTTCATTCGTCATAATCAATCATCACTATTTTATTATTCTTAACTTAAAATCCCCATTTTTGGCTTGGGTCTATCATTTTTTGTAGTAAATTTGTCAGAGTACTCTCAAGTGCTTACTAAAAACAATTAAAGATATAACTTTTTTTTTTACTACTAAAATAACGCAACCTTGAAAGATTCTAACACCATCATTGCATCCGCTAAAGAAACTATTTTATTGGAGAGCAACGCTATTGCGAATTTAGCAAATTTAATCGATGAAAATTTCGAAAATTCGGTGAAATACATTTTAAGCTCCAAAGGTCGTGTTATTGTCACCGGAATCGGAAAAAGTGCCAATATCGCTACAAAAATTGTGGCCACCTTTAATTCTACAGGTACTCCCTCAATTTTTATGCATGCGGCAGATGCTATCCATGGTGATTTAGGGACCATACAAAATGAGGATGTTGTCATTTGCATATCTAAAAGTGGTAATACTCCAGAAATCAAAGTTTTGGTTCCCTTGATCCAGAATTATGGAAATAAAATAATTGCAATCACAGGAAATACAGATTCTTATTTAGGTAAAAATGCAGATTTTACATTACATACGTTCGTAGAAAAGGAAGCTTGCCCAAACAACCTTGCACCTACAACAAGCACAACTGCACAATTAGTGATGGGTGATGCTTTGGCCGTATGTTTATTAAAATTGAGAAGTTTTAGTAGTAAAGATTTTGCAAAATATCATCCAGGAGGCGCTCTCGGGAAACGTTTGTACTTGCGTGTTGCTGATTTAATAGCCAATAATGAAGCTCCTCAAGTAAAAAGGAGTAGTAGTATTTCTGAGGTAATTGTTGAGATTAGCGAAAAACGCCTCGGGGCAACTGCTGTTATCGAAGATAGCACTATTATTGGGATCATTACAGACGGGGATATTAGAAGAATGCTGAGTAAAACAAGTTCAATTACTTCATTAACAGCAGATGATATTATGTCGAAAAATCCAAAAACAATCACCGACGAAGCCATGGCAATTGATGCTTTAGAAACTATGGAAAAAAATGACATTACTCAAATACTTGTCACCAACAAAAAGCATGCTTATGTTGGTGTTGTTCATTTGCATGACTTAATAAAAGAAGGAATTTTTTAACATGAAGAAGCAACAAGAAGAAATGTCCTTTTTAGGGCACTTAGAAGAATTACGTTGGCATTTGGTAAGAAGTGTCATTGCTATTTTTACAATAGCCATTGTTTTATTTGTTTTTAGAGAAACGATTTACAACAACTTTATCATTGCTCATACACATTCAGATTTTATTACATATCAATTTTTCTGTAGTGTGTTTGGTGGAATGGGCATAGAAAGTAGCTTCTGTGACATTCAAATCCCGAGTAAATTGCAAGCACTATCTCTAACACAACAATTGATGAGCTCTCTTTGGGTATCACTCATATTGGGCTTTATTTTGGCTTTCCCATACGTGTTATGGGAGTTTTGGAGGTTTATTGCTCCTGGTTTGCATCCCAAAGAAAAAAATAAATCAAAAGGATTTCTATTTATTGCTTCCTTGTTGTTTTTTGTAGGTGTTGCTTTCAGTTATTACGTCATAATGCCAATGTCAGTCTCTTTTTTCTACGGATATCAAATTAGTGAGAACATTATAAATAATTTTACGCTCGATTCTTACATCAGTTTATTTACCAATACCATGCTTGGAATTTCATTGGTTTTTGAACTACCCGTTGTCATTTTTTTTCTTACTAAAATAGGTTTAGTAACCCCTTCATTTTTGAAAAAATACAGAAAACACTCCTTAGTCTTAGTCTTAATTTTGTCGGCAATTATTACGCCTCCAGATGTAGCTAGTCAAGTTATTGTTTCGATACCCATATTAATATTGTATGAGATTAGTATTCATATTTCTAGTTTTGTAATTAAAAAACAGTTAAAAAATGCCAAATAAAGTCGATGAATTTAACGACTATCGTCAAAAAATGAACGATAAACTCTTGAGTAATGACAACAAGGTAATCAAGAGAATCTTTAACCTAGATACCAATGCTTTTAAAGCCGGACATTTACCAGCAAAAACAAAAGAGCTGTTAGGCTTAGTATCTTCGGCTGTTTTGCGATGTGATGATTGCATTCAATATCATCTAGAAACAGCTTACAAAAATGGTGTTTCTAAAGAAGAAATGATGGAAACCATGTCTATCGCCACACTTGTTGGAGGTACTATTGTGATTCCACATTTGCGACGTGCGTATGATTATTGGGAGGCCTTAGAACAAAATGACGAGCTATCCCAATAAAACAATGCTAATTCTTATATTTATCGTATGATTCTAAGAGCAGATAATATTCAAAAAATTTACGGAAGTAGAAAAGTTGTGCAAGGTATTTCTTTAGAAGTTTCTCAAGGAGAAATTGTTGGGTTACTTGGACCAAATGGAGCTGGGAAAACAACTTCTTTTTATATGATTGTTGGTATGATAAAACCTAATGGAGGTCATATTTATTTAGACAATCAAGAAATTACGCAAGATGCCATGTACAAGCGTGCGCAAAAAGGAATTGGCTATTTAGCACAAGAAGCTTCTGTATTTAGAAAATTATCAGTAGAAGAAAATATCATGTCTGTTCTTGAATTTACCAATAGAACAAAAAAAGAGCGCCAAGAGAAGCTAGAGTCACTCATCGAAGAATTTAGTTTAGGACATGTTCGTAAAAACAAAGGAGAATTATTATCTGGTGGAGAAAGAAGAAGAACGGAGATTGCAAGATGCTTGGCCTCTGATCCAAAATTTATTCTACTAGACGAACCTTTTGCCGGAGTTGACCCCATTGCCGTAGAAGACATTCAACGTATTGTAGCGCAGCTTAAAAACAGAAATATCGGAATTTTAATTACCGATCACGATGTACAAGCAACACTGGCCATTACAGATAAAACCTTTTTAATGTACAATGGGAGTATTTTAAAAGAAGGGACACCTGAAGAACTTGCAGCAGATGCAACCGTTCGAAAAGTATATCTAGGAAAAGATTTTGAACTAAAAAAGCGAAAGTTTTAAACAGTTTTTAAAAAAATGAGCAACATTGGTTGGTTGTTCCACTTGCGTGAACGAGCAAAATTAGTCCATCTGTCGCTGCTGCAAGTTACTTACAAAAGACAAGCATACATAGCTCGTCAATAGCACAGGTATTGCGATGAATTTTAGTATGCATAAAATCACGAATGACCCCATCAAAAATAAGTATTTCAACTTGTTTTCTTTGAAAGCAAATGTTTTAAACTTTAAAGAAAATAATGGAATCTCTGCATTCATTAAATAACTAAGTACTAGGGTTACTCCAATTAGAAAATAGGTAGTATTGATTATACTGTCTAAAGAATCATAGCCCCCATATTTTTGTATGAGCGGCAATGAAATCACAAACAAGCTCATAGCTGGTGTTGGCAAACCTATAAACGAATCGGACTGTCGGGTATCAATATTAAAATTTGCCAAACGATAACATGCCGCCAAAGTAAGCATTAAGCCCACAAATTGCACTAGATAGAAAGTATTGCCCCCAATAAATATAGTCATTCCGAGATCAACCACATTTGTATCTAACGAACTGCTCAAAGTGGAATTTGCTTCTAGTGGACTGCCCAATAACTTGAACATAATGATTCCAGGAACTACGCCACTTGTAACCATGTCTGCCAAAGAGTCAAGTTGCTTTCCCAGTTCTCCTGAAACTTTTAAAATTCTTGCTGCAAAACCGTCAAAAAAATCGAATACAATACCCAAAACTACCAAAATAGCAGCCGCTACATAAGCATCATTCACGGCGGCTATTGTAGCAATAGTACCACACAATAAGTTACCTAAAGTCAATAGATTTGGAATGTGTTTTTTAATCGTCATAGTACCACTTTTATTGAGCGAAAATAAGAAAAAGCAACTGTACCTTTTCACTTTCTTTTAAATTTTATCATATTTGTGTTTACAATTGCCACAAAAAATTAATCATGCCATTAGTCACATCTGATTTCTATCCAACACTTCCTTTCAGAAATGGACACTTCAATACCATGTATCGTCCACTATTTATGAAGGAAAAATGTAACTACACACGCGAACGTATTGTTACTTGGGATGCCGATTTTATCGATTTAGACTTTTCTAAAGTCAACGCTTCAACAATAGCCATCTTGATTCATGGTTTAGAAGGCAGTTCTGCATCTTCCTATATGATTTCTACAGCAAATCAACTAAATCAGCAACATATTGATACAGTAGCCTTTAACTTACGGGGCTGCAGTGGTGAGGATAATTTATT
>JBELGW010000031.1:2225-29371 GCA_042091715.1 Polaribacter sp. | reverse complement strand
CCCCTTTTTAAAACCCACAAGACTTTTATAAAACTATTTTTAAAGTATTTTGTAATCCCCTTAAAACCCATTACTTAACATCAAATAAAAATGACAAGATTAACGCTGCTTGCGCAAACGACGCTTTTTTAGCTTCACAAAAAAGGTTTTGTAATCTGTTTTGAATTGCTTTTGAACTAATGAAAATCGTTTTATGATCAATGATTTGAGTTAGCGATAGCAGCGACATCTTTTTTAGGGGTTATTTTCACCAAAGACATTATAGAAAACGTTTACTTATTAAACCATTGAACCTCCTTAGCCATACCCTAAAAAAATACAGCGTATAGCGCGACTTTTACCTGTGCAAGAACATTGCTAAAATCATCTATATATATAGGTAAAAGAAACTCCCAAATAGAAATTAAATTTTTACTCCTAATAACTATTGTATGAAATGGACTTTTCTAATATCTTTGCAAACTTAAAAAACAATTTTAATGATACATATTACATTACCTGACGGGAGCGTTAGAGAATTCAATCAGCATAGCACTCCTATGGATGTGGCTAAAAGTATAAGCGAAGGTTTTGCTAGAAACGTAATTTCTGCAAACTTTAACGGTACCACTATTGAAACCTCCACACCGCTAACCACAGATGGTTCTTTAATATTGTATACCTTTAATGACGAGGACGGAAAGAAGGCTTTTTGGCATTCTTCTGCCCATGTATTAGCAGAGGCTATTTTAACATTTCATCCGAATGCGAAATTGACTATTGGTCCTGCTATTGATAACGGTTTTTACTACGATATTGATTTAGGGACTGGCGTTATTTCTGAAAAAGATTTTCCTGCCATTGAGAAGAAGTTTTTAGAATTGGCAAGAGGCAAGCACGAGTTTGCATTGCGTGCTGTTTCAAAAGCAGATGCATTGGCTCATTATCAAAAGGAAGAGAATGCGTATAAGGTAGAACTCATTGAAAATTTGGAGGATGGTGCTATTACATTTTGTGACCACAGCAACTTCACAGATTTATGTAGAGGAGGGCACATTCCTAACACCGGTATTATCAAAGCGGTAAAGATCATGAATGTTGCGGGGGCCTACTGGCGCGGTGATGAAAAGAACAATCAGTTAACTCGTGTGTATGGCATCTCTTTTCCGAAGCAAAAAATGCTCACGGAATATTTAGAAGTTTTAGAAGAGGCCAAAAAGCGAGACCACAGAAAGTTAGGTAAAGAATTAGAGTTGTTTACTTTTTCTCAAAAAGTGGGTGCCGGATTGCCTTTATGGTTGCCAAAAGGGGCTGCTTTGCGCAGTAGATTGCAAGAATTTTTAGAAAAGGCACAAAAGAAAGCAGGTTATGAAATGGTAATGACGCCTCATATTGGGCAAAAGGAGTTGTACGTAACTTCTGGTCATTATGAAAAGTATGGAGAAGACAGCTTCCAATCAATAAAAACACCCAAGATGGATGAGGAGTTTTTACTGAAACCTATGAACTGTCCGCATCACTGTGAAATTTATAATTTCAAACCACACTCTTACAAAGACTTACCAAAGCGCTATACTGAATTTGGTACCGTTTATAGATATGAACAAAGTGGTGAATTGCATGGATTGACGCGTGTTAGAGGGTTTACGCAAGATGACGCTCATATTTTCTGTACTCCTGAACAACTCGATCAAGAGTTTAAAAATGTGATCGACTTGGTATTGTATGTTTTTGGATCTTTAGGTTTTGAAAAATTTACAGCACAGGTTTCTATTAGAGATAAAGAAAATCCAGATAAATATATCGGAGACGCAAGTACTTGGGACCTTGCGGAACAAGCTATTATCAATGCTGCCAAGGATAAAGGATTGGACTATGTTATTGAGGAAGGTGAAGCTGCTTTTTATGGTCCGAAATTGGACTTTATGGTAAAAGATGCCATTGGAAGAAGTTGGCAGTTAGGAACGATACAAGTAGACTATAACCTACCAGAACGCTTTGAATTGACCTATACTGGAGCAGACAATCAACAGCATCAGCCGGTGATGATTCACAGAGCACCCTTTGGATCTATGGAGCGTTTTATTGCAGTGTTATTAGAGCATACCGGTGGTAATTTTCCGCTGTGGCTCACGCCAGAGCAGGTTATCTTATTGCCTATCAGTGATAAATATCAGAAATATTCGGAAAAAGTTTTAGAATTGCTAGAAAATTCCGAAATTCGCGCCTTGGTAGACAACCGCAGCGAGAAAACTGGTCGAAAGATTCGAGATGCGGAGATGAGCAAAATTCCATTCATGATTGTTGTGGGTGAAAAAGAAGAACGCGAAGGAACTGTCTCTGTACGAAAACATGGAGAAGGTGACATTGGCACTTTTAGTATTGCTGAGTTTATCTCATTAATTCAAAAAGAAATAAACAGTACATTGGTACCGTTTTAAATAGCAAAGTAAGCAGCATACTGCTGTATTAGTTAGTGTATAATTAAAAATTTACAGTCATAGCAATTAGAAGAAATAGGCCAAGAAGACCTTTAAGAGTAATTAAAGAAGATCAACACAGAATTAATCATAAGATTAAGTTTGTAGACGAAGTACGTTTAGTTGGTGATAACGTTGAAGTTGGAGTATATCCAATTCAAAAAGCGAGAATTTTAGCTGAGGAGCAAGAATTAGATTTGGTAGAAATTTCACCAAAAGCGGTTCCCCCGGTATGTAAAATTATCGATTATAAGAAATTCTTATACGAACAGAAGAAACGTGAAAAAGCGTTAAAATCTAAAGCCACTAAGGTTACTGTAAAGGAAATTCGTTTTGGACCTCAAACGGATGAGCATGATTATGAATTTAAGAAGAAGCATGCGATTAAGTTTTTGAAAGACGGAGCAAAACTCAAGGCTTTTGTTTTCTTTAAAGGGAGATCTATTATCTTTAAAGAGCAAGGACAAATTTTACTGCTAAAATTAGCACAAGAGTTAGAAGAGTATGGTAAAGTAGAACAATTACCAAAGTTGGAGGGTAAACGTATGATTATGTTTATTGCTCCTAAGAAAGTAGGAAAGTAATTTCATTATTATAAACAATCTTATAAGCAAGATAAAACCGAAGGAGAAATGCCTAAAATGAAAACCAAATCTAGTGCCAAGAAACGTTTTAAGTTGACAGGTTCTGGAAAAATCAAAAGAAAGCACGCGTTTAAGAGTCATATCTTAACAAAGAAGTCGAAGAAACGTAAGCTTAAATTGACGCACGCTGCATTAGTACACAAGTCTGATGAAGCGAACATCAAACAACAATTAACTTTAAAATAGTTAATTCAGGGATTTAATTATTAACCATGGAGTTAGGCTTAAATACAAGAGTTTGTTTACAAACCGCCTACTACAAAAAAACAATTTGAATTATGCCAAGATCAGTAAATTCAGTAGCCTCAAGAAAAAGAAGAAAAAAAATCTTGAAGGCGGCAAAGGGTTACTTTGGAAGACGTAAAAACGTTTACACAGTAGCAAAAAATGCGGTAGAAAAAGCGATGTCATATGCGTATCGTGACCGTAAAAACAATAAGAGAAACTTCCGTTCATTATGGATCCAACGTATCAACGCTGGAGCTAGAGAGCACGGAATGTCTTACTCTCAGTTTATGGGGAAAGTAAAAGCTAACAATATCGAATTAAACCGTAAGGTTTTGGCCGATTTAGCGATGAACAACCCAGAAGCTTTTAAGGCAATTGTACAGAAAGTAAAATAATATTAAAATCCTTGCTTATAAATTAAAAACCCAAACGTATGTTTGGGTTTTTTTTGTTAAATTCACAAGCTATAACCTCATGCATAGATTTTCTAAATTATGAATATTAAAAGTACCTTCGTATGTGTTGCCCTTATTGTAAGTAATATACTTCATGCACAAGAAGCAAACATGCCAGATAACAGCATTGACTTACAACTTCAAAACCTCTACAAAACCTCTGGTAGCTATCAGGAATACAAGGTTATTAAAAAAGCGCGCTATCGAGAATTACAGTCGAATGTACTAGATAGCATTACCAATTTCAAAGATGAAATTACACGAAAAAATGCCCTCATTGATGCGCATGTAACTTCTATTGATTCCATTTCAAAAATAAATCAAGCTATAGACACACAACTCAATGAGGCCATCAGTCAAATAGATACGATTCGATTCTTTGGAGCTGAAATAAAAAAGAGCAGGTATTCTTTTGTCTTTTTTATGATTATTTTTTTTCTATCCATTCTGCTTGTTGTTTTTATTTATAAATTTAAAAACAGCAATGTACTCACAAAGCGAGCACAATCAAACCTATTTGATGTGGAGGATGAATTGAGTAACTTTCGAAAAAAGTCTTTGGAACAACAACAAAAGTTGCGCAGAGAACTGCAAGATGAAATCCTCAAAAACCGGAACAGCTAACTGTTTTTGGAAAAGTAAACACCCCATAAATAGCAAATAAAAACACCTGTAAAAGGGTATTGTTTATACCGGTAGTCTTTCCTATATTTGGTTGAGTATTTAATTAGTCTAAATAATAATTAAGGCTTAAAAAAAATACGCTCTGAAAAGGAAAAGAGCTCTAAATTTTAGAGCTCTTTTTTAATTGCTAGAAACCATCTCCTAGGTCTTTTAATTTTTCTGTGTTTTCCGCCAGCTTTAGTTCGTCTATAATTTTGTGAATATCTCCATTGATAATATTAGACAAATCATAAAGCGTTAATCCGATTCTGTGATCCGTAACACGCCCTTGCGGATAGTTATAGGTTCTAATTTTTGCCGAGCGGTCTCCACTTGTTACCATTGAACCGCGTTTCGCTGCATCTTCTGCTTGTTTTTTAGCCAATTCTAGATCGTACAGACGCGAACGCAATACTTTGAAGGCTTTCTCTTTATTTTTGTGCTGCGATTTTTGATCTTGACATTGGGCCACTAAACCTGTTGGTATGTGGGTTAAGCGCACTGCAGAATAGGTTGTATTTACCGACTGCCCTCCTGGCCCCGAAGAACAGAAAAAATCGATTCGCACATCTTTTGGATTGATTTCTACATCAAACTCTTCTGCTTCTGGAAACACCATTACAGTAGCCGCTGAAGTATGCACTCTCCCTTGAGTTTCTGTTTGCGGTACGCGCTGTACACGATGCACTCCCGCCTCAAACTTTAGGGTTCCGTAAACATCTGCTCCATTTACCTCAAATTGTATTTCTTTAAAACCGCCATTGGTTCCTTCAGAAAAGTCTACCGTAGAAACTTTCCATCCTTTATCTGTGCAGTATTTCGAATACATTCTAAAAAGATCTCCTGCAAAAATACTTGCTTCATCACCACCGGTTCCGGCACGCAATTCAACCACAGCATTTTTTGAATCTTCTGGATCTTTAGGAATCAACAAGAATTTTATTTCTTCCTCGATTACCGGAATACGCTCGTTAGATTCGGTCATCTCCATCTTCGCCATTTCTACCATTTCTTTATCAGAACCATCTGCAATAATTTCTTTTGCTTCTTCGATGGTATTCAACAAAGATTCGTATTCTTTGGTTTTTGTAACAACCGCACCAAGATCTTTATACTCTTTACTTAAAACAGCATAGCGCTTTTGGTCCATTATGATATCTGGTTGGATAATTAAATCCGAAACCTCATCATACCGTTGTTTTACAATTTGTAATTTATCTAACATTTTCTTGTCTTTTCTTGGAGTGCGAATTTACAATTTTTTATCGGAATTCGTTTTAAAATTAACCGAACTATATTTAGCGACCAAGAGGCAGAAACAGTTTTTTGATCTTAGTTAGTGTAAGCGCTCGGGCTGATGTCTCTCAAAAATAATTTGTATTAAAAAAGCCTCAGTAAAACGGAGACTTTTTTAGTGAAGATTCTCGCTCGCTTAGTATTCAAATACTCCAAACTCGCTCTTAATTGTTAGCTTCTTTACTTCTGAAGCTTCTACCCTACCAATAATTTGAGCAGCTACATTGTATGATTCTGAAATTGCAATGATCTCTTCTGCAATTTCTGGAGCTACATATAGTTCCATTCTGTGACCACAGTTAAATACCTGATACATCTCTTTCCAATGTGTTTTAGATTGTTCTTGTATCAACTTGAATAAAGGAGGGATTGGAAAAAGGTTGTCTTTTACAATGTGTAAGGCTTCTACAAAGTGTAAGATTTTTGTTTGTGCTCCTCCAGAGCAATGAATCATTCCATGTACTTTATCTGACTTGAAGTTCGCCAAAATTTCTTTGATAATTGGTGCATAGGTTCTCGTTGGTGAAAGCACCAATTTTCCGGCATCGATGGGTGCATTCGCTACAGCATCGGTTAATTTTGCTGTCCCAGCATAGACCAGTTCCGAAGGAATAGAAGGGTCGAAACTTTCTGGGTACTTCGTTGCTAAGTATTTATCAAATACATCATGTCTTGCAGAGGTCAGTCCATTAGAACCCATTCCGCCATTGTATTCCGTTTCATAGGTTGCTTGTCCAAAAGACTCAAGTCCCACAATCACATCTCCTGCTTTGATATTTGCATTGTCAATGACCTCGGAACGTTTCATGCGAGCAGTTACGGTAGAATCTACAATAATGGTGCGAACAAGGTCGCCAACATCAGCAGTTTCTCCTCCTGTTGAATGAATGGTTACCCCAAACTTCTTCAACGCTGCAATTAAGGTTTCTGTTCCGTTGATGATTGCTGACAAGACCTCTCCTGGAATGTTACTTTTATTGCGACCAATGGTAGAGGAAAGCATGATGTTATCTGTAGCTCCCACACATAAGAGATCATCAATATTCATAATCAAGGCATCTTGAGCAATTCCTTTCCATACAGAAATATCTCCCGTTTCTTTCCAATACATATAGGCTAACGATGATTTGGTTCCAGCACCATCTGCATGCATAATTAGACAATAGTCTTCATCATTGGTTAAATAATCTGGAACAATTTTACAAAAGGCTTTTGGAAACAATCCTTTGTCGATATTTTTAATTGCATTGTGCACATCTTCTTTGGATGCAGAAACGCCTCGCTGTGCATATCGTTTGGAAACTTCTTGACTCATGGTATTTTGTTGTATTGTTGTGTTGTTCTTGCGAAATTAGACTAAAAACCATAGATATTCAAGGTTCTTATGTCTTTTTCGCTATTGATTGGCTTATCGCGTAAATAACAATTCTCTATACTTTGCTAACGGCCATAATTCATCATCAACCATCATTTCTAGCTTATCACAATGGTATCGAATTTCTTCGAAATAGGGCTTTACCTTATTGCAATAGGCATCTGCTGATTTTTGCCCCTCTAGTTTGTTTGCTTTTCTGCGTTCATTGGTCATTGCTTCTACCTTAGAATTGATTCCTGCGATGTGAAGTGATATCTTTTCAATGAGATCGATTTGTTCTTTTGCATGTTTTCGAAAGTTTTCACCAAAAATATTTTTCAATCCGCTTACATTTTCGATCAATGTATTTTGATATTTAACGGCTGTCGGGATGACATGGTTTCTAGAAATATCTCCTAAGACTCTTCCTTCTATTTGAATGCGTAGCATGTACTCTTCTAGCTCTATTTCATGGCGCGCTTCTACTTCTACCCGACTCATTACCCCCATTTGCTCAAATAGCGCAATGGCTTTTTCTGAAATTTTTGCTTTTAATGCTTCCGGCGTTGTTTTGTTATTACTCAATCCTCGTTTTAACGCTTCTTTTTCCCATGCTTCTCCGTACCCATTTCCTTCGAAACGAATTTTTTTAGACGCTTTGATATACTCCCGCAACACATTAAAAATAGCTTCGTCTTTTTTCAGATTTTTGCTGAGTATCAGATGATCCACAGCTACTTTAAAATCGCTCAACTGCTTTGCGATGATTGTATTTAGGGTGGTCATGGGCCCTGCACAATTGGCCCAAGACCCCACCGCTCTTAGTTCAAATTTATTGCCCGTAAAAGCAAAAGGAGATGTTCTATTTCTATCTGTATTGTCTAATAATATTTCCGGTATTTTCCCTACAATATTTAACTTAAGGTCTGTCTTTTCTTCTGGAGATAATTTTCCCTTGGTCACATTTTCTAGTTCATCTAAAACTTCTGACAATTGCGAACCAATAAATACAGAGATAATTGCAGGAGGTGCTTCATTAGCTCCCAGGCGATGGTCATTACTGGCACTTGCTATCGAAGCTCTTATTAACTCCTCGTAATCGTGTACCGCTTTTATGGTGTTTACAAAGAAGGTTAAGAACTGAAGGTTTTTCATTGGTGTCTTCCCAGGACTTAATAGGTTCACCCCTGTATTTGTAGCCAATGACCAATTGTTATGTTTTCCAGAACCATTGATTCCTGCAAATGGCTTTTCGTGAAGTAAAACTCTAAAGTGATGTCTTTGTGCTACTTTTTCCATCACATCCATTAATAAGGAGTTGTGATCTACTGCAAGATTAGCTTCTTCGAAAATTGGTGCCAATTCGTATTGATTTGGAGCGACTTCATTATGCCTTGTTTTCACAGGAATTCCCAACGCCATACATTCTTCCTCCATGTCGCGCATGTAACTCAATACTCTGTTGGGTATGGATCCAAAATAATGATCGTCTAACTGTTGTCCTTTTGCAGAAGAATGTCCTAATAAGGTTCTTCCTGTTAAGTTGATGTCTGGTCGAGAGATCGCCAATGCGCTATCTATTAAAAAATATTCTTGTTCCCACCCTAGAGAGGCATTTACTTTGGTTACATTTTTATCAAAATATTTACAAATGGCAGTTGCTGCTTGGTCTACTGATTGCAGCGCGCGTAATAAAGGCGCTTTATTGTCTAAAGCTTCTCCAGTATAGGCGACAAAGACCGTTGGAATGCACAAGGTAGTTCCATAGATAAATGCGGGCGATGTAGGATCCCAAGCTGTATAACCGCGCGCTTCAAATGTATTTCTTATACCTCCATTCGGAAAACTAGACGCATCTGGTTCTTGTTGTACCAATTGATCTCCACCAAATTTTTCCATGGCCCTACCGTTGTCTGTGGTTTCAAAGAACGCATCATGTTTCTCTGCAGTTGAGCCGGTTAATGGCTGAAACCAATGTGTGTAATGGGTTGCATTTTTAGACAACGCCCAATCTTTCATGGCTGAAGCAATTTGATCTGCTATTTTACGGTCAATCTTTGATCCAAATTCAATGGCATCCATGACACTCTTATAGGCTTGACTGGTCATATGCTGACGCATCGCATCCTCATTAAAAACATTGGTTCCAAAAGACACAGATCTTCGTTCTCTTTCCTTAATTTCTAATGGCTTTCTATTCAACGTTTCTTTCAACGCATTAAATCTAATTGTAGACATGGAGTATATATTTGCCTCAAAAATAAAAAATTTATTAACATTTATACAAAAAACCCCCTGTAAAACTGAAGCATTATTAAAAATAATTAACATTTTATTATTTCACCCCTAAAAATTATAGGGGTCTATATATTTTTACATACTTTTGTTTTATATATTAAAAAAATCCACACAATGACGAAGATTAAATTAGAGTACATTTGGTTAGATGGGTATACTCCCACTCAAAACCTTAGAAGTAAAACGAAGGTAGAAAATCACGAAAACTTTCAAGGCACACTTGACGAATTAAAGAACTGGTCTTTTGATGGATCATCAACAAAACAGGCCTCAGGAGGCTCTTCTGATTGTATTTTAAAACCGGTTGCGATTTACCCAGATCCTGTTCGTAAGAACGGCTACTTAGTCATGACAGAGGTCTTAAATTCTGATGGAACACCTCATGCATCGAATGCTCGAGCAACTATTAATGATGATGACAATGACTTCTGGTTTGGATTTGAACAAGAATACTTTATCATGGATACCGCAACACAACTTCCCTTAGGATTTCCTGTTGGAGGATATCCTGGACCACAAGGGATGTATTACTGCTCTGTAGGAGGAAAAAATACACACGGTAGAGATTTTGTTGAAGAACATGCCGACCTATGTATTGCTGCTGGTCTTAACTTTGAAGGGATCAATCAAGAGGTTGCTTCTGGACAGTGGGAATTCCAATTATTTGCAAAAGGAGCAAAAAAAGCTGGAGATGAAATCTGGATTGGAAGGTACTTATTAGATAGATTGACAGAAAAATACGGCTACTACATTGAATACCACCCAAAGCCAGTAAAAGGAGACTGGAATGGTTCAGGTATGCATGCAAATTTTTCTAACGAAGTATTAAGAACTTGCGGATCAAAAGAAATTTACATGCAAGTTTGTGAAGCTTTTAGACCTGTAACCAAAGAACATATTGACATTTATGGTGCTTATAACGACGAACGTTTAACAGGTTTGCACGAAACTGCATCGATTACAGATTTTAGTTATGGTATTTCTGATAGAGGCGCATCTATTCGAATTCCTATCTTAACTGTAGAGAGCGGTTGGAAAGGGTATTTAGAAGATAGACGACCTGCTTCTAACGGGGATCCTTATAAAATTGCATCACGAATTATTCAAACCGTAAAGCCTGTTTGTGACGCACTATAATCTTTCCACAACAACACAACACAACTCAGTAAACAACCAGGAAAAGTTAGAAACAAGGCAAGAAACTCTCGAAAATTCGAGAGTTTTTTTCTTAGTTTAGTGTTGTAATTACAAAAGCTAGATAGAGTGCTAATAAAATAGCCCCCGCCTTCCAATCTAACCGAAACTTCTTAGGCAAGAATACCAAAGGCAGCACCAAAAAGGAAATCCCTAGCATCCAAAAAATATCATACTGCAACAAATTGGCATCTCGTAACTCTACAGGTGTAATGATTGCAGTAATTCCCAAAACTGCAAGAATATTGAAAATGTTTGATCCAATTAAATTTCCAAGAGAAATGGCTTTTTCTTTTTTTAAGACAGCCACAATGGATGCTGACAATTCTGGAATGCTAGTCCCTATGGAAACAACAGTTACTCCAATAATGCGTTCACTTACTCCAAAAGAGGTTGCCAAATTAACCGCTCCCAAAATCAAAACTTCTGACCCAGCCCATAGGGCTAATCCTCCAATAGCAAGAAAGCCTACAATTTTAGTTAGCGAAAGTAACTCCTCTGCTTCAGAAACCTCCTCAATACCATTCGTGTGTTTTTGGAATTTCAATAAATACCCTAAAAAGAGAACCAAAAATGAAAACAGTACTGCCCCTTCTACAGCATCAATCACAGCATCGTTCTTAAGAAACAAATACAACAAAATAGAGGCAATCATGAGTATTGGCCAGTCTATTTTATAAAAACTTTTTTCCACATCAATTGCAGACAGAATTACTGTAATTCCAAGCACCAAGGCGAGGTTTGCAATATTAGAACCCACAACATTTCCGAGCGCAAGATCCGGAAAACCGTCTAATGCAGATTTCACACTAACAATCAATTCGGGTGCAGATGTAGCGAATGACACCACAGTCATACCTATAACCACTTTGGAAATATTCAATTTTAAAGAGAGTCCCACAGCTGCTTTTAAGAGCCAGTTCCCTCCTATTATTAATAAAATCAATCCTACAACGATGTACAAAAAATCCATTCACTTTTATTTTGTGCGAAGATACTATAAAATGAATTTTATCTATAAAAAAAGCACCTCTTGATTTTCTATTTCTCAAGACTATTCGAGTATCTTTAGCCATCTCGTAAAACACGAACTGTTGCATCTTATGAAAGCAAGAACTTTTCGACTTTGGTTTCTACTCATCATTTTAGCTTCTGTGCATTCTCAATTCGCCCAGGAAAAAAAAGTTTTTTTACAACAGCGTTTTGATGGTTTTACAGAAATCATTGACAAAGGGTATACACAAGCAAAACTGGATGCACTCAGTGATGAATTTTCAAAAGTAGGTATCTCATGTACTTTTGACGCGCTGGTCTACAATACCAAAAAGGAGCTTACCAGCATCCTCATTACCATCAGAAATAAAAACAACAAGGCTTCCTTAAAGATCGTTAAAAACAACAAACCCATTCCCTCTATACGAGTTGGAGAACTAGATGGAAGGGTATATATAGAAGCTGCTAAAAGACGCCATCCTCTTATAAAGGAGCATTAATCCGTAACAAAACATTCAAAAAAACTACTTATATATAAATAAACCTTTTAAAACCAAACAAAATATGCTAACTACCTTAGGAATTATATTGATCATTATTGGAATCACAACACTGGTTCTAAAACCACTTTTAAGCACCTCGAAACGACTGGAGTGGTTCACAAAAAAACGGAGTTTTCAAATCACCTTTCTCGGGATCTTACTCAGTGTGATTACCGGAATGTTTTTCTATGCAGATGCAGGTACCGCCTATGCAGTGCAATACATTTCTGGAGGAGATAAAATGATCACTACACAAGGGATTAAATTAAAATGGTGGGGACGCATTATACCGCTATCTTATGAAACTTCGATTAAAGATATTATCGTTAAAGACGGAGAGGGCTTGCCTAAAAGCGGACAAGGAATGTACAATAGAGAGGCACAAAAATGGGAGTTTAGTGATGCCATCAAAGCTGAAATCAGCACCTCTGTTATTGTTGGCGTAAACATCAATGATGAAGCTGTATTTTTAAACATGGCAGATAGAAACAGAAGCGAGTCGAAATTAATTTTTGGAAGGGTTTTACCAAATATTGATGCAGCTATTAAAAACACCTGCAAACTAATGGATGCTCAAGACTACATTTCTGGACAAGCATCAGATTTTGACAGGTACTTTAGAGATCAACTAGAAAACGGCATGTATCAAGTAGAATTGTACTACGAGGCCGAGAATGATACTGAGTCTGAAAATGACAGTGAAGTTGTTGGAGATACAGGTACAGTTCGAAAAATTAAAGTAGGTAAATCGAGTAAACAGAAAAAATTCAGAATCAAGAGAAATAAAGAAGGAGAAATTATCAGAGACAACTCGAACACTTTAAAGCAATATGGATTAAAAATATACCAAGCCCAAGTTACAGGAATTGATTGGGAGGAGTCTTTTGATGAACGTTTGGATTTGCAAAAAAACGAAGTTGCACAAACACAATTAGAAAAGCAACAAGCTGAGCGCGAATATTACAGAGCAAAAAAAGAAGTTGCCAAAGGGGAGTCTGAAAAAGCAAAAGAAAGGGCTCGTTTAGAGAGAATTCAGATTCAACAAACCATAGAAGCAGAAACAGAGGCCAAGGTTGCTGGATTTAATTTGATCAAAGAGAAAAAGCAATTTGAAGTTGAGCAATACAAAGCCAAAAGTAAAAAGGTTGCTGCTGATGCCATGTATTATGAAAACTCAAAATTGGTAAGCGCAGGTTTAACTCCACAGGAAAAGGCAGAATGGAACTACAAAACAGCGGTTGGCGTGGCACAACAGATTAAAGACTTAAAGTTACCACAAACCTACATAGAAGGAAGTAAAAACGGAAATGGAGGCAACCTATTGCAATCATTAATAGGTGCTGACTTGGCGAAAAAAATGATGAGTGAAAATAAAAAATAAATAGAAATACTTGAGCAAAAAAACGGGCGTTTGCCCGTTTTTTTTGTATCTTATTGGTATTCTAATAATTTGGTTATTTTTGTCACTGAAAAACAACACCATGAAAACAACTTTTTTTAGAGTCGTCGCAAAAGTAAACAAAACTATTTTACCGTCTTTTACAAAAAGACAGTTGGACATCTCAAAAGCCACCAAGTTCCAATTAGCAATCATTGGATGGCGGGCATATGTTACTAAAAACTCATTACATTAAAAACACCCTTATGGAACAGGAACACATCAAAGTATTTACGGGAACTGAACTACTTGTAAACAGGTTAAGCTTCTTATTAGATGAGGAACACATTCCAAGTTTAATAAAAAACCATCATGAATCGGGAAGACTTGGAGGATTTGGAACCCCCATGAATGCTGTAGAGCTTTTTATCTACAACACGGATTCTGAAAAGGCCACTCCCATTATTGAAAATTTCAGAAAAGAAATCGCAGAATAGTTTGTGTTATTTCAAAAATACGTCTTATATTTGCACCCGCTTACGGCCATGTGGCGCAACTGAATAGCGCACTTGATTACGGCTCAAGAGGTTATAGGTTTGAATCCTATCATGGTCACAAAAAAAACGCATCAAATTGATGCGTTTTTTGTTTTTTAGAAGGCTCTTCACTTTAAATCCCTCGTTACTCTTCGTTTTTTATTGTCTTTTTTTATATTTTTCTATCCAAAACTAAGCACCGAATCGTTCACTACGCTATTTCATGAAGCGGTTTTTGTCTCAAAAATATCTTGGTTTGTTCAGCCACATTTGTGTTACATTCGCCGATAAAGCGATTCTACATAAACCGCTTGTTTAATTGTGCCTTTTCCACTTGATCGTGAAACCTCCAATAGATGCAAATGATCACAACCGCTATCCAGTTTTGTTAACATCAAGGTCTTTACACTACTCAAAGTATCTACGAATCGCAATCCGATGTTCTGGAATACTTTTGTCATAATTTTCAACGAGAAGTTCAAGAATTTCCGGAGACACTTTTCCTACCTCTTCTTTAGATTTGTACTTAGAAACAAACAAATTGTACTGGTCATGATTTTTTTCAAAAATCATAAAATGCGTTGCATTCAATGCACTAAAGCAAATATCATTTCCTGCGAAAGCCCCCGATTCGTCTTTCATAAAAGAGGAGAAATTGTAATATAGAAAAACGTTTGTCATAATTAAACTAGTTCTGCAGATAAGCCCAATGACAATAATTTTGAGCATCGCGGCTCTAAATCTTTAAATTCTCCTGTTTTCACAGTACATTTCCCTTTGTAATGCACTAAGGTGGTACACTGTTCTGCCTGCACCAGGGTGTGCTCACACACATCAATGAGTGAATTGATTACAAAATCAAAGGTATTCACATCATCATTATGCAAGACAATCTCATGTTGAAATACTTCTTTCTCCAGTACATCAAACTCTTCTTGTATTTTTTCTTTGGTACTCATCATCATCCTAAGATATTATTAATTTTTGAGATACTTTAGAGAAACCCAATTATTTCTTTCTAAAGTATGTTGTAATGTCAAACCATATGTGGTGACTTCGTTGTCTATTATTGGAATGTCTTCTTTATAAAATCCACTCAGCAACAAAACGCCATTCTGATTCAAACAGTTGGTATATGTCTTCATGTCATTCAATAGAATATTTCTATTGATATTTGCAATGATCACATCGTATTTTTGATTTGTCAGCAAACTTGCATCTCCTTCATAAAAAGAAATATGCTTTGCATTGTTTCTGTCAGCATTTTCTATGGAATTCAAGTAACACCAATTATCAATATCAATTCCATCCAAGGGTTTTGCTCCTTTCATTGCTGCAAAAATAGCTAAAATTCCGGTTCCACAGCCCATGTCTAAGGTAGCTTTATTCTCTAAATCCAATTGGAGCAAATGTTGCACCATCATGTGGGTAGTTTCGTGATGTCCTGTTCCAAAACTCATCTTTGGCTCAATCACAATATCGTAATCCAAACCAGGATGCTCATGAAAAGGCGCCCGAATACTCACCAACCCATCTACCTGAATGGGATCAAAATTCTTTTCCCACTCACTGTTCCAATTGGTTTGCTCAATCTCTTTTACCACATAATCAATGCTGAACTCAGAAGAACTCAATATGGCAATGTCTGCTAGGACATCTGCATGACACACCTCTTTTTGAATGTAAGCAGTAACCCCATTTGGATGCTCTACAAAACTCTCAAACCCTGCGTAGCCCAGTTCAGCAATGAGAATCTCTGTTGCCGGCTCTTTTGGTGCCACAGTAAATTTATATTCAATATAAATGGTATCCATGTATTAAATTGCCTTTATAATCGCTGTAAAATCTTCTGCATTTAGTGAGGCTCCACCGATCAAACCACCATCTACATCTTCTTTCGAGAAGATCTCTTGTGCGTTTGCAGGTTTGACACTTCCTCCATACAATATAGAAGTATTGTCAGCTATTGCTGTGCTGTATTTTTCTTTCAATAAATTTCTGATAAATGCATGCATTTCTTGTGCTTGTTCAGGAGATGCTGTCTCTCCAGTTCCAATAGCCCATACAGGCTCATATGCCAAAACAATCTGCCTCCAAGCAGACGCTTCTAAATGAAACAACGCGTTGCTCAATTGACTTTTTACGATGTTAAAATGATTGTCAGATTTTCTATCGGCTAACAACTCTCCAAAACAAAAAATAATTTCTAGTCCATTTTCAATCGCTGCATTTACTTTTTGTGCCAATAGCTCGTCTGTTTCACCAAATAAAGACCTTCTTTCTGAATGTCCTATAAGTACTGTTTGAACACCAATTCCCTTGAGCATTTCTGCAGAAATCTCTCCTGTAAAGGCGCCGCTTTTTGATTGATGCATATTCTGAGCAACCACCTCTATATTAGATTTTTTTGCTCTTTTTATTGCAGCAGTAAGATTCACAAAAGTTGGTGCTACAAGCACTCTAGTTTGCTCTAATGTTAACCTTTTGATTGATTTTCGAATTTCTTTAACAAGCTCTTTTGTTTGCTTGTTATCCTTATTCATTTTCCAGTTACCTGCTACAATTTTACGTCTCATTTTCTAACATTTTGGTTTGTGTCTGAACGACATTAATTTTGATTTAATAATTACAAAAATAAACTATTTTTTTAAGGCATTTGCAATTCTAGGATCAGTAATCTTCTTTGCCTTGAATAAATCTACGAAACCGTTCTCGCTAAGCACGAGATAACGAGGAATCCAATTTGAATTTAGGAAATCTCCAAAACCGCCATGCATTCCATTTTCCATAAAATAATGAGTCCCTTTCATCTTGTATTTTTTCAAAGCTCTTTTCCACGCAACTTTAGTTCTATCTGCAGAGATAAAAACATAAGAGATATCGGGATTATTGGCTTGCAACAGGCTCAATTTAGGCAGTGAAACAATACAGTCTCTACACCAAGAAGCCCATACATTGACGAGTACTTTTTTACCCTGATGTGCTTTCAAAACTTCTTTAAAAGACAACGCAGTTTCATCCAAAGTCACCATCGTATCGTTGAGAGCCTCCTCAGAAAAAGAGTTGGGCGGAGCGAACGTACATGATGAAATACACAAGGAAAGTATCAGTATTTTTTTTAACATGGGGCATATAATTTAGGTATTGGTCAGCATCTCTTTAGAATTCTTACAAAGACCCCTCTTTATTTCAGGGAATATCTCGCCCTTTTAACTCGCAAAAATAAGTACATTTGCAAGACAACACAAACAAGCAGATGACAACAGCACAACTCACTGAGCAAATTCACCGAAAGAAATCATTTTTATGTATTGGTTTGGATGTAGATCTCACCAAGATCCCAGTGCACTTATTACAAGAAGAAGATCCAATTTTCGCTTTTAACAAGGCCATTATAGATGCCACTCATCATCTGTGCGTTGCCTACAAACCGAATACTGCTTTTTATGAAGCCTATGGCATTAAAGGTTGGAGGTCTTTAGAGAAAACAATTAAGTACCTCAACAAAAACTATCCTCAAATCTTCACAATAGCAGATGCTAAACGAGGAGATATAGGTAATACTTCTAGTATGTATGCAAAAGCTTTTTTTGAAGATTTGGCATTTGACTCAGTCACTGTTGCCCCTTATATGGGAAAAGACTCTATTGAACCTTTTTTAGCATTTGACAACAAGCACACCATTATGTTGGCCTTAACCTCAAATGAGGGTGCTTTTGATTTTCAAACTAGAAATACAGAAGGGAAGGAACTTTACAAGCAGGTGCTAGAGACCTCAAAAACTTGGAAAAACGCAAACAATTTAATGTATGTTGTTGGTGCTACCAAAGCACGCTATTTTAAAGAAATAAGAGAAATCATTCCAAATGCCTTTTTATTGGTGCCAGGTGTTGGTGCGCAAGGAGGGAGTTTACAGGAGGTTTGCGCCTATGGGATGTCTGAAAATATTGGTTTGTTGGTCAATTCTTCTCGCGGCATAATTTACGCATCCAATGACCAAAATTTCGCAGATGCTGCAGCAGCAAGCGCTGCGGTGCTTCAACAAGAAATGAGTATGCTTTTGAAAAAACACAGTGCTCAATCTTAACAATAAAGCGTGCAATTAAACTGCACAAACAATGCAACCGCCTACGAATTAAAAACTTTAAGTTATCAGTCACAATACATCCAACCCTTTCAGAATCGTTTCTCTAGTTCCTTCGCAAACCGAATTACTCGTCGATTTAGGGTTGGAAGCCTCACTGGTAGGCATTACAAAGTTTTGTGTGCATCCAGTGCAGCTAAAACAAACGAAACAACTTGTTGGCGGGACCAAAAATTGTAATCTTGACAAAATAAAAGCATTGCAACCCACACACATTTTATGTAATAAAGAAGAAAACACAAAAGAGATTGTGGAGGCCTGTGAAAAAATTGCAATCACGCATGTTTCTGAAATATACAATATTGAAGATTCTCTGAGCCTTATCAAAACCTATGGTCGGCTTTTTTTTAGAAATACAGAAGCGAATACATTGATTCAGAAAATCAATTTTAAATACTCGAATTTCAAAACATTCATCAAGGAAAAACCAGTAGTAAAAGTGGCTTATTTCATTTGGAGAAATCCTTGGATGGTTGCTGCCAACCAAACGTATATAGCTTCTATTTTAGCATTGAATCATTTTGAGAATATCTATCAAAACAAGTCAAGATACCCAGAAATTCAGCTTAAAAAAATTCGATTAGAAGGAGATCCTGATTTGGTGTTATTATCGTCAGAGCCTTACCCATTTAAAGAAGCGCATGCATTTGAGATAGGCAGACACACCCATCATGCAAAAACAATTTTTGTTGATGGAGAATATTTCAGTTGGCATGGAAGTAGATTGCTCAAAGCTTTTGACTATTTTAAGGCATTAAGAAATCGTATATGAGTTCTCATTACTCAGATAACGAACTTTATTAATTTTACCTAAAACCTGCATTGCTTTGAATGCCGCTCGATCACTTTTCACCTCATCGATGTATTTATACTCATTCGATTTTTCGACCAAACGAAGGTATCTATCCTCCAAATGTTTTCTGTACTGGGATAACTGGTTTAAACGGGACATATTTTAAATTTATTTCTACTTAAATATACTTAAAATACTAAAAAACAGCTAATTATTAATGAAATTATTTAAAGGAGTCTGTTTTTCTATCATAACCATACGGGCAATGTTTACAACCACTCTTACAGCAGTATCCCCTTTTTAGATGAAAGGTTTCTGTGAATACTTTATAGCCCTGCTCGTTTACATAAAAATCATCAGGCCCCAATTCTATTCTCGGTTTGAACATGTTGCAAAATTAACATAAAAAAACGCCCCATTGGAACGTTTATAAATTTAATTTATGGTTTCACTTCTGGAGGGAACTCATTTAAAATCTCTTGCACAAAGCGCTGTATTCTTTCGTCTTTTTTCGGCCCTGTTTTTGCACCCAAAGCACCAGAACCAATTCCTTGCCAAAGCAGCTCATTTGTATTGGCGTCAATTAGATCAATAAATAAGGTTCCTTCTGTTTGTTTGGAGATTCGAACACGATCACGACCAAAATAATAATCAGGGAACCAAAAATTACTAAAGTAAGGATTTCTGGCACCAACAGCTACCTGCACCTTTTCTCGTGACTTCGCAAAAATACTCACCAAAACATCTGGTGTTTCAGATATAACATATCCTTTGGCCAATAGCTGCGTCTCTATTGCTCGCAAAACTCTACGCTTATCTAAATCAGAAATACGGGCCTTGTCTATGCCTTTCTTGTAAAAGGCAAATGTCTTATATTTTTTGAAGTCGGTTTTCGAATCATAATCTGTGGCCACACTTACCGAGCCGCAAGAAGTGAAACCTAAAACGAGTAACAAAAGCAATAATCTACTGATTTTCATATAATTTACATTTAGAGGGTTTCTCATTAAGTTTCAAAAACCGTACCAATTATAATGAGAAACTAATTCTTTAAAATTACTCAAAGAAAGTCAATTTTTTTTAAGAATTCCGTAAATTGCCACCGAAAATCATAAGATGTATTACGAATGGAACAAATAACACCCTATAAACCGACCTATAAAGTACGAATTGTTACTGCTGCTGCCTTATTTGACGGTCACGATGCGGCCATTAATATTATGCGTAGAATTATTCAATCTACTGGTGTTGAGGTCATTCACTTAGGTCATGATAGAAGTGTTGAGGAGGTCGTGAACTGTGCAATTCAAGAAGATGCAAATGCCATTGCGATCACTTCATATCAAGGAGGTCATAACGAGTACTTTAAATACATGTATGACCTATTGCAAGAAAAGGGAGCCACTCATGTAAAAATCTTCGGTGGTGGCGGAGGTGTTATTCTTCCAGAAGAAATTAAAGAACTGATGGCCTACGGAATTACCCGTATCTACTCGCCAGATGATGGCCGAGATCTTGGTTTGCAAGGAATGATTAATGATCTGGTACAAACTTCAGATTTTGCCATTGGTGATGTATTAACAAACGAAGCTAAACAGCTCGCAAATAAAGAAATTGGAGCTATTGCTCGCATCATTTCTTCTGCGGAGAATTTCCCTGAGATTGCCAAAGAAACGCTAGACGTTATTCACGAGAAAAATAAAACTTCAACTACACCTGTGTTGGGGATTACGGGAACTGGTGGTGCAGGAAAATCCTCATTGGTAGATGAGTTGGTTCGTAGATTTTTAATTGATTTCCCTGAAAAAACAATTGGATTGATTTCTGTTGATCCTTCAAAAAGAAAAACAGGAGGTGCTCTATTAGGAGATCGTATTCGCATGAATGCCATTAATAATGAGCGGGTATACATGCGTTCCTTAGCAACGCGACAATCCAACTTAGCATTGTCTAAATATGTGAATGAAGCTGTAGAGGTTTTAAAGGCCGCTGAGTTTGATTTGATCATTCTTGAAACCTCTGGTATTGGACAATCTGACACTGAAATCATAGAACATTCTGATACTTCTCTGTATGTAATGACTCCAGAATTTGGAGCAGCAACGCAATTGGAAAAGATTGACATGCTTGATTTTGCAGATTTAGTTGCCATTAACAAGTTTGACAAAAGAGGCGCTTTAGATGCCATACGCGATGTAAAAAAGCAGTACATGCGTAACAATAACTTATGGGATGTGCACATGGATGACATGCCTGTTTTTGGGACCATTGCTTCTCAGTTTAATGATCCTGGTATGAATACGCTCTACAAGCGTATCATGGACAAATTGGTAGAAAAAACCAATGCGGATCTTAAAACAAGCATGACCATTACCAAAGAGATGTCTGAAAAAATCTTTGTGATTCCTCCGAGCAGGGTTCGCTATTTATCAGAAATCTCTGAAAGCAATAGAGGGTATGACAAAAAAGTAAGTGACCAGGTGGTCGTTGCTCAAAAACTGTATGGCATTTATCAAACCATTTTATCAGTAGCTGATGTAGCACCTAGTTCAACTGAGTTGTCATACATCACAAAAAACGGCATTGATGATACCGCTCTTTTCTCATTAGAACTGTCTTCAGAAGACAAGGCATTTCTATCATTACTCATTGCACAATTTGACAAGGTAAAACTAAACTTTGACCCCCTGAATTGGGAAATTATCTTGAACTGGAAAACGAAAGTTCAGAACTATAAAAATCCGGTATATACGTTTAAAGTACGTGATAAAGAAATTCACATAGACACACACAGTGCATCCTTATCACATACTCAAATCCCAAAAGTAGCCTTACCAAAATATGAGGCTTGGGGAGATTTATTACGTTGGAACTTACAAGAAAATGTTCCGGGAGCTTTCCCTTTTGCCTCTGGATTGTATCCTTTTAAGCGAACCGGAGAAGATCCTACACGAATGTTTGCTGGTGAAGGAGGTCCCGAAAGAACCAACAGACGTTTTCATTACGTGAGTTTAGGCATGGATGCCAAACGTTTGTCAACGGCTTTTGACTCGGTTACCTTGTATGGAAATGACCCTGGAGTTAGACCAGATATCTATGGAAAAATTGGAAATGCTGGAGTCTCTATTTGTTGTTTGGATGATGCCAAAAAACTCTACTCTGGTTTTGACTTGAGCCATGCAATGACCTCTGTTTCGATGACTATTAACGGACCAGCTCCGATGTTGCTCGGATTTTTCATGAATGCTGCCATTGATCAGAATTGTGAAAAATACATCAAAGAACACAACCTAGAACAAGAGGTAGAAGCTGCTTTTCAAAAGGTATATGATTCAAAAGGACTTCAACGTCCTTTGTATCAAGGAGCATTGCCAGAAGGAAATAATGGCTTAGGCCTGATGTTACTCGGATTGACAGGAGACCTCGTCTTGCCAACAGATGTGTACCAACAAATTAAGACAGACACCTTACGACAAGTAAGAGGAACGGTTCAAGCAGATATTTTAAAGGAAGACCAGGCACAGAATACCTGTATTTTTTCGACTGAATTTGCTTTGCGCTTGATGGGTGATGTGCAAGAATACTTTATTGAGAAACAAGTACGTAATTTCTATTCGGTTTCGATCTCTGGATACCATATTGCAGAAGCCGGAGCGAATCCAATTACACAATTGGCATTGACGCTTTCTAACGGATTTACCTATGTAGAGTACTATTTATCTAGAGGAATGGACATCAATAAATTCGGACCGAATTTATCGTTCTTTTTCTCGAATGGTATTGATCCTGAATACTCGGTCATTGGTAGAGTTGCTCGAAAGATTTGGGCCAAAGCGATGAAGCACAAATACGGCGCAAACTCAAGAGCACAAATGTTAAAATACCACATTCAAACCTCAGGGCGTTCCTTGCATGCGCAAGAGATTGACTTTAACGATATCAGAACTACCCTGCAGGCCTTGTATGCTATTAACGACAACTGTAATTCACTGCACACCAATGCCTATGATGAGGCAATTACCACGCCAACAGAAGAATCTGTTCGTAGGGCCATGGCCATTCAGCTAATCATCAACAAAGAATTGGGCTTGACTAAAAATGAAAATCCGATTCAGGGTTCCTTTATCATTGAAGAATTGACTGATTTGGTAGAAGAGGCCGTGTTGACGGAGTTTGACAGAATTACAGAACGTGGTGGTGTTTTAGGTGCTATGGAAACCATGTATCAACGTTCAAAAATTCAGGAAGAAAGCTTGTACTATGAAACACTGAAGCATACAGGAGAATTTCCTATTATTGGTGTGAATACCTTCTTAAGCTCTAAAGGCTCTCCTACGGTACAACCTGCAGAGGTGATCCGTGCTACGGAAGAGGAAAAGCAATATCAAATTGAAACGAAGACCTTGCTCAACAAAGCCAATGCAACAAAAGTGCAAGAACAATTGGCTATTTTACAAAAAGCTGCGATTCAGAATGAGAATTTATTTGACAAGCTGATGGAAGCAACGAAGTTCTGTTCTTTAGGACAAATTACAGAAGCATTATTTAAGGTAGGTGGCCAATACAGAAGAAACATGTAACTACACGTTACAGTTTAAACGAAAAGCCTCACAAATTGTGGGGCTTTTTTTATGTGTATGACCACTTAAAAAACAGAAGTACACGAGCGCTTTCACAAAAAAAACATGTATTTTAAGAAAGTTGCATCTTTTTTGTAAATTATACGTCTTACTCTATGAACACTAAAATAAACAATGATGAAAATAAAAAATCAATGTACCTGCGGTTGTGACCAATGTAAAAAAGGAGACTGTACAACATGTACTTGCGAAAGCTGTTCTTGCAGCCATTGCCACTGTTAAAAAGCCACCATGACCACACAACATCTTTGGATGACCTATGCAGAAGAGGTCAAACGTTTTATCTATAGCAAAGTAAAAAACAAGACTGTTGCTGATGACTTGCTGCAGGATGTTTTTATTAAAATACACACCAAATCAGACACGCTCAAAGACATTGCAAAAATAAAACCGTGGATTTTCTCTATTGCTAGAAATGCGGTATTCGATCATTTTAAATCGCGGGGGATCTCTTTTGAATTTCCTTATTTTGAGAGTGAGACCTGGCCTCATGAGAGCGAGCATACCGAAAAAGACTGTTTGCGTGGCATTTTAGAAAAACTCCCTAAAAAATACAAAGACCCGTTGTTTTTATCAGATATTCAGGGTTTAAAGCAACAAGAGGTTGCGGAGCGACTGCAGCAAAGCTTGTCTACTACAAAGTCTCAAATTCAACGTGGCCGAAAACTAATTGCTCAAGGCTTTATGGAATGCTGCGGCTATGTGCTCAACAGCGATGGAAAACTAGTAGGTGAGCTGCAAGACAAAGAGAACTGCAAGGTTTGCAACTAGAATTAACGGTTGTTATCTTCTTCTTTTTTGCTGTTTTGACTTCGGCGCTCGGGATACTTTTTTCTTGCGTCTGTTAAAAGGCACAGCGTCATCAAAGGTATTCTTTGCTTCTTTTGCTTTTGTATTCTTTTTCCATGAATTGGTATCTGGCAATAGTACTTTTAACAAATCTTGCCTTCCCACCTTGTTCAATGTTTTACGAATCCAGTCTTTGTTTTCTTTTTTATACCAAAAGAAGAAACGGTGTTGTTCCTCTTTTTCCTTTGCCGTTTTTGGGGTCTTTGTTGGTTTCAGTGTATAAGGATGATATCCGCTGTAATAAATCACTGTAGCAACGGTCATTGGCGTAGGCGTAAATCCTTGTACCTGCTCCAACTGAAAGCCCATATCTTTGGTTTCTGCCGCTAAGTTTGCCATATCCTCTGCCTCACAAGCCGGATGATTGGATATAAAGTACGGAATGAGCTGCAGTTTCAATTTCTTTTTAATATTAATTTTATCGAAACGCTTCTTAAATAGATGAAAGTACTTGAACGAAGGTTTACGCATCAATTTTAATACAGGGTCAGAGGTATGTTCTGGTGCTACTTTTAAACGACCCGAAATATGATTGCTCATTACCTCTTCTGTATAGGCGTCTAATTCTTTTGGGTCTGCATTTTTGTTGAATTCAGGCACCAACATGTCGTGTCTGATTCCACTTCCAATAAAGGATTTTTTCACCTTCGGGTGCTTGTCTACCGCTTGGTACAACTCTGTTAGCGGTTTGTGAGAGGTATCTAAATTACTACAAATTACAGGAGAAATACACGAAGGAGCAACACACTTGTCACAAATTGACTGTATCTTTCCTTTCATCTGATACATGTTTGCCGATGGGCCACCAATATCAGATAAATAGCCTTTAAAATCTGGCATATTTGCCACAGTATCTACTTCTTTTAAGATAGACTCCTGACTTCTACTCGCAATAAATTTTCCTTGATGTGCAGAAATAGTACAAAAACTACAACCTCCAAAACATCCTCTGTGGATGTTAATGGAAAACTTGATCATCTCAAAGGCTGGAATTGGACCTCGCTTGTCGTATTTAGGATGTGGCAATCGGGTGTAAGGCAAATCAAAAGAGCCATCAATTTCCTTTTCAGTCATTGTTGGATATGGCGGATTGATCACCAAGGTATTGCTTCCTACATCCTGAAAAATACGTCGTGCTTTTAATTTATTTGATTCTTGTTCAATCACCTTAAAATTAGAGGCAAACGTTTTTTTATCCCCCAAACAGGCCTCGTGTGAATTGATGGTTACATCTTGCCAATTTTTATTGACAGGTATTTTCTCATTTTTATCAACCAATACAGCCGTCTGCATGATGGTTTTTAAACTCGCAAAAGGCACACCTTTTTGCAACAGCTCTACAATTTCTCTCAGTGGCTGCTCTCCCATTCCGTAGACCAACATGTCTGCTTTGGAGGTTTCTAGAATGGTTGGCAATAGTTTATCTGCCCAATAATCATAATGGGTGACTCTTCGGAGCGAAGCTTCTATACCCCCAATTAAAACGGGAACTTCTGGAAACTTCTCTTTTAAAATTTTTGAATAGACAGAGGTCGCATAATCAGGTCTAAATCCTTTATCACCATTGGGCGTATAAGCATCTTTATCTCTGCGTCGTTTGCTGGCTGTATAATTACTCACCATAGGATCCATACATCCGCCAGTCACGGCAAAAAACAAACGAGGTTTTCCTAATTTTTCAAAGTCTTGTAAATTGTCATGCACACTAGGCTGCGGAACAATGGCTACTTTTAACCCATAGCTTTCCAAAATCCTACCAATTACGGCTGGACCAAAGGAAGGATGATCTACATAGGCATCTCCACTAAAAAGAATTACATCTAATTCTTCCCACCCTCTTATTTTTACTTCTTTTTTGGTTGTAGGCAACCAATCTGTCAATCTCAATTCACTCATTATTTTGCAAAAATACCTATTTTAAATGGATTCCACTACTTTCTCATTTATTTGGATTGCCTCTAATTAATCCAACATTCATGTAAAAGTCGGTAACAATTCGCTACATAGAGCGTCCTATCTGTATATTTACAAAAAGAAGTATACTAAAAATGATGAAAAAACTAATTATTGCATGTATTGGAGGCATGCTTTTAGGAAGCTGTTTGAGTACAAACATTTCCAAAAAGGAAAAAGAAACCATTGCCATTAGCATGGATTTAAATCGTGTAGTAGACGACAAAGTAGAGGTGGTTGTAGACCCACACAAACTAAAAACAGCAACGACAACCTATCAAATTCCAGCCATTGTTCCCGGCACCTATGCCATGAGTAATTACGGGAAATTTGTATCGAACTTTAAAGCCTTTGACTACAAAGGAAATGAGCTTGACGCCAAACAATTGGATAGCAATTCATGGGAAATAAGCAATGCAGTAGAATTAGACAAGATTTCGTATTGGGTAGATGACACCTTTGATTCTGAACAAAAGCATGGTATTTATGTCATGGCAGGAACCAATATTGAAGAGGGGAAAAACTTCTTTTTAAACCTCCCTGGGTTTATTGGCTATTTTAAAGACCTAAAAGAAGTGCCCTATCAAATTGCCATTTCGCATCCAGCAGACTTGTATGAAACCTCTTCATTGATTAACAAGAATACGTCCAAAGAAGACAACACCAAGGATATTTTTGTAGCGGCTCGCTATGACGAAATTTCTGACAACCCTATTATGTATGCACC
>JBELGW010000031.1:0-2125 GCA_042091715.1 Polaribacter sp. | reverse complement strand
GCTTGATTTCTGAGCAAGATTTCATCAATGAAATGCAAGGTAAAATCAGCAGTTCGCTGCGCTACAATGACAGCATGTCTTTTACCAAAATGAGTAAGCATATCTTGGAGAAGAAATACGCTAGAAATTATGGAAACGTGTATCAGAAAGGTGCTTTGATTGGGATGTGTTTGGATATTATTTTACGAGAAGAAAGCAATGGAACCTATGGTGTGAGAAATTTAATGAAAGATTTATCTGCAAAATACGGTGCACAAAAAGCATTCAATGATGATGGGATTATTCAAGAGATTACCCAAATGACCTACCCGTCAGTGGGTGTGTTTTTCAAGAATCACGTAGAGGGTAATACTCCTATTGATTATGGATCCTTTTTTAAGAAGGCTGGCATTGTACAAAAAATGCAAACAGTTGCTTCGAGGTACTTTGTTGACTTTGCAAACACGCCTTTTATTTCTGTAAACGAAAAAAGAGAGATTTACTTTACCGAGAGAAGCAATACCGGTTTGGAAGCACTGGGTGTGCAAGAAAATGACGTGTTAAAAACAGTAAACGGCGAGCCATTGACTTTGCAAAATGCAAATAGCATTCTCGTAAAAACATTTGCTTGGAAAGTGGGTGACTCTATTCGTTTGGAAGTTGTTCGTGATGGAGAAACAGTGCAACTAGCAGGCAGTGCCATTGTTCCTAAAATAACGCAAAAAGGATATGGTGTTAGTGACAGCTCTAGCAGCAAGGCCTCCACATTAAGAAAAGCTTGGCTAAAAGGCTAGTTGTTTTTCTTTACAGCATAACAAGGCGCTCCAATTGGAGCGCTTTTTTTAGTTCTTCCTGCTTAAAAACCGCGTAAAAAAGTCATTATTTACTCGTACCATTTCATTGATTATAGACTCATTTTTTACAACCGATTTAACAAGAAAGATGGCTCGGAAAACTTTTTTCTTTTGTAGTTTTACTTCAAAATCAACATCATACAACTCATGAAAAAAGCTATTTTCTATTTCCTTGTGACTTTGTTATGCATCAACGTTAGTTGTGATGCACCAACTGCAGAGACTGCAAATAAACGAAGCACCTATGTACAAGACAATTACACCAAACAAGAAGTAACGATTCCGATGCGAGATGGAACTAAATTACATACTGTAATTTATGCTCCAAAAGATCAGAGTCAGACCTACCCTATTTTATTGCAACGCACCCCGTACAGTTGTGCTCCTTATGGAGACGACAAATTTAGGACACGTATTGGCCCGAATCCGCAATTGATGAAAGAAGGAAATATTGTGGTCTACCAAGATGTTCGCGGACGTTGGATGAGTGAAGGTGTTTATGACAACATGCGTGCCTATATTCCAAACAAAACGGGGACACAAACCGATGAAACAACAGATACCTATGACACCATTGATTGGCTCGTGAACAATGTATCCAACAACAATGGAAGAGTGGGTACTTGGGGAATCTCATACCCGGGACACTATGCGACCGTTTCTACCATTGATGCACACCCTGCATTAAAAGCGGCCTCTCCTCAAGCATCTATTGGTGATTTTTTCTTTGATGACTTTCACCACAATGGCGCTTTTCTATTGAGTTACTTTAGAGCAATTTCTTTATTTGGAGCCTACAAAGACAGTCCGACTGACACTGCTTGGTATTCGTTTCCTAACATGGACTCTAAAGACCAGTATCAATTCTTTTTAGATGCGGGTCCGATTAAAAACCTCAACCGCTATTTCAGCAAACAGACGCCAAAAAATGGTGTTGCTCTGTCTAGTGACCAAGTGGATGATTTTTTCTGGAAAGAAATCATAGAGCATCCAAATTACGATGAGGTTTGGCAAAGCAAAGGCATCATTCAACACCTAGATAAGGTTCCAAGCACCGTTGCTACCATGACCGTTGCTGGTTTGTTTGACGCAGAAGATTTATACGGCCCAATTGAGACGTATAAAAACATCGAAAAAAACCAACCTAAAAACTACAATACGTTTGTCTTTGGCCCTTGGGATCATGGTGGATGGGCTCGAAGTTCGGTGCGAAATGCGGTTGGAAATTATTATTTTGGAGATTCTATCTCTTTAAAATTTCAAAAAGAAATTGAGTCTACATTTTTCAATCA
>JBELGW010000030.1:0-29462 GCA_042091715.1 Polaribacter sp. | reverse complement strand
TACTCTTCTGAATATTGAGTTTTACTGTGAGTAATGGCTAATTCAATGTCTTCTTCTTTCAAGTGAATTATTGGATACAAGATATCTGTTGCTGCTGTATTTTCTTGCAATAAATCTTTTAGCCCATCCTTTGAATGAAATTTCTCACCATTAAAAACAATGGTCAAACCCGTGTTCAAATACACATAGTTCTTTAACATTTTTGCTACATATTCATTCCTGAACTTGTACTTACCAAAAATAAGTTCATCCGGAACAAACTGAACCTTGGTCCCTTTCCTTAAAGAGGATTCTTCCACATTTTCAAGCTTAAGGAGGTTTCCTTGATTGAATTCAGCCCATGCGGTTTTATTGTCTCTAACAGATTGGACCTTGAAATAATCTGACAATGCATTCACGGCCTTGGTACCGACTCCATTCAAACCTACAGACTTTTTAAAAGCCTTTGAATCGTACTTCCCACCCGTGTTCATCTTAGAAACAACATCTACCACTTTACCTAATGGAATTCCACGACCATAATCACGCACTGTAACTTGTTTGTCTCGAATAGAAATCTCAATCGTTTTACCAGCCCCCATGACATACTCATCAATAGAATTGTCTAATACTTCTTTCAGTAATATATAAATTCCATCATCTGGAGAAGAACCATCACCCAACTTTCCAATATACATCCCCGGACGCATACGAATATGTTCTTTCCAGTCGAGAGATCGTATATTGTCTTCGGTATATTTTGTTTCTTGTGCCATAAATTTAGAAGATTGAATGCCTCGCTAAAATAACATTTAAGAAGAAAAAACAAAAAACTCTGTTGAATTAGTTATCAACAGAGTTTTCAATTATTTATTACAGCTATTTTAGCTGGTTAGACGTTGAATCTAAAATTCATCATATCACCATCTTGAACGACGTATTCTTTTCCTTCTATAGACAACTTTCCAGCTTCTTTTACTTTTGCTTCAGTACCAAAAGCTACATAATCTGTATACTTAATGACTTCTGCTCTAATAAAACCTTTTTCAAAATCAGTATGGATTACACCAGCTGCTTGTGGCGCTGTATCTCCCACATTTATGGTCCAAGCTCTTACCTCTTTCACTCCTGCAGTAAAATAAGTTTGTAAATTTAACAATGTATAGGCGGCTCTAATTAAT
This sequence comes from Polaribacter sp., assembly GCA_042091715.1. Classification (GTDB taxonomy): domain Bacteria; phylum Bacteroidota; class Bacteroidia; order Flavobacteriales; family Flavobacteriaceae; genus Polaribacter. The sequence continues at coordinate 28,302 of JBELGW010000030.1, read as the reverse complement.
TTAGAGGCTCCTGGTTCGGTCAAACCAATGTCCTCTAAAAATATTTGACGCTCCTCATAATCATCCAATTCATTGATATCTGCCTCTGTGCCTACTGCTAAAATAATTACTTCGGCATGCTCATCAGCAACCGCTTTTTTTACACTTTCTACATAGGCGTTTCCTGAAACAGCTGAACCTTCATCTACATTACAAACATACAACACGGGTTTTGATGTGATCATTTGCAATAGCTGAACAAATTCTTGTTCCTTTTCTGTAAATGCAATGGTTCTAACAGACTGACCTTGCAATAAGGTTTCTTGAATTTTCACAAGTATTTCCTGCTCAGCCTGCGCTTCTTTATTCCCTGTTTTGGCAGTTCGTTTTACACGCTCTAATCGTTTCTCAACAGTTTCTAAATCTTTTAATTGCAATTCGATATCAATTGTTTCCTTGTCTCTAATAGGATCAATTGTTGTATCTACATGTATAATGTTGTCATTATCAAAACAACGCAATACATGAATAATAGCATCTGTTTCTCTAATATTTGCCAAAAACTGATTTCCCAAACCTTCTCCTTTACTAGCACCTCTAACCAAACCAGCAATGTCAACAATCTCTACAGTTGCAGGTTGGACTTTTTCTGGATTCACCAAAGCTTCTAACTTCTCTAGTCGTTCATCAGGAACATTTACAACACCTACATTGGGCTCTATTGTACAAAAAGGAAAGTTCGCGCTTTGAGCTTTCGCATTTGACAAACAGTTAAACAATGTTGATTTTCCTACGTTTGGTAATCCTACTATTCCGGCTTTCATGTGATGTTTTTAATATTTTTTTTGAGAGTGCAAATATAGGATATTTTTGATTTAGTAGCGCTACTATTTGTCACTACAAAAATGGAGTGCTCTGAAAAAAAAACAGTAATTTCATTTTTTTTACTACATTTAGAAAAAATTATAGAGTATATGGAGGAGTTGTCGGATGCAATACTATGGAAAGCTTTGAAGGATGGTGAGGTAAAAGCTTTTGCAACCCTATACAAAACCTACTACCCAAGACTCTATGCATATGGATTGAAAATTTCAAAGAAACCAACAATTACTGAAGATACTTTACAAGATTTTTTTGTTTACGTTTATGAGCATAGAGAAAACTTGAGTAGTTTGGAAACCATTGCGCCTTATTTATTTTCTTCTTTCAGAAGACTTTTAATAAAAACCTTGAAAAAAAATTCTAAATTAATCTCATTTGATGAGTTAAAGTCTACTTCCGTAGATATTCAATTTTCTCCAGAAGAACTGCTTACTCACCAAGAAAGTGAAACGTTCAAAAATAAAAATCTCAGTGCATTACTCAACAAACTTCCAAAACGCCAAAAAGAAGCCATTTACTTAAAATATTATGTTGGATTGAACACAAGTGATATTGCCACTATTATGGACCTAAACTATCAAAGTGCTTCCAATACAATTCATAAGGCGATTAAAAATTTAAGAGCGAAAGTTGCATTGTCAGAATTAATAAATTATTAATTTTTCAACCAATTAGGGTATATTTTTTCGAACAAATACTTATCCTATAAAAGAGATGCACAAAACACACATAATTGCTTGATAAAGAATGGATAACAAAGGCTACACAACACTAGAAGAATTTCTTTCAGATAGCTCTTTTTGCGAATGGGCAAAAGGAACCAATGCCACAAGCACTGATTTTTGGAACAAATGGATTGATTGCAATCCTACGAAAAAATCTTTAGCAAACGAGGCAAAGGATATTATTATTGGTATTCAATTTAAAGACATCGAAAAAAACAAAGAACAGGTTGAGGCACAATGGAAATTATTCGAAAATCGCGTAAACCAACAACAACTAAAAAGAAGGAGAAAAAAATCATCAAAAGTTTACATGTTTGTAGGAGCAGCAGCATCGATATTGCTCTTGGTTACTGTTGGGCTTTTCACATTTAAAACATCTCCAGAAAAGATCATACACTCAGCTCCTTTAGGAGAAATTGTTGAGGTTAAATTGATTGATGGTACGAAGGTTATCCTGAATTCTAATTCTTCATTATATTATTACCAGAATGAGTCTCGTAAAGTATGGTTGCAAGGAGAAGCCTTCTTTCAAGTACAAAAAAAACCAACCACAAATGCGAAATTCTTTGTCGCTACCAATGACTTAGTAATTCAGGTGTATGGAACCGCTTTTAATGTAGACACAAAGCATCAAAAAACAGCAGTCTTTCTTGAAGAAGGTTCAATAGCGCTGCAGCTTGCCAATGGAAACGTAAAAAGCATGTCTCCTGGAAACTTTCTTTCATATTCAGCTAAAAAAGATGCCGTTATCGACTTGGAGAAGAAGATCAATTCTAAACTGAAGACATCTTGGAAAGATGGTTCAATTGTTTTTGAAAACCTACCGTTGTCCGAGGCCATAAAAAAGATAGAGGAAACCTATGGTGTTTCTGCGATATTTAAAGATACGGTTTCCAAAGAAAAACGAATCACCGGAGGTGTTCCAAATACAAACCTAGACATTTGCTTAAAAGCAATTGAAAAATCAGTAGGGGTTCAAATTCAAAAAGCTAAAAACACCTTAATCATTCATAATAAAAAATAGTAGTATATTTACTAAATTTTATTGAATGCTGAGCAAGAATCTGTTTATTACAACCTTTCTGTTAAGTAGCTGTTTTTTGATGCTAAGTACAGCTATTTTTGGTCAAGTATCACAAAAAAGAGAGGAGATTCTTTTTACCCAATTGCTAGATAGTATTCAACAAAAACATCGGGTTTATTTCACCTATAATTCAAAGACATTTGAAAATAAATATGTAAGCAGGGAATTTTTAAAGTTCAATGCCATTCAACCACTTTTAAAATCCTTACAACGAGCTACCTCTTATTTTTTTGATGATTTAGGAAAGGGATATTATGTAATTCTTACAAGAGCCCCAATCAGAAGAAGAACCACGAGCATAGACGAAGCTTTGACAAATTTCAAGCGATCAGGAGTTCAGTTGGATGAAATTGTAATTACAGGAAACAGAACAAAGCCAAGATCTATATTAGACTCACCATCCCCAATAGACAACATCTATCAAAAGGAATTGACGCAGAGTGGTCAAAACACACTCGATCAAATGCTCACCTTCAAAGTGCCTTCTTTCAACACCCAAAACCAAGCCATCTCTGATGGTACAGCACACTACAACCCCGCAGATTTGAGAGGTTTGGGACCAAGTAGGGTTTTGGTATTAATTAATGGAAAACGTAAAAATCAAAGCGGACAGGTCTATTTAAATCGAACTCCAGGAAAGGGAGAAGTTGGCGTAGATTTAAATAGTATTCCGATTGCTGCGATTTCTCGAATTGAAATTTTAAGAGACGGAGCCTCGGCAATCTACGGATCTGATGCCATTGCAGGTGTGATCAATATCATTTTAAAAAGAAATGATGAATTTGCTACATTTACTTCAAAAACAGGCATTACATCTCAAGGTGATGGATTCCATTTTTCTTCAGATTTTAACACGGCAATCTCATTTGGAAATGGAGGTTTTGTAAATCTTACCGCGAGCTATTTTAGTCAAAATTCCACAAACAGAGCGGGTGCACCAGGGGCGAAAGACCTGCCTCAAAACCCACGTGAAAATTGGACAAATTGGGTGAGTGAATTCCCAAACTTGGGGATGCAGGTTGGATTACCTGACATGAAAAAAAGGGAGCTCTTTGTAAACATTGAACAGCCCATCGGAAAAAGGTCTTTGCTGTATTCATTTCATGGAATTACAACCCGATTTGGTCGGAGCTTTGCTTATTACAGAGCCCCATATTGGCGCCAAAATGATGTTGGTGATTTGGGCTTCTTAACAGCACCCGATAAATTTATCGGCTATCAACCCACCTTTGAAGCTGACATATATGACCACATGAGCGTTGCGGGTTTCAAATTTAAAATGGGAAATGACTTAAACGTTGACTCGAGTATCACATATGGAGTGAATAACATTTCATACCATGTCAACAATTCTGTTAATAGAGATTATTTAAAGGATTTCGGTACCTCTCCAAAATCATTTGCCCCTGGAGGTTATAGATTAAGTAATGTTATTGCAAACATCGATCTATCCGGATCCCTATCAGAAAAACTCAGTATTGCTGCTGGTATGGAATATAAAAAAGAACGCTTTGAAGCATCCGAAGGCGACCCTTTATCGTACTATAAAAGTGGCTCAGATTCTTTTGCAGGAATCAAGCCTTCTGAGGCAGGTACATGGACTCGATACAATATTGCAAGTTATGCTCAAGTAGATCATGAAATGAATGAAAACCTCCTATTAGGAGCTGCAGTACGTTATGAAAACTTTTCAGATTTTGGCGGTAATTTTTCATGGAAAATCAATAGTCGATATCAATTGGCTAAAGGCCTTGTCTTTAGAGCCTCCTACAATACTGGATTCAGAGCACCCACCCTACACCAGCGTCACTTAAGCAATAGTCAGTACATTCCAATTCCAGGATCTTCGATGCCTTTGTTGCAAAAAACATTAGCAAACACTCCTGATATTGTAAGAAACCTAGAAGTTCCTAGTTTGTTTGCAGAAACCTCAAAAAATTTCTCAAGTGGAATCGCTTTGAAATTTCATAAAAACTTTTCGGCTTCCATCGACTTTTATCAAATAAAAGTGAAGGACCGCATATTATTCTCCTCACAGATTGGCTATCAAAATGGATCGCCAGAAAACATCACAAATCCCGTTGAGCAAATCTTAAAAGACAATCATGTAGATGCAGTTCAATTTTTTATCAATGCAGGAGATACAAAAACCACAGGAACAGACATTATTGTCAGTTATAAGAATATTGAACTCACACAGAGAGGTAAATTGCATTTGAGTCTTGCCTCAAACTTTAACAACACAAATCTCTATGCGATCAGCACTCCAAGAACATTAACGGATGCTGGATATACTATTTTTGATAGACAGGAACAGGGACTTATTACCAACGCTAGGCCTAAATCGAAACATATTTTAGGAATACAGTATACTAGTAAAAAATGTGATTTATCAATTCAAAATACACGCTTTGGAGAAGTCACCATCACTGCACCAGAAACAGGAGGTACAGATCAAAAGTTGGCATCAAAAATAGCTACTGATGTCCGTTTCGAATACATGCTGACAGACAAAATTTCATTACATACCACTGTCAACAATTTATTGAATGTTTACCCTGATCAAACCTTAGAGACCACGAACACGGCACAAGCCGGAATGCGCTTTTTATATTCTTCAGAAGTTCAGCAACTTGGTCAACTTGGCACTCATTTTACACTTGGTTTTCACTATGCATTCTAACAATAGCTAGTGGGGTTTCAAGGAATTTTAAATGGATAAATCACCATTCTTTCACTGTGCTTTTTACTGCGTACTTTTATTGAAATGCATAGACACTCAATTCATATGATTTAGAGTGTCTTCGTAGGTTTGCGAATACTTGTATTTATCAAAAAAAAGACACAAGAACTTCTTCAAAAAAAGCGCTCCCAGCAAATTCTAGAATAATTTTTAAAAAAAATTATTCTTTTTAGGGTATAACATACTAAAGAAAGACTTATTGCTAATAAATCACAGAACTTTCTGTATAAAGTACAGAAAATACGGAAAATTACTGATGATTCAATATTAACTAACATTTATACATAATGAAACGAATTACACTTGTATTACTTGCACTGTTCAGCATTAGTCTGACCTTTGCACAAAGTACCGTGAATGGTACCGTTACAGATGCTAGCAATGAGCCGCTTCCGGGCGCTAACATTGTAGAAAAAGGAACAAACAATGGAACGTCGACTGATTTTAACGGGAAATTTTCCCTAGCTGTTCAGGAGAATGCTGTTTTAGTTGTGAGCTTTGCTGGCTATGAAACCAAGGAAGTTACCGTAAATGGTAAATCAAATTTAAGCATTGTACTTTCTGAAGGATTGCAATTGGATGAAATTGTTGTTACTGGGTCTAGAAATAAACCAAGAACAATATTAGATTCACCAGTTCCAATTGATAATATTGATGTAAGTGAATTACAAAAAAGTGGAAAACCTACTTTAGACAGAATGTTAACTTTTAAAGTACCTTCATTTAACTCCCAGAACCAGGCAATTTCAGATGCAACTGCGCACTATGACCCAGCTGATTTACGTGGATTAGGACCAAGTAGAACGCTGGTTTTAATAAACGGTAAACGTAAAAACCAAAGTGCACAAGTGTATTTGAACAGAACTCCAGGAAAAGGGGAAGTAGGTGTAGATTTAAAAAGTATACCGACTGCAGCTATTGAAAGAGTTGAGGTTTTAAGAGATGGTGCTTCTGCAATCTATGGGTCTGATGCCATTGCAGGGGTGATGAATATCATTTTAAAGAAAGATGCACAATATTCTACTTTTACTTCAAAAGCAGGGATTACCTCTGAAAGCGATGGATTTAATTTTTCATCAGACTTTAATACTGCATTTGGATTTGGGAATGGTGGCTTTGTGAATGTAACCTTGGGATACTACAAACAAGCAATTACCAATAGAGCAGGTATCGCAGCAGATGTTGTCGGTACTCCTAGAGATGTTAAATGGTTAGCAGAAAACCCTACCGCAAAAATGACTGTAGGACAGCCTGAAATGGAGAAGAAAGATCTCTTTGTAAACATGGAGCATCCTGTTGGAGATAACTCTACATTGTATTCATTTCATGGGTATACCACAAGAGATGGTAAAAGTTTTGCATATTACAGAGCTCCATATTGGAGAAATGATGTTGGAGATGCCAACTTTCTAGTGGGAGATAAAGAAAATTTTGCAGGATATCAGCCAACATTTGAAACTGTGATTGATGATCACGTCAATGCTATTGGAATCAAGTTTCCAATTGCTGAAGGGTGGAATGCAGATGCGAGTGTTACCTACGGATCTAATGATGTAGATGTAACCGTGAACAATTCTGTAAACAGACAATACCTTGCAGATCATGGTACATCACCAAGAACTTTTAATACAGGAGGTTACAGATTCACAAACATTGTAGGAAACTTTGACGTGAATTCACAATTATCTGAGGCTGTAGGTTTGGCCTTTGGATTGGAATATAAAAAGGAAACCTTTAGAGCTTTTGAAGGAGATCCGCTATCGTATTATTTATCAAGTGACCCTGTTGTGATTGCTTCTGGAATTCCTGGAAATTCTGATTCTTTTGCAGGTATTAAACCTGAGGAAGCAGGAACTTGGTCTAGAAACAACTTCGCCCTATATTCGCAATTAGAATATGACGTAAGTGAAGATTTATTATTAGGTGTAGCTGGAAGATATGAAAACTACTCTGATGCAGGAACTAATTTTTCTTGGAAAGCAAATGGTCGTTATAAATTAGGATCTAAAGGAGCATTCAGAGCTTCTTATAGTACAGGATTTAGAGCACCAACGCTACACCAATCACATATTACCCTTAGCCAGTACATTATTGTAGCGGGTTCTGCTGAACCATTGTTACAAGGTACTTTGGCAAATAACAACCCTGCTGTACAAGCTTTAGGGGTGCCAAAATTAACGCACGAAATTTCTAAAAACCTATCGGCTGGTTTGACTTATAAATTCAGCAATAACTTCTCAGGATCTATAGATTTTTATCAAATAAAAGTAGATGATCGAGTTTTATTTTCTTCTCAGATTGGATTTGACGATGAAGACGCAACAACGAACGCTGTCGAGCAAATTCTCAACGCGAATAACGTAACTGCCGTTCAGTTCTTTATCAACGCTGGAGATACAAAAACTACGGGTGCAGATATTGTTTTAAACTACAGAAACTTAATCAAAGGTGAGAACGGTACATGGAATGCAAGTTTCGCAGCAAACTTTAATAAAACAACCATTGATGCCATTAACACACCTCAAATCTTAAAAAATGCAGGGTACGATATCTTTGATAGACAAGAGCAAGGATTGATCACAAACTCTAGACCACGATCAAAAATGATTCTTGGATTAAATTATGTTAGTGATAAATGGGACTGGGCTTTTAACAACACAAGATTTGGTGAGGTAACCGTTACAGCACCTGCTAGTGGAGTGGATCAAGAGTTATCTGCTAAAATTTCAACGGATCTAAGTTTCGGTTATAAACTAACTGATATGATTACGTTTAACGGAGGAATCAATAATATTTTTGATGTATATCCAGATGTAACATTAGCATCTACGGGAACAGCACAAGCTGGTTCAAGGTTCAAATATTCATCAGAAGTACAGCAGTTAGGTCAGTTAGGGACCAACTTCACCTTAGGGCTGAATGTACAATTCTAACAACTTTTTTTAAGTTATAAGTTTATTATTTGAATAAAACACTCAACTAAATTCGTTTGGTTGGGTGTTTTTTCGTAATAAAAAAAACCTGAGCAGCAATGCTCAGGTTTTTTTTATCAATTATCTTCTATATCTTTCAACTAATCGTTGTGCATAAAACTTTGCTTTTCTAAAAGCGCTGCATCTGTCTCAATCATATTTTCATCGGGCACACAGCAATCTACTGGGCATACTGCAGCACATTGAGGCTCCTCATGAAAACCTTTACATTCTGTACATTTATCTGCAACAATAAAATATATTTCGTCTGAAATTGGCTCTTGTGTCTCCTCTGCATTTGCAGCATGTCCATTCGGCAATACAATATTTCCAGACAAATCAGTCCCATCAGCATATTTCCAATCCTCTGCCCCTTCATAGATTGCTGTGTTTGGACATTCTGGCTCACATGCCCCACAATTTATGCACTCATCAGTTATAATAATTGCCATAGTTTTTCTGTTTCAGTTTACGTATCTTTGCCCTGCAAAAATAAGTCCAAAATAATTCACATCCAAAAGAAATATATATAATGCAGGAAGGAATAGATGCTTTTGTAAAACTTGGTCACTTTCTAAGTCAGTTTACTACAGCCGGAATCGTGCAAAAAAAGAACATCGATTTCAATGATTTATTTTTTGATGGATTTCAACATCAAATCAAACTTGCCTCGGAAAAAAATGCATGGTTTACCAAAGATAATGTGCTTTTTTCATTGGAGAGTTGGTCTAAGGCATTAACAAAAGACAATATTTGCAAATGGATAGAACATCAAAACTTTAACTCCAGCAAAAAAACGATTGCTATTGTCATGGCGGGAAATATTCCTCTGGTTGGTTTTCATGATTTTTTAGCAGTATTAATTTCAGGACACAACGTGATTGTGAAGCAATCTTCTAATGACAAACAATTGCTGCCTTTCTTGGCCAAATATTTAGAATATGTAAGTCCAAGTTTTAAAGGTAAAATGGAGTTCACGGAAGAAAAATTGAATCATTTTGACGCTGTCATTGCAACAGGAAGCAATAATACCGCACGTTATTTTGAGCATTACTTCAAAGGAAAACCCAGCATCATTCGAAAAAATAGGAATTCGGTTGCTGTCATTACCGGAAAAGAAAGTGAAGAGGAAATGAAAGCATTGAGCAATGATGTGTTTCAATACTTTGGTCTAGGATGCAGAAGTGTTTCCAAGTTATTTGTACCTCATGGCTATAATTTTGATGCATTTTTTAAAGGCATGTATGGCAAACAAGAAATTATTAACAATGCCAAATATGCCAATAATTACGACTATAACAAAGCTGTGTACCTCATGAGTGAGTTTGATTTGCTAGAAAATGGTTTTTTAATGATTAAAGAAGACGAGAGCTATGCCTCTCCTATTGCCACCGTTTTTTATGAATACTATACAGATCTCACTCAATTAAAGAAAAAAATAGAAAAAGCATCCGAGAATATACAGTGCGTGGTCTCTAAAGATTTCATGACCAACGAAATCAATTTTGGAGAAACACAACATCCACAGCTATGGGACTACGCTGATGCTATAAACACCTTAGATTTTTTAGAAAGTATTTAACGTGAAGCTAACCGAAAAATTAGCATCTTTGTTTAGACAACACAAGTAATGAAATTAAAAAATGAAAAAACACAACTTTAGCGCGGGTCCATGTATATTGCCTGATGAAGTATTAAAAAAAGCGTCAGAAGCAGTTCTAAACTTCAATGGTGATGATTTATCTTTGATAGAAATTTCACACAGAAGCCCTTCATTTGTTCATGTGATTGAAACCGCGAAACAATTGGTCTTAGAATTGTTAAATCTAGAAGGCAAAGGATACAAGGTATTGTTTTTACAGGGCGGTGCAAGCATGCAATTTTTAATGACTGCCTATAATTTACTCAATAAAAAAGCAGCCTATTTAAACACAGGAACTTGGTCAGACAAAGCAATTAAAGAAGCCAAGTTATTTGGTGAACTAGAGGAGGTCGCTTCGTCAAAAGACACTAATTTCAATTACATCCCTAAAGGGTTTGATATTCCTGATGATGTTGATTACTTTCACTGTACCAGTAACAACACTATTTTTGGAACGCAAATGAAAACATTTCCCAAATTTAATGGAGTTACTGCATGTGACATGAGTTCTGATATCTTTTCTCGTCAGTTAGATTTTTCTCAATTTGATCTCATCTATGCAGGTGCTCAAAAAAATATGGGCCCGGCTGGTACCACATTAGTGGTCATTAAAGAAGCTATTTTAGGAAAGGTAGACCGAGCAATACCCTCTATGTTAAATTATAAAGCGCATATAGACAAAGAAAGTATGTTTAATACACCTTCGGTTTTTGCGGTGTATGTTTCTATGCTGAACCTACAATGGTTGCAAAAACTAGGAGGTATTGCATTTATAGAAAAAGTAAACAACAAGAAAGCAGCTCTTTTGTATAACGAAATAGATAGAAATCCGTTGTTTAGAGGCCTTGTTGCAACAGAAGATAGAAGTACCATGAATGCTACATTTGACTTAACAGAGCCAGATTTAAAAGAGGCTTTTGATGCGCAATGTGCAGCCGCTGGTATTAGCGGAATCAATGGCCATCGAAGTGTTGGTGGCTATAGAGCAAGCATGTACAATGCACTGCCTCTATACAGTGTACAAGTTCTTGTAGATGTGATGCAGAATTTAGAAAGAAATAATTAATGAAGTACACGGAATAAATGTGCTGTTTTGAGCATAAAATAGCTGTATGTCTCGAGTAATGAAATGAATACAAGTATGATGAAAATATTAGCAAACGATGGAATTTCACAAAGTGGAATTACCATTTTAGAGAATAATGGTTTTGAGGTAATTACTACGAAAGTAGCGCAAAGTCAATTGGAAAACTACATCAATGAAAACGGTATTGAAGCGATCTTGGTAAGAAGCTCAACACAGGTCCGTCAAGAATTGATTGAAGCTTGCCCGAGCATCAAGCTAATTGGTCGTGGTGGTGTTGGCATGGACAATATTGATGTAGATTATGCACTTGATAACGGATTACACGTGATCAATACTCCAAATGCATCCTCTAATTCTGTTGCCGAGTTGGTATTTGCGCATCTCTTTGGAATGGTGCGTTTTTTACATCAACTGAATAGAGAAATGCCTTTGGAAGGAGATAGTCGATTTAAAGACATGAAGAAAGATTTTGGAAATGGCACAGAGCTTAGAGGTAAAACTTTGGGGATCATTGGCCTTGGCAGAATCGGTAGAGAGGTTGCTAAAATTGCATTAGGGGTAGGTATGAAGGTAATTGCTTCCGATGTTCTCGTTGGCAACTCTACGATAGATATTTCTTTTTACAATGGACAATCCATAGCGGTAGATATTGAAACAGAACCACTTCCTGAGGTCTTAAAACATGCAGACTTTATCACAGTGCATGTACCCTACCAGGAGGGCTATGTATTAAGTACAGAACAATTCAACGCCATGAAAGATGGTGTTGGAATTATAAACGCAGCACGCGGAGGAAGTGTTGATGAAGTTGCTCTGGTGCAAGCGATTACAGCGGGAAAAGTGAAGTATGCAGGTCTGGATGTTTACGAGCAAGAACCAACTCCTGAAATTCAACTATTAATGAATCCTGATATTTCTTTAACACCGCATATTGGAGCCTCTACGTCAGAAGCGCAAGACAGAATTGGTCAGGAATTGGCAGAACAAATTGTTCAATTACTTTCTTAATTATTTTCATGGCAATAGTGAAACCCTTTAAGGCTATTCGGGCAACTAGAGACAAAGTAGCGCTTGTTTCAGCAAAATCACGCGATATTTATACAGATGGCATGCTCGATGCAAAATTAGCCTTCAATCCGTACACCTTCCTGCATGTTATCAATCCAGGTTACAAATATCACAAACGAGACATTTCTGGTGATGCGCGCTTTAAATTGGTTCACAACAGATACCTAGAATTTAAAGAAGAAGGAATTTTTAAGCAAGATGAGAAATCTGCTTTTTACATTTATCAAAAGGATACAGCCACACACTCTTTTTGTGGGATTATTGCAGCAACCTCCGTTGCTGATTATGAAAAAAATGTGATCAAGAAGCATGAAAGTACGCTGCAAAAACGAGAATTATTATTCGAAAACTACTTAAAAAATACAGGGTTTAATTCAGAGCCGGTGCTACTCACCTATCCAGATAATGAGGTCATATCAAATATGATCAAGAAATATCAAAAGACGAGACCAGAATTTGAGTTTTCCACCACAGATAAAGACAAGCATTTGCTTTGGATTGTAGATGACATCACAGATATACAGCGCATTACCGATGAATTTAATGACGTAAATACGCTATATATTGCAGATGGTCATCATCGTTCTACTTCCTCTTGCTTATTAGCCAAAAGACTTGCTGAGGAAAATCCAGATCACAATGGCAATGAAGCATATAACTTTTTCATGAGCTATTTGTTACCTGAAAGTCAACTAAGTGTGTATGAATTCAATCGATTTATCACAGACTTAAATGGATACAGCCCTCAAGAGTTTCTGATTGAATTAGATGCGCATTTTAGAATTGAAAATCGCGGACAAGACTTATATAAACCGAGTAAGAAACACCATTTTAGCATGTATCTAAATGGTGAGTTTTATTCATTATACCTAAGAAAAACAAGTTATGAATTTACAGATTCATTGAGTGGGTTGGATGCAGAAATCCTGTATCGAACAGTATTAGAACCCATATTAGGCATCCAAGATATTAGGAATGATTCTAAAATTGTATATTCTCAGAACAAATCTGACAGCCTCGAGCTGAAGACAAAAGTTGATACGGGTGCGTTTCAAGTATCTTTTGGGATGCTTCCAACCACTATTGATGAAATTAAGACCATTGTTGATACCGGGTTGCTAATGCCCCCAAAAACAACCTATATTGAGCCAAAACTAAGAAGCGCGTTAACCATTTATGAGTTTTAACTATGATCACAGAAAACTTACGAAATATAAAAAATAACATACCTGATGGGGTTGCTTTAGTGGCAGTGTCGAAGACAAAACCGATTGCAGATATCAAACTAGCTTATGATGCTGGACAACGTATTTTTGGAGAAAATAAAATTCAAGAAATGGTTACCAAGTATGAAGCGTTGCCCAAAGATATCCAATGGCATATGATCGGTCACTTGCAAAGTAATAAGGTGAAATACATGGCACATTTTGTGGATCTAATTCACGGAGTTGACAGTATGAAAACCTTAAAAGAAATCAACAAACAGGCAAAAAAACACCAGCGAGTAATTCAGTGCCTTCTGCAAGCTCGCATTGCTAAAGAAGAGACAAAATTTGGCTTATCGTTTGGTGAAATTTCGCAAATATTAGTGTCCGATGAACTATCCCAATTAGAAAATATAGCCGTTGTAGGATTGATGGGAATGGCTACTTTTACCAGCAATGAAGAGCAACTAGAGCAAGAGTTTACCTCTTTAAAAGTATTTTTTAATGAACTTAAAGTAACCCACACAAAGCTACATACGCTTTCTATGGGGATGAGTGGCGATTACAAATTAGCCATAAGCCATGGGAGTACGATGGTGCGTGTGGGAAGTTCCATTTTTGGTGCGAGAAATTATATCGTTTAGTCTAAAGACCATAGCAAAAAAGAAAAACATTTGTACGCAATTATAGATATCGAGACTACCGGAGGTAAATTTAACGAAGAGGGAATTACAGAAATTGCCATCTACAAATTTGATGGACATGAAGTTATTGACCAACTTATTACATTGGTCAACCCTGAAAAAGACATTCAGCCCTTTGTTGTTAAGCTCACAGGAATCAACAACAAAATGTTACGGAACGCTCCGAAATTTCATGAAATCGCCAAAAGAGTCATTGAAATTACGAAAGATTGCATTATTGTTGCCCATAACGCTAGTTTTGACTACCGTATTTTAAAAACTGAATACAACCGCCTAGGCTATACCTACGAACGAGATAGTTTGTGTACTGTAAAACTAAGCAGGAAACTAATTCCAGATCAAGCTTCCTACAGTCTCGGAAAACTCTGCAAATCACTTGGAATTCCAATGAGTGATAGACACAGAGCTTCTGGTGATGCACTCGCAACCATTCAATTATTTAAATTATTGGTGAACAAAGACACCAATAAAGACATTATAGAAAATACAGTACAACACTTCAATTATCATAAAACTGAAGAAAAACTGACGAAAATGATTGCAGCCGTGCCCACAGTTATGGGTGTGTATTATTTGCATAGAGAAGATGGTCATATCATCTTTATGGGAAAAGGAAGCAATCTTAAAAAAGAAATCACAAAACAATTTTTAAAAACATCTAAAAGGGCAAAAGCATTTCAAAAACGCACCACTTCTGTGAGCTATGAGCTTACAGGAAATATGTTGCTCACCCATTTAAAGTATTATACAGAACTGGAAATAAATAAGCCTAAGTTCAATGTAAAAAGTAAAAAGAAGTTGCTATTCTCAGACTTTAATAATGATGCCATGTTGCTTATAGATAAAGGACGAAGCATTGGCGAGCATGCTGTGATCATTATTGAAGATAATGAAGTGCTAGGATATTGCTTTACGAACTTAGCGTTTCAAGAAAATAACCTAGACGTGCTAAAATCAATGCTTACTGCTGTTGAAAATAAGGCATTAGCCAAAACCATTATTAAAAATTATCTCAAGACTAAAAATGTGGCTAAAATAATTCGCTTTTAAAAAAGTGAAATAGACACTACTTGCAGGGACTCATGTGCATTTTTGTACAATAGAAAGGCATTCATTCTTTAAACCATTTAGCTGCTTTAGAATTTATTGTATTTTAGCAATTCCAATGTATTTATTTTGAAAAAACCAGCGCATAAAATCACTTTGAAACAGCGGCTTCATGAAATTATTTATGAGGCAGATACGAGAGAGGGAAAATTATTTGATGTTGTATTACTCATTGCTATATTGGCGAGTATTGTCTTGGTCATGCTCGAAAGTGTTGCCAGTTTTGATGAAAAATATCACGGATTTTTAGATATCGCAGAATGGGTAATCACCATCCTCTTTTCTATTGAATATATCATAAGAATCTTATCGATTAAAAAACCATTGACCTATATTTTTAGTTTTTACGGAATCATAGATTTAGTCGCTACTATACCAAAATACATCTCCCTTTTTTTAGTCGGATCTCATAACCTTGCTGCATTTAGAGCCCTTCGTTTACTCAGAGTATTCAGAATCTTAAAGCTCGCAAGATATATTGGAGCATCAAACAAACTGATTGTTGCATTGAAAGCAAGCAAAGCAAAAATTGCAGTTTTCTTATTTTTTGTGTTCATTATTTGCATCATTTTAGGAACGGTTATGTATATGATTGAGGGAGAAGAACATGGTTTTACAAGTATTCCCAAGTCGGTATATTGGGCCATTGTTACACTCACAACGGTTGGTTATGGAGATATTGCTCCTCAAACACCAATTGGTCAATTTATTGCAAGTGTTATCATGATTTTGGGATATGGAATCATTGCCATCCCAACCGGTATTGTTAGCTCAGAAATAGCAAAAACAGACACGATTCATACAAACACACAATCCTGCCAAAACTGTTTGGCAGAAGATCATGCAGATGGAGCAGAATATTGTTATCATTGTGGCACACAACTAAATTAGTATCTATTGAAAACAGCGAACCTTCTTATTACCATCGTAGGCCCTACTGCCATTGGAAAAACAGCCTTGAGTATTCGCTTAGCGCAATATTTCAATACAGAAATCATTTCTTGCGACTCCCGTCAATTCTTTAAAGAAATGGCCATCGGAACGGCAGTTCCCTCTGAGGAGGAACTTCAGGCCGCACCTCACCATTTTATACAAAATAGAAGTATTTTTGACGCCTATAATGTTGGAGACTTTGAGCGAGATGCATTAAAGAAACTGGACGAACTATTCAAAACAAATAATGTTGTTATTATGGTTGGAGGCAGCGGACTCTACGTAGATGCTGTTCTCGAGGGTTTGGATTATTTTCCTAAAGTAGCTCCAGAAATTAGGGAAACATTAAATGCACAACTGAAAACGAATGGACTGACGCATTTGCAGGAGCAATTAAAAGAGTTAGATTTAGAAACCTATGAAACCATTGCATTAGAAAATCCACAAAGAGTCATTAGAGCTCTAGAAGTATGTATTGGATCTGGAAAAGCGTATTCTCATTTTAAAAATAAGCCAAAAGCACCTCGAAACTTCACAGCTATAAAAATTGGATTACAGGCAGATAGACCTGCTATCTATAGTCGAATTAATCAGCGGGTAGATCTCATGATTCGTGAAGGTCTTATTGAAGAAGCAAGAAAAGTATATCCTCACAAACAATTAAACGCGCTTCAAACTGTTGGCTACAGAGAACTATTCTCTTTTTTTGATGGGAAAATTTCAAAAGAGTTTGCCATTCAGGAAATTAAAAAAAATACGCGTAGGTTTGCCAAGCGCCAATTAACGTGGTTTAGAAAAGATGACGCCATACGCTGGTTTGACTATACAACTCCATTTGAGACCCTTGTTGCATCGCTCAAAAAGGTATAATAGCCTTTTAAAATAAAAAATACCTCGTATAATTCAAGTGCTTTCTTATATTTGCTAAAAAACTAAATACAATGAAAACTACCATTACGCTATGCATCGCCCTTTTAACTCTGGCATTATCAACGAATGCTCAGACAAAAGTAGGTACAGTTAATAGTGATTTAATCATCTCTAAAATGCCCCAGTTAAAGACAGTTCAAGAAGGCTTACAAAAGTATGGTTCGAGATTAGACTCCATTAATAACGTCAAAGTGGCATCTTATGAAACGTTGGTAAAGACCTATACAGATGACTTACCAACTATGAAGGAGGCAGCGAGAAAAATTAGAGCAAATGAAATACAGCTTCTGGAAAAAGAGCTTACAGAACTTAGACAGAACGGAAATCAACTGATGCAATTGCAACAAAATGAATTGATGCGTCCATTGTACAACAAAGTAACAGAAATTGTTACTCAAATAGCCCAAGAAAAAAGCTATACTCAAATACTAACCACATCAGGAAATGAGTTTGCATATATAGATCCTACTCATGACATCACTGAGCTGGTATTGGCGAAGCTCGGTATTAAAGAGTAACTCAGTATTTTATTTTCGTAAACTACCAAAGCCCGAGCATCTGCTCTGGCTTTTTTTATAACATTCCTTTTGACTTGAACTCTAAGTACTTATTAATAAGATGAATGGTAAGATCTTGAGGTTTGGTTAGAACGGCATAGATTCCCCTCTTTTCTAATTCCTTTACCATTCTTTTTTTATCATAAACAAATTTCTCTGCAATGGCTTTGTGATGTATTTCTTGTATCTCATTAGTTTGCTTTTCCAAAAGGGCATCTAAAGCTGTATTTTCAAATAATACAGTAATCAAGAGATGTTTTTTGGACAGGGCTATCAAAGATGGTAGCGCTCTCTTTAAAGCCGAAATATGCTCAAAATTCGTATATAAAATCAACAAGCTACGCTGGTTAATTTTTCTTTTTACCGTGGCATATAATAGTCCAAAATCAGCATCTGTAAACTCAGTATTTATGGCATATAGTGCTTCATTAATCACAGAAAGCTGTGTTTTCTTTGCACTTGCCAAAACCATATTATCTACAGATTTAGAAAAACTAAACATCCCAACTTTATCATTTTTTCGCAATGCTACATTCGAAAAAGCCAGCGTCGAATTAATCGCATAGTCTAATAACTTTAACTCATTAAATGGCATTTTCATCACCCTCCCGGTATCTATAATTGAATAGATTGGTTGTGACTTTTCATCTTGATATTGATTCAACATCAATACTCCTTTCTTTGCTGTGGCATTCCAATTTAAATGTCTAACGTCATCTCCAACCACATAGCTCTTAATTTGTTCAAACTCCGATGTATGTCCAATTCTCCTTATCTTCTTTAATCCATTGCTGCTCAATTTGTTCGTAATTGCAAGGAATTCGTACTTTTTCATTTGTACATATGATGGATACGCAGGAACCATGGTATTCGCATCAAAAGAAAATCGACGCGAAAAAAAAGTCAAAGCAGTGCTTGCATATACTTGCAAACTTCCAAAGAGATACTGACCTCTTTCTTTGGGAGTTAGCTCGTAGTCAAAAGTATAACTGCTATACTTCTCTATGTGCTGAACCTGATAAAAATCTCTTTTTTGAAATTGAATAGGCAATTCATCTATGGTTGTTATCTCAACGCGAAAAGGATAGACATTTTCAATTGCAATAGACACCTTATTTATATCGGCGTTAGAGAACTTTTTAGGAAGAATCCTATGTGCTTTAATTGGATCTTGATATCGAAAAAGTAATGCAACATCGAGCATTGCAATGGCAACAAGTGCACTCATTAAAATCCAAGAAACAACGAATAAAAATGAAAACCAATATGATAGCAAAAAACACCCGGAGACCAATGCTACGTAGGTAAAAAAACGGTTGTGAATATATAGCTGTTTAATGAGTTTCAAAACTTATCTTGGTACTTCTATTGTTTGAATAATCATGGCTATTACTTTGTCTGTTGTGTAGCCCTCCATTTCTCTTTCTGGTGTCAAAAGTATGCGATGTCGGAGCACTGGAACTATACTATTCTTCACATCTTCAGGAATTACAAAATCTCTTCCATTGATTGCCGCCATGGCTTTAGAAGCCATTAAAATAGCAATACTAGCTCTCGGAGAACCTCCTAAAAACAAATGTGGATGTGTTCTCGTATTTTGAATAATTTCTGCGATGTATTTCACAACCTTCTCCTCTACCAATACATCGTGCACCTTAGTTCGATAGTCAATGAGCTCCTGCTCTGTGATCACTGCATCAATGGTATGCGATGCCAAACTTCCTTTTCTCGTATTATGATTCTTTAGAATGTCTATTTCTTCCTTTAAATCTGGGTAGCCCACAGTTATTTTAAACAAAAATCGGTCTAATTGAGCTTCTGGCAAAGCATAGGTTCCTTCTTGCTCAATGGGGTTTTGGGTTGCCAACACCATAAATGGTGGTTGCATCTTAAATTGATTCCCATCAATAGTAATCTGCTTCTCTTCCATCACTTCGAATAGCGCAGCTTGTGTTTTTGCAGGGGCTCTATTGATTTCATCTATCAATACTAAATTAGAAAAGATCGGTCCTTGTTTAAACTCAAAATTAGATGTTTTCATATTCAAAACTGAAGTTCCTAAAACATCTGAAGGCATTAAATCTGGTGTGAATTGAATTCTACCAAATGCGGTGTCAACGGTTTTCGCAAGTAATTTTGCAGTAATTGTTTTAGCTACTCCTGGAACTCCTTCTATTAAAACATGTCCATCTGCTAATAGCGCAACAAGAAGTAGTTCTATAAATTCTTCTTGACCAATGATCACTTTGCGCAATTGTGCTTTGACATGATCAATAGATACTTTTAACTTTGACAAATCTATTCTATTTGAAAAAGATTCATTCTCCCCTATGTTTGCTGTTGGTTCTGATTCCATATACTAATTTTTATGCGCTCTTTTTTCTTTATTAAAATACTCCATTAAGCTATTTAAATGCAATAGTTGCTCTTTCGATATGCTTACAGAAGTATTAATTTTTTCAATTTCAATAAATAATTGTTCAACATCGTCCATCGTATTTCCACTTCGCAAGGCGAGCAAACTGAAAAAATCTTTATTCCTTTCAATGGTTGATAGATGAAATTGAGATCTAATATATTCCAAAAAATAATTAATTTTATGCAAAGCGATGCTTTTATGATCCGATTTTTCATAATACATATTGGCAATAGTTCTGGTAAATGCCAAACTTTGATTTTTTAATGGAGTAATTATAGGAATGATACGCTGTGTTCTCTTTGCTTTAAAGAGAACAAAAAGCAATACACCCAATAAAGCAGTATAATAGGCCCAACGCAAATTTTCTGAACTTAATACAAAGTGAAGAGGTGAAGTAATTTTTACTTTACCTGTTTTATAATAAGCATCATAAAAAATAGGTTTTCGCTCATCGATATAAGACAATACTGAGGAAACATACTGATGATTATTATCTTTTAACAGCGCATAGTTGGTAAAAACATGCGGCATTGTATGAAAATAAAAAACACCTTTCCCATGTTTATATCGAATAAAATTTACCCCCGCGAACATTTGCGTTGCATCTGTGTCTTTGATCAATAGATTGCCCAAAAGAGTTGTTTTCGTACTATCAATCTTAGAAAAAACAATGTTCTTATTTTCTCTATCAAAAGCATATGCAGCGGTATCTAGTTGTTTATTCAATAATTTGTAATACGAATTTTCTTTAAATAACGTGGTCGCTAATTGCTTGGTTTCAAGGTTTAGAGATTTTACGGTAAGATCATTACCTGATAAAAAAACATCGTTTCCTCTAGCTACAAAAGCTTTCAACTGATCGAACTCTGATTTTCCAAAATTGAAAGTCTCATTCACGAAAAAGTAGGTCCCTTTTCGTGTTGAATCTTGTAAAAACACATAAGGTGAATCTTGTATGCTACGTACCTCTGTATTTTTAAAAATCGTTTGAAACTCTTGAGATAATATATACGTACCATAGGGCATTTTGTGGTGAGAGGCAAAACTTGGAAACCAATTGATAGGCTCTTTTTTTGTTGCCTCCATAAAAACAATGAATGCAACGATGACACTAAGAATTCCCACATATATTTTTAGCTTCTTATCCACCTCTATGCTATTTTTTCCTGTATTTTAGAAATACTTTCCATTCCTTTTTCATACTGATACTTATCAATTTGAAAGTTCCCATACCATACATATTCGTAGAATCGGGTAATTTCTTCAAATTCGATGTGAATATTTTTACGATATACTTCTTTGATATACTCCTTATTCGTTTTCTGTTGTTGCCAAACAATCACCTCATTCAAAGACAATTGCTTCAATAGTAAGATGTATTGATACCTCGTTGCAAGTCGGTATTTTTCTTTTTCAATAGCCGATGCTAGTAAATGCGGCAAGTCTTTATTTTGTAATAATACCTCATCGTTCGACAAATGTACAAGACCATGATTTTTAGTACTATGCAAGCTTGTATGTGCATTTGTTTTTAGGAAAAATTTAATGATGAGATAAACGAGCACCACTAAAAGTACGTAAGGCAGCACTTTTAATAGGCTTAATAAAAGACCTACCGGCGTTTCAATATCATCAAAAAACCATGACATTATTTTTCGCAAACTCCGAACAAACCATGCTTTCACTTGATCAAATATAGAAGTAGTTTCTTGCAGAGTAACATAGTTAAACTCTTTATTATTTTTATAGCGGTTAATCTTTTCTACATCGAACTTTTTTTCAACAATGGTGAGGGTGTCAATAATCTGCACAGGGCTTTTTTCTTGTGAAAAACCACTAAAGACACAGCAAAATAGTATATAGAAAAACCTGTTCATCAAAACTTTACCTTCCCAAGTTTTCAATGTTCTCTAGTGTACCTGTGCCATACTTTTGCTCTGCAATATCGAAATACAACAACACATGACAAACCAAAGTAATTCCATACAAGATAAACTGGCCTATGTATGAAAAACTATTTATCAATAAATACACAGGGTCTTTTAAAGCATTTGCCATGGCCAAAGGATCACTTGCAGAAAGCACCGTGCCTGCTTTTACAAAAAAGTAAACAACTCCTGGAATTGAGAAAATTGAGCCGATAATGGAGGTAATAATTGATACAACAATTAATACACCAAATGTTTCCCACCAGTGACCATTCATAAACTTAAATGAAAAACCAATGGTATCAGAAACACTTAACTTTCGATACACCAATATAGGCGCTGCAAAGCTCAGCACAACGGAGGTATATACCACCGGGAAAACACAAAGAAAAATACTAAACACAACAATGACTCCCACCAAAATAAATAAGCCTGTAAAAGACCAAAATTTATCCTTTATTCGTTCTTGAATCATTGCATAGTCTATGCTTCCCTTATTTTGAATGTAAGATTCAATATAATACAAAGCAGTGATATTGATGACTACATAGGCTATTAAAAAGAAAACTCCGACAAAAGTGAGTGACGTCAATAGGAGACCAATATTCGTCTCTTCATAGACACCTTCCTCTAGGAATTTCGTAGTACCTAACCCACTAAAAAAACCGGGAAAGGTATACATATAAAAAACAATGGCAACACTTGCAATTAAAATTGGGACCATTGAAGTTTTCAAAATTGTACCGAAAAAAGGCTTCCATTCTGATCTTAAAAATTTAAAGGCATCAGAGATAATAGCACCTAAATCTCTTTCTTTTTGAAACGTTACGTAGTTCTTATTATGCATGTTTATTTAGTTTATTAGTTTGTTGAATGGGGTATAGGATATAGTAGAATATGATACTACTTAAAGAAATGATAATAATAAAAATCGCTAGCCAATCTGGCATTTCTGTATGCCTTGTTACAAATCCTTCTAAAAATCCAGCGATGATAAAAAACGGAACCGTACTTAGCATTATTTTTAATCCTGACTGGATACTTTTCTTAAATGATTCGAGACGCGAATACGTTTTAGGAAACAACAATCCATTGCCCAATACCATTCCTGCACAGCCGGCAATAATAATTACAGCAATCTCTATGGTTCCATGTATCCAAATGGTTCTAGATGATTCCCATAATAAATCTTTATCATAAAAAAAATACAGAAATGAACCCAGCATTATGCCGTTTTGCATCATTACATAGAGTGTCCCCAATGAAAAAAAGATACCCAAAACAAAGGCCATCATAGCCACTCGAATATTATTAATGGTAATTCCTAAAAACATATCCATTTCTGCTTGCTTTTTATAGACCGCCATCGGGTCTCCACTCGCAATATTGTCTAAGGTCATATTTACATAAGAATCACCCAAAATAACACGGACAAAATCAATATCATTCGCTGCTGAAAAAGCTCCTACAAAGGTAAAAAATAGAAAAACCGAAAAGGCAATGAACAACTGTTTTTGAAATCGGTGAAATTCTAATGGAAACTCTGATTTAAAAAAAGAAATAAGTCGATTTTTACTTTCCTTTTTGGTACTGTAGATTTTCAAGTGCGCTCTTGCTGAAATTTCGTTTAAATACTTCAATACATTTGAATTGGGGTAAAATGTCTTTGCATAACTCAAATGGTCTGTTACCTCAATGTATAAGTCTGCTAATTTATCTGGAGCAATCGAGATCTCTTCTGAGAGTACATCTTCAAATTGCTGCCATTTTATTTTATGTCTTTTTACAAATGCCGCCTCTCTCATCTAGTATAGAAAAGGTTTGAACAATAAAAGCAAGAAAGTAATCTTAGTTATCATAGAATCTTTTTATATTCGCTACTCTAGGGCTGACACGCATAACAAATAACGACAAAAATGGATAACTTTCAAATAGAAACTGCCCAAAATATTGCTATTTCCCAACAAGTTGCGCATCTCACTACACGACTTGGTTCTTATCTCATTGATAGGTTAATAATTATGGGTTACGTTTTTCTTGTGGCACTCATCATGTCTGTACTCGATTTTAAACATGGGTTTGATGCATGGGTTTTTTATCTCTTATTGGGTCTGCCTATTTTATTTTACAGTTTGGTTTTTGAAGTATTAATGAATGGACAAACCCCTGGCAAACAATTTAACAAAATTCGAGTTGTTAAGCTAGACGGCTCAAAGCCAACATTTAGCAGCTATTTATTGCGTTGGATGCTGAACATTGTTGATTTTACCATGTCATCTGGGTC
Source organism: Polaribacter sp. (assembly GCA_042091715.1). GTDB lineage: Bacteria > Bacteroidota > Bacteroidia > Flavobacteriales > Flavobacteriaceae > Polaribacter. The sequence continues at coordinate 4,053 of JBELGW010000030.1, read as the reverse complement.
CGTTGCTGTGTTGAGTATATTGGCAACAGGAAAAGGACAACGATTGGGAGACATGGCAGGAGGCACTGCGGTGATAAGCGAAAAGAAACGTGTTACAAGCTACAACAACATCGCTACTGAAATTTCCGATGCTTACCTTCCAAATTTCCCGCAAGTAACCATCTTAACAGATACAGATATACAGACAATAAAAAACGTGTACTACAGCGCTAAAAAAAATCACAACCACGAAATAATAAGCAAATTACAACTAAAAATTATAGCCCTTACACAAGTACAATCTGACTTAACAGCAATGGATTTTATTGATACCGTATTAAAAGATTACGCATATTACACGCAGCAATAGCGATAATGCCTGTTCTTATTTGAACAAACGAACACCCTATTAAGTACTGCATTTATTAAATAAAGAAAGTATTTCCTTTTGCTTTATTTCTTTCTAAAGTTATAGATGGTAAATGATGATGATTTACTAACGGGCACTTGCTCTTTTCAGATAGCTACATTTAAAAAAAATACCTGAACAATTAATTGTTCAAGTATTTTATAGCTTTCAATGATAACAAATCTTTCTCTTTCTTTTTGCACAAAGAGCTTATCTTCTGCTGTAATTCGGTGCTTCTTTGGTAATTGCAACATCATGCGGATGGCTCTCGTTAATTCCACTTGCGGTGATTCTTACAAATTTACCTGTTTCTTTAAGAGTATCAATATCTTTAGCTCCACAGTATCCCATTCCGGCTTTCAGTCCACCTACAAATTGATGAATACTTTCAAATAAGTCTCCTTTGTAAGGCACACGTCCTACAATTCCTTCTGGAACTAACTTTTTAATATCATCTTCTACATCTTGGAAATAGCGATCCTTAGATCCTTTTTTCATGGCTTCAATGGAGCCCATTCCTCTGTAAGATTTAAACTTTCTTCCTTCGTAAATGATCGTTTCACCCGGAGACTCTTTGGTTCCTGCCAATAACGACCCTAACATTACAGCATCTGCTCCTGCGGCTATTGCCTTGGGAATATCTCCTGTATACCGTATTCCACCATCAGCGATTACAGGTACACCGGTACCTTTAATGGCAGCGGCCACCTCCAATACGGCAGAAAACTGAGGAAAACCAACGCCTGCAACAACTCTTGTTGTACAGATGGAACCAGGTCCAATTCCAACTTTTACAGCATCTGCTCCTGCATCCACTAAAAATTGAGCCGCTTCAGCTGTGGCAATATTACCAACAACCACATCTAAATTTGGAAAATTTTGTTTTACCGCCTTCAATGCGTTCACAACCCCTTTCGTATGACCGTGAGCCGTATCAATGATCACAGCATCTACTCCCGCAGCTACCAAAGCTTCTGATCTCTCTACAATATCATTGGTTACTCCTAGTGCAGCAGCAACACGCAGACGTCCATAGGTATCTTTATTTGCAGTGGGCTTTTGAGTTACTTTGGTAATATCTCTAAATGTGATGAGACCAATCAATTTGTTGTGAGCATCTACCACGGGTAGTTTTTCAATTTTGTTCTCTTGTAGAATCAATTCGGCCTGCACTAAAGAGGTTCCCTCTGCAGCAGTTACTAGATTCTCAGAGGTCATCACTTCAGAAATAGATCTGTCATTATTTTTCTCAAAACGCAGATCTCTATTGGTTACAATTCCAAGAAGAAATCCATGATCGTCAACTACAGGGATCCCTCCTATTCTATGTTCACGCATGTTCTCTTTTGCATCTATAACTTTTGCGGTGATTGGTAAAGTGATTGGATCGATAATCATACCCGACTCAGCCCGTTTTACTTTACGAACTTCTTTCGCTTGCTGTTCGATACTCATATTTTTATGCAACACGCCAATTCCTCCCTCTCTCGCAATAGCAATTGCCATTGAGGATTCTGTCACTGTATCCATCGCTGCTGAGATGATTGGTACATTAATCGTGATATTTTTTGTAAACTTTGTTTGTATGTTTACCTCTCTAGGAAGTACTTCAGAAAAGGCCGGTACTAAAAGTACATCGTCATAGGTTAATCCTTCTCCTAAAATTTTTGAATTGTGAGCTTTCATGGTGCAATCAACTTATAAATTAATTGCAGGCTAATATACTGCTTTCGTTCTGAACTTACTGCACGTTATTGTTAAATTTGGATTAACAATTTCAAGAAAGTCACCCATATGTCTTCGATGCGCTTGTTTTTCCAATCCTTCCATTTATTTGACAAGATCTTAGCACCTGCAAACAGCTACCTCCGGCAAGTTTTCAAAAGGAAAACACATTGATAACAGTGTTAAAAAATACGAACTATGTTTTATACGAGTGCTTCCTTTGCATTTTCAAACGCCATCATTTTTAAGCACATTCTGCTAATGTGATAGGGAGATTTCCACATAGCAATTTTATCATCTTCATACCGATTGGTATCTACCCCTATTCTTGCAAACCATTCTCCATGCTCTTTATCCATAAAATGCGCTTTTACAAAAGTCCATATGCGATGAAACGAAATTGCATACGCTTCATTTTTGGTCAAGTGATAGACATATCTTAGCGCGATCAATGCTTCTATTTGTGTCCACCAATGCAAATCAGTATCTACGGTTTGTGTTTGAAAACATTTGCCATAACTCACAGCACCATTTTTATCGATTGCCTCTTTCAAAAAAACATCAACCATGCTCACTAAATTCTCCTTAGTTCTCCTAATTAGGTGTGGATCAGATAAGACCTCTGCAGCATCTACTAGCATCCAAGGAACCTCGGCATTATAGCCAAAAAATATAGTTTCACTTAAAGAGGCTCCATCAACACCTATTGCTGTTTCACAATGTTTCTTTGAATTTATAAAATCATTAAGTAGCACTTCGATGAGGAAACGTACTTGCGTTTCTAAGTAGTCATTTTTGTAAATCTTCAACAATGCTGTATACGCTTCTAAGACATGTAAGTGCGTTCCTAAGCTTCTTGTAATCTGAGTTGTTTCAACATCTTTTGTTTGCTTTTCTGAGAGTAGATCTTTGTACCGCTTATGTTCCACATCAAAACCAACTTTTTCAATATATTCAAAAAGAGAAAGCGCCCAGTTTTTAACCTCTTCCTTCTTAGAAAAACGAAAATACTCACACAAGGCCAATAAGGCATATGCCTGCCCAACTGTATTTTTCTGTAGGCTCTTTGGTCTTGCATTATTAGCCAACTCCCAATACAACGCACCATCAACCTTGTCTTTAAAGAACAAGGCTAGATAATGATAGGCTCTATGACAAGAAGCAGCATATTGTTGTGTTTGTAACTGGTTTGAAACTGCAGCAAAGGACCATAGGATACGTGTATTTAAGATCAACCCTTTAGAGGCTTCTTCAATCTGTTCATTTTTAAAATTAAGTTGCCCTATAAAGCCTGCATTTGTATTATCCAATGCATGAGCTTCCCAAAAAGCAAGTGTCTTTTTTAATTCTGTTTCAAACTCTTTAAAAAAAGGAGTGATTTCTATTTGGTGCTGCGCTATCATTACTTCAATTCTTTTCTTCTTTCCTGCAACGCTTGCTCTATGACCTTCATTTTCTTTGTTCCTAAAGGATAGAACAATAACACGAGTGAACCAAGTAAGACAAAAGCAGCCGGAATCATACTCATATTCAATTTGATACCCTCTAACATTTCTGCTGTTTTCACGAGTATTTGACCATCATAATTATAAAGATTCAATACCATAAGGGTAATTGCTGCTGCTACCCCTCCACCAAATTTCATCGCAAAAGTACCAGCAGAGAAAATAAGTCCTGTTGCTCTTCTCCCGTTTTTATATTCAGAATAATCTGCAGCATCTCCCAACATAGCAAAGAAAAGAATCGGCATAATTCCTGCTCCAAATTCAGAAATAATTCCCAATGCAAAAATACCTCCTATTTGAGTTGGATCTAACCAATACATCGCACCTGCAGTAATTGCAGAAAAAAGAATACTGATATGAAACAACCTTACCTTTCCGAACACTCTTGTTTTGCTGACAATACGCACAGAGATGTTGTTACAAATGCTCAAGGAA
>JBELGW010000029.1:17618-29876 GCA_042091715.1 Polaribacter sp. | reverse complement strand
TATGCGGAAGTTTTATCTTTATATACTCCCATTTTGGCAGGATATGCGGAAGTTTGCCTTCCTTATATCCATTCTGCCGTTCATAAAAATATACCTTTAAAACAAGTCATCAAAGGGATTTTGTATTTTTTTAAAACTAGCTGTCGTTACATGGGTGTAAAGCATGGTCGTATTTGGACTACTATGCCCTAAAAGTTCCTGAATATAACGTATGTCTGTTCCTTTTTCTAATAAATGTGTTGCAAAACTATGTCGTAACGTATGAAGTGTGACTTGTTTTTGAATGCTTGTTCGGGTCAACGCATTTTTTATAACTTTTTGTGCACTAGTAGCACTGTATTTTCCACCCTTCTGACCTTCGAAAAGATATTTTTGAGGCTTATAAGTAAGATAATAGATTCTCAATAGTTCAACAAAAGCAGGAGATAAAAGCGTGTATCTATCCTTTTTACCTTTCGCTTGCCTCACGTGAATCAACATTCTCTTGCTATCGATATCTCTAATTTCTAAATTCAGTGCTTCTCCAATACGCAAACCAGCAGAATATAACAAACTTAAAAGTGCTTTGTGCTTAAGATTTATAACCACATCAATTAAAGCTTTCACTTCTTGTGTGCTGAGTACTAAAGGAAGTTTTTTTTCTTTTCGAGGTCTTTCAATATGGATTTCGTTATATAGATATCCATGAAATTCAAAATATTTTTTGACACCGCTTATAAATTGATTTTGATAAGATACGGATCGATTAGGTACGAAAATATAATCATAGCTAAAAGCTTCTACTGTTTTTGAATCGAATATTGTTGCATCTTTAAAAAGTGCATATCTGAGATATGTTTTGCTAACTTCAACATAGGTATTTACCGTGTTTTGGCTTAATCTTTTTTGAGATAACCATTTCCGAAACTTATGTAAATCAGTTGCAGTATCTTTTGGAAGCTCTTTTATTAAATGAGAGTTTTGAGCTTGCTTCCTTTTGCTTACTTCAATATAGTTGTTTAATTGTTGAATATCTACTGCCCACTTTTTTGTGTTGAAGTGATTCAAAACAATCCTTATTTTTTCGAGAGACAAATCGGTATAAAAACTTTTTAAAGTGCTGCTCCAAAGAATGTTTTTTAGTTTTTTTAAATGATTTTTTACTTCATCATTATAGCCAAACTGAATTAACAATACACGTTTCTTCCTATGTGTATCAGATTTTAAAATTATTTCTTTCATAACATTTGTAAAGTTAATGCATTCATTTTAAATGTCTTATTTATTGGGGTTTAGTGTTTTTTTAAGCCAATGTTACCGGCTTTTTATGAAGTTCAATACAAAAAATAAACGTTGCATGTAGCTATGATCATAGGTGTCTATGTTGTAATATTCTCTTGAAGGTACTTTGAGGAAAAGACTGTCTTATCAATGAATAATAAAAGAACAATAACCCTTATTTCTTGGCAGACTTAAGAGTCAAAAAATCTACGTGATGGTCGTTATTAGTGAAGTAATCCGTTTCTTGATGTTTTTGGATCAAATGTAAGATGAGTAGTCTATTGTGAGTTGTACTTTACTACAAAAAACTCAAATAAATAGGAGAGCACTACCGAGTATAGTAGGCCCAGTTCGTCATAAATAGAACGACTTTTTACAAAAAAGCTTTCTTCGGTCCTGTTTTTATTGTGAAGTAGTATGACTCGTTTTTTTGTTCCGTATGGTTACTTTCCAATACAGAAATTGCCAAAGATGTGCCCGAGTATGTCTTTATCCACATCGTATTCTCCTGTAATGTTTCCTAAATGGCGTAAACATTCTCGAATATCTATAGAAAACAAATCCGTAGAGATGTCCAAATCAATGCCTTGTTGCACGGAGCTAATGGCTGTGAGTGCATTGTTAAGCGCTTCAAAATGACGTGAATTGGTAACAATGGTTTCATTGTTACTCAAGGCTCCTTTATTCACCAAAGAGGTCAATTCTGCTTTTAATTCGTCAATGCCCGTTTTTTGTTTGGCAGAAAGTAAAATCAAATCTTCAATTTCTGATTGCAATATCGACGAATCATGACACGATAAGGTGTCAATTTTATTCGCAATCACCAATAGGCGTTTGTTTGGAAATCGTGTTTTTATAGCATCAATTTCTTCTGTGAATTGCTCGCTAGCATATGCAAACTTATTCGAATCGATTAATAGAATAATGAGCTGTGCTTTTGCTGCTTTTTCATAGGCTTTTTGAATCCCTATATTCTCAACAACATCGGCTGTTTCCCTGATTCCGGCAGTATCTATAAATCGAAAAGCCACGCCATCAATAATCAATTCATCTTCAATGGCATCTCTTGTAGTACCAGCAATATCAGAAACAATGGCTTTTTCTTCATTGAGCAGCGTATTTAATAAGGTAGACTTTCCAACATTCGGTTCTCCTATAATAGCCACAGGAATCCCATTTTTTAATGCGTTTCCGAAAGCAAAAGATTCAATCAAGCGTTTTAAAACCTGCGTAATTTTTGCAACCAATTCTTTAAATCGTGTTCGGTCAGCAAATTCAACATCTTCACCAGAAAAATCCAATTCCAATTCGATCAAGGCAGCAAAATCTAAAAGTTGTACGCGCAATTCTTTCAGTTCATTGGTAATACCCCCTCGCATTTGCTGAATGGCCATTTGATGAGAAGCTGCTGAATTAGAGGCAATAACATCTGCTACGGCCTCAGCCTGACTCAAATCCATCTTACCATTTAAAAAGGCACGCATGGTAAATTCACCATTGTCTGCCATTCTACAGCCATGTTGCAAGAACAACTGGATGATTTCTTGCTGAATAAACTGTGATCCATGACAAGAAATTTCAATAACATTTTCCCCTGTATAAGATCTAGGGTTTTTGAAGACAGAGACCAATACTTCATCTAAAACAACACCATTATGAACCAGGTGCCCTAAATGAATGGTATGGGTCTTTTGATTTAAAAGAGACTTTCCTTTTTTGATAGAGGTAAAAAAAGCATCTGTAATTTCAATAGACTTCTCACCAGACAGTCGAATTACAGAAATAGCGCCAACTCCCGCAGGTGTTGCTAAGGCAATAATGGTATCGTTTTGAATCATGCTACAAATATACGCAGTTAAATTAGTTTCAAAAGCGTTGATCTGTAACAAAAAATAGATTTGAACGTCACATAGATGTCAATAGAAGTAGAATCAGATGAAAGAAAATAAACAATTACTTGTTCTTACCCATTTAAGTCAGTTATTAGATTATGTCACCGGAATAGGAGGACTCATTATACCATTGGTATTGTGGTTGTTGAAACGAAATGAGGTCTATGGCATGTATGAACACGGAAAAGCAATATTAAATTTTAGAATATCAATGTTGTTGTATATCGTTCTCTGCATTCCTGCAATACTGTTGCTGGGCTTGGGATTCATTGGTTTGATTGTAATCGGTGTTTTCTACCTGATATTTCCAATTATCAATGCCTTAAAAGCGAGTAATAATGAAGCTCCATATTACCCAATGAGCATTCAGTTTATCAAATAGTGCTTGGTGCTTTCTCACTGCTTACAAAGCAAATGTTCCACCGCTAGGAAATATTTTAGAAGCTGCTTATGAGCCAAATCACACAATGGCTTGCTTGATAAAATCTTCATATTCATAGAAAAACAACTCAAATGCATCCATCGTGTTTAGATAAAACTCATAGCAGTCTCTCCAGGTGTGTTTATTGTGAATGCTAAATTTTTGATCAAAAGGCACGTAGATTCTTCTAATGATTTTACCACTTTCAAGTTCGTACGTTTCGTCAAAAATAACGGCAGGAAGGGCTTCCTCTAACAAAGCGCGTAAAGAAAGCATTTGATCATACAAGAGTTCACTTGCAATGGCATCTGCGTGGTCTATGTCTAAACATACCGAAGCTTTTTTTCTACCTGCCTGAAATTTAAAGGCAAATCCTTTAATTTTGGTATTGTACAACAGCCATTTTCGAGGAAATGATTTCCCAAAACTGGTCCAAAATTCTTTTCGTAGTTGCGCCGCTGCTTCTTTTGAAAACATTATCCGTGAATTTTAGCAAGGGTTCCTCGATTGCGCATCATGTCTGCTTCAAAAGCCAAGAGGTCACGCCATAGCTTGTCTACGATGGTTCTCTCTTCATACTGTCTGGCAAAACCTAAAAACGTGGTATAATGGTTGGCCTCCGTAATCATTAGGTTTTTATAGAATTCTGCCAACTCTGTGTCTTTCATGTTCTCAGAAAATACTTTAAACCGTTCGCAACTTCTCGCTTCTATTAAGGCAGCAATCAACAAGCGTTGAATCAAGGCCTCTTTGCGATCACCTGTCTTTTTAAAGAATTTTTGAAGTTTAATCACATAATCATTCTTCTGTTCTCTTCCCAAGACCATTCCACGTTGTACCATCAAATCGTGCACCATTTTAAAGTGTTCCATTTCTTCAATAGCAATGGCACTCATCGCTTGCACTAATTTCGTTTCTTCAGAATAATTAATAATGAGAGAAACAGCATTCGAAGCGGCTTTCTGTTCTAAAAAAGCATGATCTGTTAATATTTGCTGCAAATTGTCTTTGGCAATGTCTGCCCAAGCAGTTGCAGTTTCAAATTGTAATCCTAGCATAGTAAAGAAAATTATAAAATGCAAAATTACGCATAAATTGAATAGCAATGGTGGTTAAAAATTACCAGCTTTTCTCAAAAGGAATTTCATTGAATAAGTCTGTGGTTAGTTTAGAAAGCCCAGCTTGTTTGATAATATAAATGACTTTTTTAGGCCAAGTCTCTCTGAAATTATATGAATTTGGTTTTCCACCAATTTCATAAACAAACGCAATGGCAGTTTCCTCTGTTAAGAGAATTTCCTTGCCGTGTTTTACGACCAAGTCATCCATTTTTTTTCGAGCAGTTCTATAGGCTTTCAATCGACTGTCTCTTCCAATAAACACAGTCACAAAATCTGTGATATTTGCCATGTTCGCTGCTATTTTTTCTTTAGGATGGTATTTGAAATAGGCCAATTGGTAGGAAGTCCCTGCAATGTGCTTAGGCCGGTAATCTTTTTTTAAACTTTCAGGCCTGTTTTCCCAGGTTAATGCGGCTTTTGAATAGGATGCAATTTCTATAGAATCAAAAAGTATCTTCTTTGTTTTGACGTCTCTAGGGAGGCGCAATGCAGGCAATTCAATATCTCCCTTGCGCAAGCCTAAACTTAAAATATTGCCTGTAATTTGTCCAATATACCCACTGTCCCATCCTGATTCTAGTCCTGTAATCGCCAACAGTGCGGCAGGGGGGATGTTGTGCTCAAGACAGATAGCAGTAGCCTCTTTTGAAAGGCCCTTGTAAAATGACTTCACATGCGCATACTTTCTTAATTTGAATGTGTTTTGCGCAACTGATAATGCCGGTATTAGCAATATACTTACGAAGAGGAACAAACGACAACGATCCATCTTTAAGAAATTATTTTTTGCAGTCTGATTCCAAAGTCAGCCAACGCCTTAATTTCTTTAACACCTGCCAAACGTTCTTTTCCAAGAATTAATAAACCATGTTTCGAACTTTCAATGTGGTAATACGGATTGCTTTCAAAGAATAAAACCAGCTCATCTGTAAACAAGGCTCTAATTGCTTCTTGATTCTTACCAGACAAATAGAAACGTTTTGAGAAATCAGGGTGCTCGTCAATATCAATGTCTTTAAAACCAGCAAAGTGGTAAATATATTCGAAAACTCCCTCCTTATCTAAAGTGAATTCGGGTATGCTTTTATCGAGTTTAATATAGAGCATACTTGCTCTAATGACTTGTTTGGCAATCATTTCACCTTCAGAAAATTCAATATCAAACAATGAACATTGAGCATTCGAAACAATATTCGAAACTTTATTTATTTGTCGCGTTTTAAAGTAGCCAAAAGTGGGGAGCTCGGTAATGTCTTCTTTTTGTATTGCGGTATAATTCCAATGCAATTCTGAGCCAATTTTCTGAATAGAGCGTTGTCTTTTTGTCAGCGTTCCCTTCGCAGGTTTTATAAAATTTGGAATGTTTTTTCGCAGTGCAAATGGATGCTCACTACGGGTGGTATAATTGTCTAAACCAATAATTTCTAAATGCCCTCCCTTTCGTTTAAACGTCTCTGCATAGTTGTTCATGTTTTCCATCACAGAGTGATCTACAAAGTCACACAAAGAGAAATCAATAATCACCTCTTCGTTTTCAGGGATTTGGTTCAATTTTGACTTTAGTTTTGTGTAGTTTAAAAAACTCGAAAAATTATCAATACTCACAAAGTACTTATCATCCTCTTTAAACATCAAAACATTCGGTTTTAAAACGTTTCTTAGAAATAGCATGATGTCTTTATTAATGATGACATGAATAAAGAATGTCGATACAATACCTATTATAATTCCGGTAATTAAACTCGTTGTGATGGTAACAATAAGCGTGATTAAAAAAATCAACAACTGCTCTTTTCCTATTTTAAAAACTTTTGTAATGTTTTCTGGTGAAGCTAATTTATACCCTGTATACACCAAGATCGCTGCCAATGCAGCGAGCGGAATTTTACGTAATTCTGTTGCAAAGAGAAGAATAAATAAGACTAAAAATGTGGCATGAAAGAAATTAGCAGATCGATTGCTTCCTTTGTTATTCACATTTACCGAGCTTCTTGCAATAACAGTAACCACATTAAGACCTCCTAAGAATCCGCTAATAACAGTAGCTAAACCCAAAGATCTAATGTCTTTGTTTACATTGGACCTTCTTTTTAGCGGATCCAACTTGTCTACAGCTTTGATGCTAAGCAAACTCTCAATACTTGCAATTAAGGTAATGGCAATCACAGCGTTTATAAAATCAAATTCAAACACCTTTCCAAAATCAGGAAATGCAAAATTTGAGAGTACATCATCGGGTAAACTGATTAATAAATTTTTAGCTATCGGATAAGCTGCATCAGAGAAGTAGTCATAATAATAGTACATCCCAACACTTAAAACAACAATCCACATGGGCGCAGGGATTAATTGAAAATAACGATTTCTAATTTTGCTATAGAAAACCATAATTAAAAAACTGATCAGTCCCACAGAACCCGCATAAAAGACGCTTTGATCCTCTGACGTGATGTAGTATACAATGCCCTCAGGTACACTTAGCATCAATTCAACAATACTTCCTTTGGCGTTCAGATTTCCTAGCATCACATGAATTTGTTTGGCAAATATTCCAATTCCAATTGCTGCCAGCATTCCTTGTATCGCCGAAGAAGGAAAGAAATCTCCCAAAGATCCAAGTCTGAGGAAACCGAGAATAATCATGATCACTCCAGAGACCACAATGGCCGCTAATGTGTATAAAAAGCCTTGCTGCATGTCTCCATTTCCTAGGGTAGTAATGGCGCCTAGTATCACCACCACCAATCCATTTCCAGGTCCGGTAATGGTTACATTTGACCCGCCCAAAAGCGAACAAACAATACCACCAACAATGGCTGCAATGATTCCAGATATTGGAGGAGCTCCTGAGGCCAATGCCAATCCAAGGCCAAGTGGCAATGCAATTAAAGAAACAACAAAACCAGAAAAGAGGTTTTGTGGGATATCACTAACAAATGTTTTAAAGGAATTCTCTTTTGCCATAGTTCTATTTAACAATTAAAAGATCGGTTGGTAATTCAGATAAAATATATTCAAGATCATGCGGAAAAATACGATCTAAAAGACCTGTTTTTACAGGGGCATTCATAATCAGTAAATCTGCTCGTTTAATTTTTGCATAATGCCCAATAGAATACCCTCTTCGGCCAAAAATGCTTTGTATTTTTAAGGAGGTTTGTTCACAGTCAATATCAGATAGTATTTTTTCAACCCTTAAATCCTCACGTTTTTTGATGCGATCTTTTTCAAGCGTTGCTTTTTTTAACGTTGCGTCGTCACTCACTTTAATGTCTAATTCTGTTTGACTAATTTCTTCAACGATGGTAATTCGTTTACAGGCCAATGAATTGCTAATTGCAAACGCTTTGGCAATGGTGTCCTTTGTTTTGTCATCTTTCAATCCATTAACAACGATATGTTTACAAGGGACTCTGGTTGCAGATGGTTTTATTAAAAGTAAAACAGAACAGGTGGCATTTCGTGTTAGCTTTCTAGCAATAGAGCCCACATAGTACTTGAATAAGTTTTCTTTTTGAAGTGCTCCTAAAATGAGAAGGTCTATTTCTTGTGTACTACAGGTGTCAAGAATTACCCGTTCCGGATTCCCTTTTTGCCAAATGGTTTGCATCGGAAATGATAGTTCAGGAGCCTCGTTTAACACTAATTGAAGCTGTGTTTCTTTTTGAGATGTTTTATCGCCAACGTGCACACCTACTAATCTTGCACCAAACATGTTTGAAAGACGAACCGCCTCAAATAAGTTGGCTTTAAGGTTTGGTGAAAAAGCAATACCAATTAAGATGTTTTTAAATACCTGCAAAATATCTAATTTTTTTGTGAAGTTTAAAGATAAAAAAATAGTCGAAAAAGAAAAGCTTTTTAGTATTATAAAAACTATAAATCCAGCTTAAACGCCTCTTTCAATCGCTTTAATAAGGGATTTAGTTCTACTAATTTTTCATATTTTTCTTGAGGAGTGTATACAAATTTTTTGGTAACAGTCTCGCTGACTACAATCTGAATTGTAATGCCAAAATTATTTAAGTTTTCTCTTAAATGCTTATTCAAACCGGGTTTTTCTCGTTCCAACTGTCCGGCCATTAATTTATTGGGAAGCGTCAGTTGTACTTGAAAATTGGGTAACAATTTTGGACGATCAGCAATCAGTATGGAAGCGATACTCTTTTGACCGTTTTTAATCAATTGAGCGTAATAAGCTTTCCATGCCTCTTCGAGTGCTTTTTGAGTGAAGGAATCTTTGGGGTGATTGTCAAAGTTTTCTTCCAATACAGACTCAGAAATTTCTTCTTTTTTTGAGTGAACACTTTTGAGCGATAATTTAGAAGTGACGCGTCTCCTGTTTTCCAATAAAGGCTTTTTGCGAGTTGCTGTACTTGTGGCTTCCACCGGCTTATCAACCACTTCTTTTCGCTTCGAAACTACAGTGACTGCTTTTGCAGCGGGTGAAAGTGAGGTGAAAAATGTGGCAGGGATTATGTAGTTAGCTGGTTTTTTTTTTTCTCCATCAAAAGTGATAGAGGCAATTTGCATGATGGTCAATTCTACAAGCAATCGTTGATTCTTACTCATTCTGTAATTCAATTCACAATCGTTTGCTTTATTGATCGCTTCCATTAAAAAGTGAACACTGGCTTTGGTAGCTTGCTCTAGGTATTTCTTTTTGGCAAGGTCTCCAACCTCCAATAAAGCGATGGTTGCTTTGTCTTTAGCCACCAATAAATCTCTAAAGTGAGAGGCCAATCCATTGATAAAATGATGCCCTTCAAACCCTTGTTTCAGAACCTCATCAAAAGCTAATAAAACTTCAGGGATTTTATTGGTTAATAAGAGATCTGTCATGCCAAAATACGTATCGTAATCCAATACATTTAAGTTTGAAGTAACTGCAGCTCTCGTTAAGTCGTTACCAGAAAAACTAACCACCCTGTCAAAAATAGACAAGGCATCACGCATGGCACCATCAGCTTTTTGTGCAATGATATGCAAGGCATCATCTTCTGCAGTAATTCCTTCTTTTTCAGCAATAACTTTTAAGTAATTCTTGGCATCTAAAACACCAATTCTTTTAAAGTCAAAAATTTGGCATCGCGATAAAATAGTTGGAATAATCTTGTGCTTCTCTGTGGTTGCCAATATAAAAATGGCATGCGCTGGAGGCTCTTCTAAGGTTTTTAAAAAGGCATTAAAGGCCGCCTGAGACAGCATGTGCACCTCATCTATAATATACACCTTAAATTTTCCTGTTTGTGGAGGTATACGAACCTGCTCTGTAAGCGTTCGAATATCATCTACAGAATTGTTTGAAGCCGCATCAAGTTCAAAAATATTAAAGGCAAAATCTTCATCCTCTGAAGTTGTTGTTTCTTGGTTGATGCGTTTTGCTAAAATTCTGGCACAGGATGTCTTTCCTACACCACGCGGACCAGTAAACAAAAGCGCTTGTGCTAGATGATTATTGGCAATAGCATTCTCTAAAGTATTCGTGATGGCTTGCTGTCCAACAACATCAGCAAAAACTTGAGGTCTATATTTACGCGCAGAAACTATAAATTGCTCCATGAAAACTATCAATCTTTAAACAAACAAATGTAAGTAACTTCGGGCTGTTTCGCAACATATCTTTCATGGGGGCCTATAAAGTTCTTAACAATTGTATGAAATGCGATGCTCGCACGACAAAGGGTAAAAACATACCTCATTATTATGAAAAATATCAAACCTTATTATGTTATTTCTAGTCTTGTGCTCCTCCTTAGTATCCTTAGTTTTTCAAGTACAAAAGACACCGTTTCAAGTACTTTTGAACAGCGTAAAGAGCTTAAAGTAGCCTATTTTGCAAGTGGTTGCTTTTGGTGTGTAGAAGCCATTTTTGAAAGTGTTGAAGGGGTAGAGGAGGCGGTCTCTGGATATGCTGGAGGAACCACCAAAAACCCTACCTACAGAAGTATTGGAACCGGCACCACAGGACATTCAGAAACAGTAGCAGTATATTACAACCCTGCTAAAGTGAACTATAAAACCTTGGTTCAAGTATTTTTTGGTTCTCATGATCCAACAACAAAAAATGGACAACATCCAGATTATGGGAGTCAATACAGATCCATCGCTTTCTATCAGAACCTAACAGAAAAGAAGGTCATAGATGCGTTTATACTTGATTTAAACAAATCCTATTACAAAGGACGTATTGTGACAGAGGTTACAAAACTAGATGTCTTTTATGAGGCAGAGGGCTATCATCAAAATTACGAGCGACTCAACCCCAACAATCCTTATGTAAAGAGAGTGTCCATTCCTAGATTGAATCGTTTCAAAAAGAAATTTCCACAACTATTAAAAAAGGAAGCGAGGCGTCTGGATTAATTGCCAAGTGCTATGAGGGTAATTTGTGAGTGAACTTCTCTTTTTTCGAAATGATCTATTAGTGATAATTCATTTTTTTGAACCAGACATTGCGAGTCCTTCCATTGGAGATGCTGATGCCTTTTACTTTTTTGTCTTCATCCACTTTTACTTCAAGAATGCTTAAAGGCCAGTGACCCGAAAAAACAGTGGCATAGCGCTGTGTCAATCGAATCTTGCCATGCCTTGCATGTGTTATATATACCTCTGAACTATCTATAGAGATGGTGTAACTCGTTTGTAAGGCTTCACTGTAATAATGTCCAACGAGCGATTCGAGATTTGTCTTTTGTCTCTTTAGATTGCTTTGAAGGTATGAAAAGACACCTGGTACTGCTTGGTCATTTCCAACAATCATTTCTTTTCTCTCTGTGTTAAAGAGTACAGTTGTTCCTGTACCTCCAGGGATACCTAATTTGAATAATGTGCTATCGAGTGGTAGCAATGACCAGCTGTTCTCCCTTGAGCTCTCATATCTTAAAGTGTCATTCTTTACATAGATTTTCCGACCTATTTTTTCTTCATTACTCCAATAAACCCCTTCGAGTTGTTTGAGTATTTTTAGTGGGATTTTGATAAACCTATCTTCTTGTTGATGCTTGTTTTTTCTCTTGTGTACTTTGTTCAGATTAGAATCCTTAAATAGGAGTTCGGAAATACGCTGGGCTTTAGCCCCAAGATTGCTTCCTGAAAAATTTGATAGTAATACCATGTTTACTTGTTTTTCAGGGAAACTGCGTACGATTGCTCGATACCCCCCAACAGCACCACCATGTTGTACCATTTGTTTTCCAAAAAGGCTATCAATGCGAACTCCTAAACCATAATTAGTGCGGTGTCCGTTGTGAAGCGTTGCTGTTTCGAGCAATTGCTCAAACGCTTTTTTCCATTTTCTTTTTGGAGTTGAAAACTGCTGTAACCATACATTCAAATCCCTTGCAGTAGAATACATATTTCCAGCACCTGAATACCCCCAATAGTTTTGAGCCTTTTTAAATTCATTTGTGCCATAATAAGAGTTAGCACTCCTTGACATTAAGCTATTGGGAAGACCTACAGAGGTATCACACATCCCTAAAGGCATAAATATATTTTCATACATCCATTGATCAAAATTCATCTTGGTAATCTTTTCAATGATTTTGACAGCTAAAATATA
>JBELGW010000029.1:0-17518 GCA_042091715.1 Polaribacter sp. | reverse complement strand
GAAACGGAGCCAATATTAAATAGGGTACTAGCTGTATTTCGTTGCTGGAATGCAATGTTTGATAAACCATAGGCTTTTGAGAATAGCGTTTTTCCCTTTTGTGTTATCAATACAACTCCTCCAGGATGATTGGAATGATTCCAAGAAGAAAATATCGTGTCTATAGATGCCAAATCCTTGTTGCTGATTTGACTAAAACTGTTGCTCATTAAAAAGAGCAGAAAGGACATGGTTATGGTATGCTTTTTAGGAAAGATCATCTTGTGCTTGATTTTTGTAAGGTATTCGGTGCAAAAATCATGTTTTTCGTCAAGAATCAATAATAAACCACCTGCCAAAAACCCGACAAAGCCCGCCATTATTAGTGATCTGCTATAAAATTGGAAATTTAAAATAGATGTGTAATTTGTTGTTTTTACGCAGCTCAATACTGTTTCTAAGGATGATATATACATTTACACAGACCAAAAATAGTAAAATTCCCATTGCAATACTGCGACCCAATTCTTCCAAATTAAGAAGCAATGAAAGGAAATAGGTGATAACGAAGATACAAGTCCAAAGCAGTTGAATGGTGATGATTTGTTTGGTGATGCTATGCAATTGTTTTTTGAACAACGCAATGCTCAATGGTAAGGCAAAATTAACAATGGGTATAAAGGCTACAAATAATGAAGATAGATTGATAAGAAGCACAAGATTCAAAGCTGGCTGTACACTATTTTCTTTTGATGCTAAAAGCGCTTCTTCTGATATATTTAATGCCTTTGCCAACGATTTCAATGTATAGCCTTTAGGGGAAATACCAGATTCGATGCGTTGAATCGTTCTTACCGAGACTCCAGCTCTTTTTGCAAGGGCTTCTTGAGTCAAGTTCATTTTTTCTCTCTGTTCTAATAATTTTGACATCTGTTAAAGCGATAAGCGCACAGGGTATGTATCCAATGCTTTTATAATCATAGTGATTGTGTCTCGAGCTAAAGTATAGAATACAAACCAAATAGAAAAATACAGCATTCTTTTTAATCCTTACTTTGCTTATATTTTAAACCTTAAAGGTTCCGTTTGTTATGCTCTTTTTGTGCATTGTTTGCTAGTTTATAGGTTTTTAGCATCCATTCAGCTTAGTGTGTTAGCGCATTTCTTTTTAATAATATCAAGGCATATACCAAGCAAGGCAATGCCAATACACTAATAAAAATAGCATTTTCTAATACCATTGGAGCACCTGATTTTTCCTGAACAGGTAGTCCTGTTGCATCTAACTTTCCAAAAAAATCAATGATACTGTGAAGTATGATTAAGGGGTATATTCTTTTTGTAATGACCAACAAAGCACCAAACATCAGACCAATGAATAGAGCAAAACCGACCTGTGATAGTTCACCGTAAATTCCCTTATCGAAATTCAATAAGTGGATCAACCCAAAAAATAAAGCTGCGGCAAAAATGGATTGTACAATGGCTTTTTTTGTGGTGCCAAACCTTTTAATGAAGTAGGATTGTAAAAACCCTCGAATACTCAATTCTTCTGCAAATCCAATAGATATAGCATATACAATAAGGATTGAAATATTGAGACTACCCATATGTTGCGGTAGTGCATCCATTGTGCTTATGTTAAGTAGCACTAAGTAGAGCGGAAATAGCAATAGAAACCACTTTGTAAGTTTTGTTCCTTGCATGCCGGCAATACTCAAAAGTCCATGCTTCTTTATAAAGAGAAAAGAAACAACACTTAAAATGACATTTGCACCAATCCCTAAGAGCATATGCACTTGATAGGAGACGATTCCATGCGCTATAAGTTGGTGCGAGCTATATTCTCGTAAAGCTATAATTAGCAATAAAATTATGACAAAGATGCCGACTTGTTTCCAGAATTGTTTTTTGATCATACCTATTTGTTTCGTAGTTACTTGCATTTATTAGACGCCAATTCTTATGGAATGGTTGTCTTATTCATTTGATTCTTTAAAACTACGTAATATTGTTGAGATGTGAACAAAACTATATGAGGAGTTGGTGAGCATTCGATGTCAGAATTCTCCCACTATGTATGGATGATTTATTCCAAACAGCCAGAAAAAAAAGAGGATATATATTCCTTCTGAGTTGCATTTATGGAGTGGGCAGCACTTCCTTTAACATGTACAACGTTTACAGAGAGGTATTCATATGCGTAGACAACTGGATCTCCGATAGCGATAGCTGAGCTCATGTTGCCTGTATGACCTTGATTTTGTGCAATGTAAAATGCAGCATCCTCAGCATTGAGGAAATCGAGTCCAACCATTGAGTATCCGCCGAGATAAGGAATGATCGGATCATTGTCATTACTAATACTCAGGTATTTTCTTGTCTTTATTGGATCTGCAATCGCATCGTAGCCACAAAAAGGCATGGATGAATCCGTGTTACTTCCGATTTTATAGAAATTCTCTGAATGATATTGAGGCTCGTTGAGATGAGAGACAATCGCACAGACAATATCCACTCCGGCATCAGTATTCTCGATAAAGACGCTATTGGCCAATCCGGCACCGTTTGAAAATCCTAAAATTCTAATTTTATTCGAGTTTATATTAGTGTAGGTTTGAATGCTATCAATAAGATCTTGCACCATTTCTATATCAGGAGCATTGCTGTTTTCTGAGCAAAGATTCCAACTGTTCATATATCCAGTAGGAGCAACAAGCACATGACATGCTAGCGTGTTGGAAAAATCATCCATGATTTGAGTTCCATTTCCTCCATTTCCATGAAGTAGTATGCACACAGGATAGCCATCTTGTGGCATTTCACTTGTTGGAACACGAACATCAATAGGATAGCGATATCCACTCGGCGCCTCAGACCAAGATTTTGTAATCATAATGGTTGTTGATGAAGTAATTGCTGTGGAATCAACAATACTGTCACTGTCACTATCTTTAGTACACGATACCAGGAAACATAGGGCAAGGGCTGTGATTAAAAGTCTCATTATTTTCGATTTTAAGCAAACCAGTCATGATGAGGGCTCATGAAGCTGTTTTCTTTGTTAAGTACTTAAAATACAAATTTTAGACGTGTAATACAACTTTTGAATGTTGTAAATGTAGTTATTGTTTTGTTTATTAATGCTTTATGTCTTCTTTGAAGATTAGATCGTCGAGTTAGAGTTCAATTGCAACGATACAATGCAAGATCGCTAAATTATACCTGTATAAAGTTTTGTGCCACCTTTGCTAACGAACAAAAAGGGAGCCTTATTTTAAGTCAATCTATCAGCTGTAATAATCCGTTTCTTACTATGATTAATCGTCAGTCTAATGGTATTTTCATTGTTAGTGACGTAGCTGTTTTTACCTGTTTTTTTATAGCCACTCTCTTTAGTTTCTCGAATGATTCGAACATCCATTGCTTCCATGTTTTTCTTAGAAAATGGCAGTTACAGTTTATTATGTACGTTCATAAACGGGCTCGGTAAAGCCTATTTCATTATAAATTTCTTCCTTGTAATTGTGCATGTGTGGGTCAATTACATCTTAAAAATAGTTTTTCTTTTAGACAATTTCTTTTTCAAAAGCCATGTAATGTGTTGTTCCGTTATTGTACAATGGAATTATTTTTACTTCACAGGTATACACCGACTTGTCCTTTCTGTAATTCACGATTGTTTCAGTAAAGGGTTTATTAAGCTTGATTTTTTGTTTGATTCTTTTTCGAACTTCAGGAGAACTTTCGGGGCCTTGTAAGAATCTCGGTGTTTTTTGAAAGGCATCTTTTTTTGAATAGCCCGTCATACTTGAGAATCCATCATTGAGCCAAATTATGTTTTGGTTGATATCAGTAACAATTAACGCATCATAGGCATGCTCCTCAAACAAGGTATTAAAATCATTTTTCCATTGATACCTTTTAGACAAGGAAATAACTTCGTTTAGTTCACTATTCTTAATAGATGCTGTCTGGCTTCGTTGTACTTGCTCACTGTAAATATCCCAACTTATAAGGGGCAATGCATTTGAACTTGACTGATGAAGCGTATCTTGTATTTTAGCAACTTCTTCTGAAGGCATTTCAGATAAAAAGATGTCTAAACACATCATTTCAGATAAATCCTGTTTCATAATTTTGTGAGTGTAAAAAGTTAATTATTCATCGTTCTGTTTTGTAAAGTTAATGAATTATTTAGAAATCAAGAATAATTCTAAATTAGATAAAACTAAATGGCTGTTTTATGAGTTATTGAAGGAATAATTAACTCATCATAAAACTGAATTCATCGAAATTTCAGCTTTTCAGTTTTACAAGTGTCAATATGGAGCAAAGAAACATCACACAATTGAAACAGCTCTTGTTCATACTAGGCAGCGCCATTGTTTGGAGCCAAGGACTTGAATCGCATAGATATGCCGTTCTTAACGCATGCAATATTCATTTAAAGAGCACAACAAAAAACAGTTCATAACATTTTGTAGCAGTTTAAAAGGTAAGGATGCACTATTTTTACACAGCTACTAAGTCAAATCTTATTCCATGGCATAGGCTCTTTCTACAGCCCATTCGTCTTCATATCCTTTCAACCATTGTTGCGCTGCGAGCTCTTTATTTGTTAAAAGACATTCGTTTAGTTTTGAGCGAATTTCCGCTTCATTGATATGTTGACCAATAAAAACAATTTCATTTTTTCTATCTCCAAAACGTTCATCCCAACTTTCTTCTATTTGATCTTGATTTTCAAGGAATGTTAGATTTTGTGATCGACTTTGATTAGACATACTGCTCCACCAAACACCTGCACTGTCAACTTTTAAAGAACTTCCTGCTTGTCCCCAAACCAATGCCTGCTCTGGTCTGGAAGCCAACCAAAATAACCCTTTACTCCGTATCACCGTATCTGGAAAATCAGACTGAATGAAATCCATAAAACGTTTTGGATCAAACGCAACTCTACTTCGAAAGACAAAAGAACTGATGCCATATTCCTCCGTTTCTGGGGTGTGCTCATCCTTACTCAATTCTTCCATCCAACCCGCACTTTGTTCAGCCTCTTCAAAATCAAACAAGTTCGTATTCAAGATTTCTTTGGTTGCTACTTTACTAAAGCTCGACTCTATAATTCGAGCAGCAGGGTTTAGTTTTTCAATGGTGGCTCTTAAAACCCCGAGATGGTTTTCTGAAACCAAGTCCGTTTTGTTGAGAATGATCACATTTGCAAATTCTATTTGATCCGTGAGTAGATCGACAATATTGCGAACATCACCATCAATATTTGTAAGCGTTCTGTCCATTAAGGTTTCCGGACTCCCAAAGTCATTGAAGAAATTAAAGGCATCCACTACGGTAACCATGGTATCAATATAACTGAAATGAGAAAGGTCAATACCATTGTCTTCGTCTACAAAAGAAAAGGTCTGGGCAACAGGTATGGGTTCACTAATTCCTGTACTTTCTATGAGTAAATAATCAAACCTATTTTCTGCAGCCAGTCGTTCAACTTCTACCATCAAATCTTCACGCAAGGTGCAGCAGATGCATCCGTTGCTCATTTCTACTAATTTTTCTTCTGTACGTGAAAGTGTATTTTCACTTTGTACCAACGCGGCATCTACATTGACTTCACTCATGTCGTTCACAATGACAGCTACCTTCAAGCCTTCCTTATTGTGTAAAATATGATTCAGTAGGGTTGTTTTTCCTGCGCCAAGGAATCCACTTAAGACTGTTACTGGTAGTTTTTTGTTCATGATTGTGAAGTTATCTGTTCTCTAATACCTGCAAAAGTACTCATAAATCTACTTTGTTGCAACTAAGTTGCATTAGTGATGTGCGCTATATTTTTCCTCCCTATGAAAAGCGATTGATGCTCATGTGGATTGGGGTCATTGTCAATAGCAGTTATATGCAGACACTGTTATTCATTGTATGGGTGATGTTTTCACTTTACAGAGCATGAATTTATTAAAAATATATTTTTACTTGCATAATAAAAGTAATATTCTATATCTTTGCTTTCAAATAGCAAGTAATAATTTAAAACAATACAAATGAAAAACGTAATTATCACAGGGAGTAGCAGTGGATTTGGTTTAAGAGCAGCCAAAGATTTTGCAGATAAGGGCTATCAGGTATTTGCCACAATGCGAAAGCCAGAAGGAAAAAATGCAGGTGTAAAAGCGGAATTAGAGGCACATTCATCACAAATTCATGTGGTAGATATGGATGTAACAAATGATACTTCTGTTGCAGAAGCTATGGCAACAATTACTGCACAGGTAAATCATATTGATATCTTAATTAACAATGCGGGAATTGCATATATTGGAATTACGGAAGCCTACAGTGTTGCTCAAGCGAAGTTTCAAATGGAAACCAATTACTTTGGTGCCATTCGAACCATGCAAGCCGTATTGCCTATGATGCGTAAAGCAGGAGCGGGGCTCATTATCAATACTTCTTCTCTTGTAGGTCGTATATCGCCGCCTTTTTTCGGAACTTACACAGCTACCAAACACGCTTTAGAAGGATATACACAGGCATTGCGTTATGAGGTATCTCCATTTGGTGTAGATGTTGTGATGGTAGAACCAGGACCTTTCGGCACAGGATTATTAGCATCAGGTCAGCCTGAGGCACATACAGAGGTGTTAGCGTCTTATGGAGAATTGGCAGGTGTTCCAACAGCCATGGGTGAAGGTTTTGCTCAAATGTTGCAAAGTGAAGATGCACCAGATCCACAATGGGTGGCAGATGCTTATATGAAATTGGCAGAAACTCCTTTTGGTGAGCGTCCAACAAGAACAGTTGTGGGGATTACTTGGGGTGTCGATAAGATGAACGAACTAACGCAGTCTATTCAAGATGATGTGTTAAAGGAAATGCAGCTTGAGTCGGTGCTTGGCGGAGTATCTGCTTAGTTTTAGGATCGTATCCCTAATAAAAAAATCACAAGAGTTTCGGCTCTTGTGATTTTTTTTTGAGATGAACAGGGGCCCTTCCAATATTTAGAGGCTTTTACTTTTGCAGTTAGCAATGCCATGGAAACATAGACGTGCTCCTTATAGATCTGTTTCGTTTCTTTTTTCTAGGATTCCTTTTGCTGCCAAGCGTCCAGATTCCATAGCGGCATTCAATGATCCATTGAGCAGATAGTCTCCGGCTATAAATACATTTTCCAACACCTCGGTCTCATGGTGAGGAAGCGTCATTTTTAGATTTTGAATATCTGGCAATGCTTGTTCAATGTTGTAATGATGTATGTAGTTCACTTCAGTGGCACTGGTGTATTGCTTTATTTCTTTAGCAATGGCTTCAATCATTTCTTTTTCCGAGGTCTTACGCTGCACGAGGGTTGTGACAGATAAGATGTTTTTTCCTGTTTTAGGATCTTTGTAGGCATAGAGATTGTTGGCATAGGTACCAGGTTCAGCTATCAATGCAATGGTCTTGCTTGGGATGTTCGTTTGATCGACTTCAAAGTACAAACAACTGCAACGCTTCCATGCTGTTTTTTGTTTTTTAACACTCGGTAGTAATGAAGCTATATTGCTGGTTACAATTACGCCATTGTGTGCTAGTTTTTCTCCAGAACGAAGGGAAATATGGTCTTTGGTTACTGCTTCGGCTTCACAATTGAAGATAAACTCTGTGTGCTTTAACTTATTTTTTAATTGTTCGCTAATCGCTCCGATACCCAATTTAGGAATGGTTGCATGCCCTTCGCCAAACATCTTATAAACAAACTCAAACATTCTACTTGAGGTTTTTAAGTCTGGCTCTAAGAATATTCCTGCAAAAAAAGGGGTAAAAAATCGATCAATAATCTTCTGTGAAAAGCCAAATGCAACTAAGTATTCTTGGGTTGATTTTTCTGGAGATGTAAAGATCTCTTCCAGAGATTTGTATTTTAACTTTTGGTTTAATTGAAAAATTTTTAGCTTATCTCCAATAGAACCAATGGATGCCCGTAATGTTGGAATGAGCATTTTATAATCCCGTAAGGGATCTCCGATCTTATAAGACCTCCCATTAGTATAGACCAATGCACCTGATGCTAGTTTGTCTAACTGAAGTTTTTCCATGTCTAGATATTTATTGGCCATTGGATAGGCACTGAGCAGTACCTGAAATCCTAGGTCCAACTCATAGCCTTTTTTCGGAAGCGTTTTTACACGTCCGCCTACAGAAGATGTTTGCTCTATGATGATTGGTCGATAGCCTTTTTGTTCTAACTCATAGGCAGCAATCAATCCGCTGATTCCTGCACCGATAATGTATATCTCTTTTGTTTGTTGCATTGCTTTTATTCCGTTTTTTAGCTGTGCGATATCGACTATTGCTTAGCATGCATCGCGTTGTATGCTAGTTAAGGCATTGTTGGATACTCGTTTTTTAAGGGGTTGTCTAATTCGTCATTTAAACAACTCTCTGTGGCATTAGATATAGGATGCCCTTCAATGAATGCATTTACAGCACTTCGCAATCTTAAACTGTATTGTGAATAGTTTTGAGGCAAATTGGCAATACGGTTGCTGTCATTTTTATCAAAATGGAAACCGATAAGCATGAGATGCCATTCATAACTTTTAAGGATCTTTTGTGTGAGTTCACGATCTAGTGTGTCTTCATTGCTGCATACGTACCCCAATAGCCGTATTGCGTTGTAAAATTTCCAAAAAGAAGAGGCTTCAAATTCCCCGCACTCATGCATAAAATAGAGATAGCTTTGCTCCTTGCTTGCTGCATTGTTGTTGATTATCTCTAGGGCTTCTTCTGTATTCATGTATATGGGGTGTCTTGAACGCTATTGCTGTTAACGTGCTTAGTGTGTTGTAGTTTTTTTATATTCCTCTTTTTACATGTTCGTTGTTAAATGAAAAAAACACGATAAAAAAATGAAAAAACTATAGGTTTAACCAAGTAGTAAAAATATGAAAATTATAATGAGATGCTTGTAATTTATCAGTCAAAAAAGAGAAATACTATTGTTTTTGTCAGTTACAAGATGAAAACAATTGGTTCCAAGATCCGAGATCTTACCAAAGCCTTATGATTGCTTCACTTGCGGTAAAAGGACGAAAAGCATCTATTCATGTTAAGTCTTCTTTAAAAATAGATGGTACTTTTATGACTCCTTAAAATTAGAAGTGCGATTGCCTTACATTCGATTGAAGTGCAGTCAGTTAAATAGGTTCATTTGATCGGAAAATCAACGAAATAATAGGCCATTTGTTTTGAAAATAAGACCAACATTCTAAGTGTATTGTATTTTAATTAAGTGTGCTTGCTTTTGCACTGGTAAGCCCCTCTTTCAATTCTTTTTCAAATTTTGAGTTTGGATATTGATTCAGTCCTGATTGAAAATAGTTGATGGCTTTTTCATATGCTTTGTGTTTTAAATAAAATTGTCCAAAACGATTTTGCCAATAGGCCGAAGCATATCTTTTCGTAGTTAAAACATCCTTAAATTCCTCCATAAAAAAAGAAAAGTACTCAAAGTTGTTTCGTTTCCAAGCCAACCAAATGAGTCCGTTTTTTGTAGCGTCATCTATTTTTTTATCCATTCCGAATCGCGCTGCTCGCTTTTCAAAATAGGTAGTAAGATGGGGGAGTCCTCCAAGATCAACATACTGTTGTATACTTTCAAAAACAAGAGCGTTATAGTTGTGATAATAGTATTTTAGGCCTTTGTACATAGACAAATGAGCAAGAGATTCATGTACTTCGTCATTGAACAAACGATACTTCCATCGTAAGTTTTTAGGTGCATTTTGTTTCAATATTTCACTGAAGGCATCGCTTGAACTGATATAATAAATATCTTTTTTAGAATTTGCTATGAACAAGTACACCTCTTTATCCGAGGTAAATTCTTTCACTTTGGCTTCGGAAGCATAACCGCCATTAGTTAAAATGGCTCCATCAAAAATTTCATTTTTTTGCAGTATCAATTCACTGAGGAAATAAGCAGCGGCTTCCCATCCGAAAATAACACGTTCCTTGCTGGTCTTATAGTTGGAGTCTATCCAAGGAACCACTTCGTTGACTAAAAAATTTGTAAAATTCTCTTTTTCTTCATCAAACAAAGTTCGTCTTAGTGTTTGGTGGGTATCAATCCCAACAACAATCATCTCAGGAATAGCGCGAGGACTTCTCATGGCTGTCTGAATTGCGACACCACTTAAAAAATAACGTTGTCCGTCTAAAATATAAAGTACCGGATATTCTCGTGGTGATTTCGAAGAACTTGGAGGCGTATAAATTTGAAGCCTTATATCTTGACCCAAACTTGATGAGGTGATTGTATGCACCTTGCTTTTAAAATTAAGTATCGCATTATTTTGGGCTGCAGTAGTACCGATACTTATGAAATATAAGAACAAAAAAATGACTATTTTACAACTAGCTTGGAGTCTTGCATAGTGGTATTTAGAGATGTATGTTATGGTAGTGTGTTGATGAATGATCAATACCAAAACTACATCTATTTCTTCGGACTACTTGTTAAAATCTACCCAAAAAGAGATGTCAAGCAACCCCGTTTCTATAACTAGAGGTATGGTTGTTGCTTCGGCAAAAAAACGTGAAAAAAATTATAATGAGATACATGATAAAACAATTGGTTCAAAGACCCGAGATCTTACCAAAGCCTTATAATTGCTTAAATTATGGTGAAACCACTAAAAGCATATATTTTTCATTTTTTACGCTTGACTTTTAGCAGTATCGTTAGTTGTATGCAACTTATTTATGGAGTGCGGGTTGAAAACATACTATTATTTCCAAACTGATTTTTCTTTACTGGAATGCCAGTTTCGATATAAAATTTGAATCCTTTTACGACACTTTTAATATAGTTCGACATTTTTGGTAAAAAATAGAGTCTTTTTATAAGTGGTCGAAAAGACTTAGGATACTGCATCAATGCAATATCCGTAAAAAGATGAATAACGATTGATAAATTTGAGGTTCCATCGGTATTGTCAGTGATGGTCCAGATTACTTTTGCTGTCGCAAACGCTCCCTTACCAATGAACAATTCATATCCTTTTCCTGTATTCCAATCAGTAAATAATCGGTTCAATACAAGACCATTGTAATATTCGATGCTGTCTTTTGAGCCCACTTCGGACCATTTGACAACCGTGTTTTTTTTGCAAAATGGATGACAAGAATTAAGATTTCCAGGAGAAGATATTACTTCCCACAATTTATTAGATGGAGCATTTATGCGATTCGCATAGGATACAACAGATGCAGACAAGTCATGATTTATTTTCATAAGTATCCAGTCATTTTTAAGATAGAAAACAGCGCATAGTACATTATTTCTATGTATGGTTGAAGAACAAATTTAAGAAATATAAGGTAAAGTATCTAAGAGGTGTCTGCTGAACGGAACACTACTGATGAGGTAGTTGAATGTGTTTTGCTTTTGCTGGTTTGTGAATTATTACTCTTAGCTATACTTAACTGATAATCATATAAGATAAGCACAAAAAATATATATGCAACTGCAGGTTTGAAATCCTTTATAGTAGTTTCGCGAAATGTATATTATGGCAGTCTGTTGATGAATTATTAGAACCAAAAATTTGTGTTTTTCGTTTTTAAAACCTACCAAAAACAGATCTTAAACAATTTTATTTTTAGATTGAAGAGCTCAGTAGACTTTTAAATTCATATCTATGAGAATTCAGGCTTAAAACTCGTTGCATCAATATATCAATAGATTTAAGTATTCACCATTAATGTAAGGCTATCATACTAATTGTTTTATACCCCTGCCGTATCCATAATAGCGTACAACATCTCTAGTTATTCGATTTTATGATGTCCATGATCTTATCTAATGCTTTATCATCTCCATTAAAATAATCACTTGATGTCATGCCTACTGGCATATGAGGAGGAATCCATTTACGAAAATCTTCGGCTTTAGAGGTTTGATGGTATTGAGAGGATACTAGTCCTACTAAACCAGAATGAGGCAATTTAAACCAGCCGGATTCTCCAATAAAATTGGGGCTTGATCCACTTGGTTCACCTACTAAAATTGCGTTCGTATATTGTGATATTCTCGTCAATAAATTTTGAGCAGCAGAGAACGTTCTTCTACCCATTAATACAAATATTTTTCCTGTTGGGTGCTTCATTTCAAATTCAATTAATGTTTTTAACATGGGAGGAACAATAGCACCATTTCCACCACTATTAAATCGTAGGTCTAGAATGAGGTTTTTCGTTTGAGTACGAGCAATGTATTCTCGCAGTTTTAAATTAAAATCTAACAAGCTCTGTTTCTCCTTTTGCTGTGCCAAGTTGAACTGTACATACATGGTCTTATTGGTTAATAACTTGGACCAATAATTATCATCAGTTTTTGACAAATATAAGGGCTGATTTTCTTTTTTCAGCTTAGGTAATTTGGGAAATCCAGTAAAATTCCACGAGGCACCTTTGAGTGTGATGATTTCTTTTTGACCATTAGGACTCTTAACATTTAGTGTAACTTTTTTGGCATCATCAATAATATGCAGCCCTTTTAAAATAGCAGGTAAACTTAAAAAATAGGGGCCTAACCATATTGTTTGCATGTCATTATCTCTCGCATTGATGCTACCTGTTAATTTCAGTGCTTCATCAATTGGTTTGTTTCCAATATGTTTGACTTCATAGCCAATCCATTTTTCATACCCTTTTTTTGCATTTACAATAAACATCCCGTCTTCAAATTGATACATTTGAATGGGTAACTTTTTTAAAGCTCCTGTTTTCGGAGATGTCGGTATAATAATGTTGTGTCCACTTCCCAAGGCTCCGAATAAGCTCATTATTTTGAAAATAATCTGTTCATCAGTTGATTCCGAAATCGAGATTTTTAAGTCATGTGTTCTATTTTCAAAATCTATTTTAGAAACGGAGTTTTCTAGATTAAAATGTAATTCTTTGATACGTGCTAGTAAATAGTCAATGTCTCTTTTCCACGCTTCTTCTCTTGTCATTTCTTTTTTAGAAACTTGTCCAAATAGATTTAAAAAGTCAACATCCTCTTTGAGACTGTTGAAAGCTGCATCACTCTTTAAAAATGGTTTTTCATCATAGCGAGATGCAAAACCTTGTTTTAACCATATCATCGCATTGTTTTTATCGCCATTCTTGGCATATGCTTTTGCAATTTGTATCATGATATCATTTGATGGAGCAGAGCCGGTTGGTATTTCTCTTAAAATAGTTCCTCCTAGTTGAAGCGTTTTTTTTAATGCAATAATCGCGTTTTGATACTGTTCTAGTTGATAATAGGAAAGTCCTAAAACATAAAAAAGGTCAGAGTCTTTTTTGTAGTAGTTTGTTAAGCCTTCTAAAACAGCGATTGCTTTTTGCCACTGCTCGTTCTTCACCAAATTTAGGGCTTGGGTTCTATCATGAAAATATTGAACTTCGTTTTTTACATATGCGGTCTTCGTTTGAGAAAAATGATGTGTATAACTGAGCAAGCATAGAAATAAAATACTTAGAGTTCGTAATTGTTGTAATTTCATTGTCATAGATTTTCTGTTGTTTTATACGATTAAAGACATGCTATGAAATGAAATGTTACAGATGCATCTGAATTTTTAGAAGTTTGATAAAAGTTTTCGCTAAACCAGCTGTGTTTTATGATGAAACACTCTCCCGATGATAGTAAAATCAGGCGCTCTTTTTCTCTTTTCTCTTGTTTTTAAAATATGCTTTATTGGCTACATAAATTGTTTTTTGGACTTTGCAGTACACTACGGTTTTATCTTTATTGGTGAGCAAGGTTGTTTTGACAATTTCCAGTTCATTTTTTTGAGTAAGACTTTTCTTTACTTCCTCAACTTCTTCATGTGTGAACAAGAAATCAGCATAGAGGTCTTCTTTTGCGGGGCGTAAAAAAGAGATTTCGGCACTTTTATCCCAAACAATATAAGCATCGCCAATCAGATGCATCAATTGAATCATAGGTATGGGATCTACAGCAGAAAACATGCTGCCACCAAATATAGAGTTTACGTAGTTTTTATTTTTGTAACTGAGCGGAAGTTTGATTTTTACTGTGCATATATCTTTGGACACATGTGTAATTTTAGCAGTACTCCTTCTATACATTGGAGAAAGATTAAAGCCATGTTTAAACATCCTTGGTTTTCCAATGTATTTCGTACCGATTTCTGCTATTTTTCTATAAATTGACATCTGTTTTGTTTTATGAAGTCTTTGTCTTTTTAAATGACTGTTCTTATGAGTCAGCCCTAAAGTACTAAAAGAAAAGAAACCAAAATGAAAAATTAGAATATTTTAATAGGTAGGGGAGCATACAATATTGAAGCTCCCCACGAAAGGCAATAGTTTCACTTCGTAAAGAGAAGGTTTTGAAGGTTTTGTCTAGACAATGTAAATCCTTCAATCTCTCCTGATTTATCAATGATAAAGTCAATTTTTCCAAAAGAACTGTTTTGCGCATACATGCTTGTTTCAGAAAAAGGAGTAAGAACAGTTTCTCCATTCAAAGGGTGTTCTATGATCAATGTATGCTCTTTTCGTTTAATTTCATAGCGTACATTAAAATCCTTGTTCGTATAATTTCCAGTATATTTAGTAAGATCAATATCCTGATTCTTACATGCTATTGGATTGATTTTTTTAGCAGAGTAGGAAAAATCTGCCCACCTTAGATCAAAGCCATTTTCTTGAAAAATAAGCTTAGAAAAGGGCCATGGTCCTTTAAAAGTGCTTGCTCCAATTCTAGGAAGTACTGCTTTTTCTTTGGTTCCATAAATTTGAATGGATAAAGAATCGTTGCTTCCAATAATGTCGTAATAGTTGCCCGGATATAGCTCATAGGTTCCCTTAAATGCCGATACATTTTTAGAACTACTAGTTTCTTTAGGGCTATGTAGGTATTCCTTCAGCATCGTTTCTAGTACTTTATAGGTAACGTCGTATCCAGAAAAGCCACCAGCATTTGACAAGAATACCAGCGATAGGTTGTACTTTGGAGCATGCAAGACATATGAGCGATAACCTTCAGTACCACCACCGTGAAATACAATATTAATGCCTTTGTAATTTTCAAATTGAAGCCCCATACCATAGGCTATTTTTTTACCACAATTTAGAATTGTGGGCACCTTCATTCTATCCAGATGTGCTTTGTAGGGATTGTTCGAAGATAGAAATTTTTTCGACCAAGCAATCAAGTCATTCAAACTGCTATAAACTCCAGAGGACCCCATGGTACTAATCTTCACCGGATGCTTGCGATAGCCATTCCCGGTAATAGCGTAGGAGTATGCCTTGTTGGGTATTATTTGTTTGTAATCTCCAACAGCTTGGCTGTCGTTCATTCCGAATTTATCAAATATTTTTTCTTTCAATTGATCAGCAAAAGGTTTCCCTCCAGCGCGAGTAATGATTTCTGAGAGCAATACATACCCTGTATTGTTGTATTGATAGTCATCGCCTGGTTTGAAATTGAATTGCTTGATGTTGAATAGCATGTTTAAGGTTTCTTGATGCGTCATTCGGTCAATTCCTTGAAGATAGGCCAACTCATCAACATTGGGCAACCCGTGGGTGTGATTTGTGAGCTGAGCAATGCTCACTTTGTGGGACATATGTGTTAACTCAGGGAGGTGCTTTCTTATATCGTCATGAAGTGAAAGCTTTCCTTCATCCTGTAAAATGAGAGCTAATAAGGAAGTGAACTGCTTTGAATTTGAAGCAATGTTGAAAACGGTTTTATGAGTTACCGGAACTTGGTATTCTATGTTTGCCAAACCCATGGTTTTCTTAAATACAACGTTGTTATCCTGCAAAACAACCAGTGCACCACCAGCACCTTTATTGTTGAAATGGGATGTGAAAATAGCCTCTACTTTGTTTAATATGGCGGTTTTGTGCTTCTGGGAATGCAGGTTTATAGATTGCGCTAATAAAGTAACTAGTAAGAAAAATGTGGTCATTGTACGTTTCATGTGAATGATGTTATGGTTGAGTACAAATGAAGCGAACTCCCCTTAATAAAAAGTCCGAATACAGAAAGTCGAACTGATTTTGTGCAAAAAAAAGTGTCTGATTAAAAGTCGGACTAAGCGGAATGTGCTGATTTTCTGTACGCTGAGGGTGTCATATTTGTTGCCTTCTTAAAAGCAGTGTAAAAAGAGGATTTAGAATTAAAACCAATCTGATATAAGATCTCTAAAACAGTGACCTCTTTCTTTTCAGGGTCGGTCAGCAGAAGTTTCGCATCCTGTATTCGGTATTCATTGATAAAATCAAAGAAATGCTTATTCAAATGATGATTGATGAGCAACGATAATTCGCGTTCTGGAATATTAGCTTGTATGGCTAGCTTCTGCAATGTCAATTCAAAATCTAAGTAGGGTTTCTCATGCTCCATTAGTGCAATGAGCTTTTGGACGTTTTTATTTTTTGAGGATTTCTTTTTAACAATGGTTCCCGGGTTATTTTGAAGCATCATTTTTACCGACTTTAACTGCATGTTAATTCCGGTAAATAATGCGGGTTGATACAATGCCTTAAGGACGAAAAACATGGTTATTGCTAAAACAGATAGACTGATGAGCATGTTCATATTTAACACATATTCTTGAAATATTGAATAGGATAGATACCATCTAAAGAGCACAAATGAATGCGCTATGCAAGAAAATAGAGTAATTTGAAATAGCCATGTATGGAGTGCATAATTGGCATTTGAATAATTTTCTAGATATACTGTTTTGTACTTTTTCAATAGGATGAATAGTGCTGCGATGTAGAGAACAAATTGCAATTCTCCTAGTATTTCATAAAACAATAAACTATGATCTGAGAAACCTGTTATTTTAAAAATGAAAAGAAAGAGTAAAAATAAAAGTCCGTGAAGAACATGTGTACCCCTAAATTTGAAATTGTGATAACAAGCAGCCAATACATAGAGATAAAACAAAGGCATTTGAAGTAGGCTAGAGGCCATTTTTAAATTTTGAATGTTGGGATAGTCTTGCGCTTTATTGGTAAATAAACCAATGAGGTCAAATGCAATGACTAATAAATAGCACCCGAACAGTGTGTTTGCAAGTTTGTTTTTTGTTTTCACTGTAAAAAGAAAAACAGCAAGAAGAGCCATGATAAAAACAACAATCTTTCCAATCGTTTCAATAATTTCTATTTTTACTTCCAATAGTGCTCTGTGTATTTTTAATTAGGACCAACTTTTCTGTTGGGTCTTATTTTTTCTGAAGCGTTAAAGTAATAAATAAATACCGACAACTAAAATTTCCACAGAGTTTGGCGCGTATTCGTTTTTATAAAATAGATTGACCTGCTTTGCGATGCATAGTAAAGCTTCAGTACCGACCAACATGAGCAATCAATGCCTTTCACAAGTTTGATATAGCATCTCAATGATTTAGCTGCGTTGGTATTTTTCAGTAGTACTGTCTAAAAAGTAAAAGAACTATCAAATAAATCATTAAAAAAAGCTTAAACAGAAGTTCAAGCT
>JBELGW010000028.1:0-31803 GCA_042091715.1 Polaribacter sp. | reverse complement strand
ATCGCGCCTCGTTTGGGACGAGGAGGTCGCAGGTTCGAATCCTGCCACCCCGACCAAGACCAATTAAAAAGCCTTAAGGAACAACACCTTAAGGTTTTTTTTTGAATTATATCTTAAAATTGCTCCCCATATTGTTACCAAAAACGGGTTCTTTTTACTTGACTAAAAAGAAATAAAAACCACATTAAAACTCTTAACTCATAGAAAAAAGAACAAAGGAGAATCTCCATGAAGTGATAGAGTTCACCGCGAAAATTCTCAAGGAAAATTTGTTGACAATGCAATACATAAAAATTTCAACATAGGCTCGAAACAATTTGATGATGGGGTATTGAAAACAAAAACTCCAAATTATAAGGATAAAAAAAGAATAATCAAGAAAAGAAATTACAGAGAGTAAAACCCATTGGGATACTAGCAAATGTAAAGGTAATAGCGAAAAATGTTATTGGTTATCTACTATAAAAATCAACATTACCTTTTCTCTAAATATATATAAGGAACTAAGGTCTTATTATACAGACTGCGAGAATTGAAATCTGGATTTACATGGTCTCCAACAATGAGAATTCTATCAAATAGGTCTTGATCTTCATTGATTTTTTGAAAAACATGTTCAATGATTGAAGAAATTCTATAAAATTGATCGAACGCCTGTTCGTTTTGATCGAAAATATCTAAAAGGTCCTTTTTAGATGTAGTGTAGTTTTCTAAGTTTTTTATGTTGTTTTTGTCTAACTCGAAAGAGGCATGAGTATTAATTGTCAGAGCATATGCAAAAACTTTTTTATACAATTTACTTTCATTTATTATGCTATCAATTAAACTTTCATCATGTACTGCCTTATAATGATTCTCATAATTAGTTTCATAAGAATCTTTTAAATCTTCATAATAGATTTTACTATCGAAATTAAGTGCATTTCTAAAACCCTCTGCATTGCTGTGATTACTTCCATATCGTTTAGATGCACTAAACCCAGCTATTGTGTGATAACCATTATCTAATTTATTTTTAACAATATTATATTCTGGATTTATACCTCCATTTAAAAAAGCCCGATAAGATTCTTCATTATTCATGTTCAAGAGCTCCCTTCCTTCAGCGGAACTTGTATTTCCGTGAAAACAAGTTTTACCCATGATGAACTTAAATGAAGATGAAAGATTTTTATTCGTAAAAAATGAACTTTCAATACGCTTCATTAATTTACTTTGATCTTCTGAATTCTTCATTTCTCCCCAACTCTCCATAAGCACTAAAAAGTCTTTTTTTCCGTTGTTGTTATTCATATATGAAATTGTGGGTGAAAGATCATTTTTAACTCCATCTAATGAATCTTCACATCTGTAATTTTCAATTTCCCTACCACCTTTTTGATATTTTATATAGTCATATTTTATAGCAGTGATAAAATTAACCCCCACATAACTCAATGTAAATCTGTTTTTTTTTATTTGAATTGGCGATAACATCAATTCAAAAAGAATTAACATCAAAACAAAAATTGGTAAAAAGTAGAACTTTCGACTTATTTGATTTAACAATTTATGTTGAATCCAAAAAATCATAAAAAGAAATAAAACACCTACGAGAGAAAATAAAGTTGGAATGATGAATTTTTCTGGACTAATTAAGAGATAGTTTATTCTCTTTATAAAACTAAAAATATTGAAAAAATAATAATGGGGTAATATCACTGTTATGTACAGTATGACAGAAATAAACTGAAATAAATAAAAAGGAATCTTTTTTCTGACGAAGAAAAATAACGTAATGTTGAATAAAAACACAACACTATAATTCACATCAATCAATATAGAATCTGACGCATGTCGAATAGATTGTTCAAAATATCGAATGGATTGTTCAAATAAAAGTTGAATGAAGAGTACTAAGAAAAAAGAGAAAAACTGGGTGTATCGTTTCATAGGATTAAAGCACATAAAACTACTAAAATTTTATTACACTAAACTTTGATATTCCCTAAAAGATCATTTCATCCCATTTTTTTGATTACGATACTGAAGAAATCAGAGAATTACATCATACGTCACTATACATTTCTGATATTAATCAGAGAAAGGCTAAATACACAAACCAAATCTAGTTGCGTATTGACATGGTATTGATGCTTTAAGAAAATATATATAAAAGATGTAAAATGAAATAGGTTGTTTCATTGGTTAAAAGTTGGTTCGTAATACGCACCATTTATAATTATTTACTCACCACATTGATGTAAAAATTAGTTCAGCAATTTGTTTTAAATGACTTAAATACAATAATTCAAATCCTACCCCCACAACAAAACTCCGCAAATCATTGCCAGTTTTTCTATTTTAAAACAAGGTTGCGACGTGCTATGTAAAAAAAGTAGCATCCCTTCACCTCATCAAATCAATTAAAAATTAACATTTTATTATCTATAAAAAAGTCCTTTTTAGATAAATGCATAGTGATATTTTGATTAATATTGTTCTTCAATTTGTCGTTTGAAAACCTACAAGTCATATATCGCAAATGCATGCCTGTTCTTATTTTTGAGCACAAAAATTGCTGCATTACATGCGCTTACACATTCCGAAGATGAGTTCGACGATGCCTTGACTGAGCGCTGTGATTTCTGTGAATGTACAATATCACTAAACGAAACATCTTTTGTAAGGGAGGCATCTATTGCAAGCGAGCAGATATTGCATAGTTTGAACACGGAAGCACCACGAAACACCTATGCCTATCAACTCTCTCTAGAACCTATAGCTAGTGCACTTTTCTGCAGACCTCCGACAGGGGCATAATCTGGTGTTCAATTTCTTTTTTGTCTCTTATTCGGACAAACCCATTGAAGCCTACTTTACAAAAACCTTATCAAAAATAAATTTTCAAAACACCCATAAAAACAGTGCATGACATTGGTTGCTTTCTGAAGTTCTCTTCCCGCAAACATTTGTAGCACCAAAAAAATACGATATTCTATGATCACTACACAAAACATTAGTAAAAAATATGGTGACTTCACCGCAGTAAACCAGCTTTCTATTGAAGTAAAACCAGGAGAAATCTTATGTCTACTTGGTGCAAATGGTGCAGGAAAGTCAACAACAATAAATATGTTATTACACTTTATTGAACCCACATCAGGAACAGCAAGCATTAACGGTTTAGAGGTATCGAAACACCCGCTAAAGACAAAGCAATTTTTGACTTATATTCCTGAAAATCTAATGCTATACCCAACGCTCAGTGCTGTTGAAAACCTAGATTACTTCACAAAACTATCTGGAAAAAAGTTCACTACAAGCGAATTAAAAGAGCATTTAACTGCTGCGGGTTTAGAAGCAAGTGCACATGACAATCGCGTACAGACCTTTTCTAAAGGAATGCGACAAAAAGTAGGAATTGCACTGGCCATTGCCAAAGAGTCTAAAGTCTTATTGCTAGATGAACCAACCTCTGGTTTAGACCCTAAATCGAGCAATGAGTTTATGGAGCTTCTATTAAAAATGAAGAACAATGGTGTTGCCATTTTAATGGCCACACATGACTTGTTTAGAGCCAAAGAAGTAAGCACACACATCGGAATTATGCGTTCTGGAACCTTAGAAAACTACTCGAAATCTGCAGACTTATCTCTGAAAGAGCTCGAGGGAATCTATCTCGATATTATGAACTTTAAAAATGTTGGTTAAGATGAAAAACATCCTCTTTAAAGAACTCAAAGAACTCTCAAGAGAAGGGCGTTTTAGAATCGCGCTGATCATTGTACTCGTTCTTGTGCTGATAGCCACTAGTACGGGTATCAATCAATACAAAAGGAACAACCAGCAATACCTCGAATCTGTTGGAAAAGAACGCACTATTTGGGAAACACAAGGTGAAAAAAACCCGCATTCAGCGGCACATTATGGAACCTATGCATTTAAACCAAAGTTTGCGCTATCTCTTTTTGATTATGGTGTTACTAAATACACAGGAAATTCTGTGTTTTTAGAGGCACACAATAGAAATGAAGCCTCTTTTAGTGAAGCAAGTGATCAAACCAGTTTGGCTCGATTTGGAACCCTTTCTATCCATTTTATTTGTATTTATTTATTTCCTTTACTGATCATTTTAATAGGGTACAATTCCTATACAAAAGAGACCGAAAATCAGACCCTCACCTTATTAAAAAGTCAAGGAATACACCCTATTAAATTGGCACTAGGGAAATGGCTCGCAACCTACGTTCCAATTTTCACCATATCTGCTAGTATCTTTGCAATAATAGGTGTTGTTTTAGCAAATCTTGAAGGTGTGGTTTTCTTTGATTGGAAAAATTTATTCCTCCTTTTCTTGTCATACAATCTGTACTATAGTATCATTACAACATTGACCCTTTTGATATCAATTTGGAGTACTTCTTCTGGAATATCATTGGTGAAAAATCTTGTTTTATGGATCTTTATTAGCTTTATAACGCCTAAAATAGCGACTAATTTTGCAAATGCAAACCACCCGTATCCATCCAAGTCTGAATTCAATGCAGCCATTACAGAGGACAAAAAAAATGGATTGGACGGACACAACCCTTGGAACAAAGCGGCAAAGCAATTAGAAAGAGAAACACTGGCAGCATATGGTGTTGACGACCTCAGCAAATTGCCTTTTAACTACGCCGGTTATCGCATGCAAAAAGGTGAAGAGCATGAGGCTAAAATCTATGAAAAGCATTATAAATATTTAGAAAAAACAGCGCTAGCACAGAACAATACCTATAAAAAACTATCGTTTATATCTCCGTTTGTGCCTGTTCGTTTTTTATCAATGGACCTCTCTAATACAAGTGCAGACCTGCATTGGAAATTCACATCAGCAGCTGAAAAATACCGCATCGAAAAACAGCAGTTTTTAAACTACGATATCAAAGACAACGCAAAAGTTGGAGAACGCGGTTACAAAATGACTCGTGAGAAGTTTAAAAAGCTTCCAACATTTGAATTTACACCACCTAGTCTTTTAGAAATCTTAAAAAATAACAGTTCAAATTTGTTCTT
The DNA here is from genome assembly GCA_042091715.1 of Polaribacter sp. Classification (GTDB taxonomy): domain Bacteria; phylum Bacteroidota; class Bacteroidia; order Flavobacteriales; family Flavobacteriaceae; genus Polaribacter. Next base: position 26,766 of record JBELGW010000028.1, on the reverse strand, counting down.
TTTAGGGCTATGGTTCTTTATATCAGCGATTGGTTTCATCATCTCTTCAAAAAAAATATAAAACATGTTTAAAAATAATTTCACCTACGAATTCAAATTATTACTGAGAAGCAATTGGCTCGTAGTCATTTTAATCAGTATGATTTTACTTGTTGGTTTTGCGGCTTTTAACGGGCATAAAAATGTCTCAAAAAGACGCAATGACATTGCAAAAATGCAACAGCAACTGCACAAAAAAGACAGTGCGATGTTAGACATCTTAACAAAAGTTGAACGAGGAGAAAAGGTAGGCATCTCTCCGAGAAGTCTGCCTACATCTCCTATGAATATTGGCTACAGACATCCTCGGCTAGCCATTATGCAACCTGCGCCTATGGCTTTCCTATCTACTGGACAAAGTGATATGTATACCCATTTCAAAAGTCCAACAGTCTATGGTAACAATTTTGCTTTAGATTATGCTGAAATGGTAAACCCAGTACAGCTATTGTTTGGGAACTTTGACCTCACCTTTGTGCTTATTTTCATCATTCCACTCTTCATTATTGCGTTCACGTATAATATGCTTTCAAAGGAAAAAGAATTAGGCACTCTGAGATTGCTAGGAGCACAGCCCATCTCTGTGAAAACTTGGCTCTTGCAAAAGATGAGCATACGCTATGGTATCTTTACGCTCATTACACTAATTACCGTAGTCTTAAGCATAGCAATCACATCGTTTCCTGCGCTGAGCAATACAGCGCACATGGCTGGATTGCTCTCTATGATTGCTGGATACAACCTTTTTTGGTTTGCACTCGCATTTTTAATCAATCTTAAAATAAACGATTCTTCAAAAAATGCATTTACCCTAGTAGGAATTTGGCTGTTCATTGTACTCATTTTCCCCGCAACCATCAACCAGATTGGAAATACAACATATCCAACACCGTCGCGTCTAAAAATGATCAATGAAATTCGCTTAATTAAAAAGGAAAATGAAGAAAAACAGAACGAAATCATGAGTGATTATTTGCGAACACATCCTGAGCTCTCTGCAGAAAATACGGCTCAAAATTTTGGTTTTTGGCACAATTATTTTGCTTCAGAAAAAGTAATGGAAGATAAAACCAAACCACTATTAGCTGCCTATGAAATACAGTTAGAAAAGCAACAAGAACTCATCGGTGTGTTTAAATACAGCTCCCCTACTATTTTGCTGCAGCAGTCACTAAATGCAATAGCAGGAACTTCAGAAAATCATTACAATGACTACAAAAAGCAAGTGTTTGAATTTTCTAGCGACTGGCGTAACTACTTGGTTCCGATGCTCTTTAAAAATGAGAAATTTAGCCTTCAAAGCTATGAAAACCTCCCTCAATTTATCTATAAAAACAGGATAGAAAGCAGTCTCGGATATCATGTTTTGGCCATTTTTATGCTTTCTGGATTGCTATTGCTATTTTCAATGAATGCATCATTAAAAAAGACCTAAACACATGAAGAAAGGCGCTGAAAAGTGAACTAGATGTAAAACAAATCGGACTTAAAATGAAAAACCTTGCAATTTTTTGCAAGGTTTTTTTAGAATTCAAAAACCCTAACCCCCTGATTTCATAACTTCTAAAAACAACACCACTTTTACAGCATTATGTTTTTCAAAAAAAAAATTCAAAAAAGTTGGTCACTATCAGAAATCATACTATATTTGCCACGCTTAAAAAGAAGCAAAAGCCGATGTAGCTCAGCTGGCTAGAGCAGCTGATTTGTAATCAGCAGGTCGGGGGTTCGAGTCCCTTCATCGGCTCTTTAAAGTCCTTTCAAAAGAAAGGACTTTTTTTATACTCAAAATTGACTGAAATTTCATTAAATTTGCTGTCAGTTATTCTTTAAATCTAACTCAAAACAGTATGCTAATTATTGGAATTGCCGGAGGAACTGGAAGCGGTAAAACAACCGTTGTTAATAAAATCGTCAAAGAACTTCCAACAGATGAAGTCTGTGTTATTTCACAAGATTCCTATTACAATGCTACTGACAATCTAAGTTATGATGAGCGAACAAAAATTAATTTCGACCATCCACGTGCTATCGATTTTGATCTGATCATTCAACATTTAAAAGAACTCAAAGAAGGAAAAACAATTGATCAGCCTGTCTATTCATTTGTTTCACATAACAGAACTACAGATGTCATCAAAACGCACCCGAGAAAAGTCGTTGTTATTGAGGGAATCTTGATTTTTAATAATGAAGAACTCAGAGACCTCTTTGATATTAAAATCTTTGTTCATGCAGATACTGATGAGCGATTAATACGAAGAGTGCGCAGAGATATCAATGAAAGAGGCAGAGATGTCAATGAAGTGTTAAGCAGATATCAAGACACGCTAAAGCCAATGCACCAACAATTTATTGAGCCTACCAAAAACTACGCAGATCTTATCATTCCTAATGATAGACATAATGATGTGGCAATAGACATCGTTAGAACTGTGATAACAAACAGGTTGTAAATGACCTTTAAGCAGTTTCGACAACATAAGATTGTCAAATTTAGCACCAATCGATATGTGATTATCCTTACTGCTTTTAGTATTTGGATGCTCTTTTTTGACGAAAATTCTTATCTTGTACACAAAGAGTTTAATACTGAGATTGAAGAACTAGAAACTGCCATTGAATTTTACAAAAAAAGAATACAAGAAGACAAAGCAACCATAAACAAACTTCAAGACTCATTGCAACTGGAGCGATTTGCAAGAGAGAAATACTTGATGAAAAAAGAGAACGAAGATATTTACCTTATTGAATTTGACACCCTAAAGTAATGAGCACCGATCTATTCAATCTTTTTAACGGCACCACTCCAACTGCTTGGAAACAAAAAATTCAGGTAGATTTGAAAGGAGCAGACTATAACAACACCTTATTGTGGCGAACAGATGAAGGCATTGTTGTAAAACCATTTTACACAAAAGAGGATCGTAAAAACCCTCACAATACGCTTTCTAAATTTGCCTTCAACATCTCTCAATCAATCTATGTAGACGATGAAAAAACAGCCAATTATATTGCTAAAAATGCACTTGATAGAGGAGCAAACGCACTAGAATTTATTTGTGTAAAACCTTTTGACTATCAGTTACTATTGGCAAATATAGCTGTAACAGAAACTAGCATTTACCTTCGATTTCATTTTTCAGACCCTGAATTCATCAATAAAGTTGCAGCCTATATCGATTCTGACCGTTGTTACCTGCAAATAGACATTATCAATAACCTAGCTCAAAATGGAAATTGGTTTAAAAATCTAAAAGAAGATCATGCCGCTCTTGACGCTATTTTGCAACATACAAACAATGCCATTGGTATAGATGTTACACTCTATCAAAATGCAGGAGCAAGCAGTGTGCAACAACTCGGGTACGCCCTTGCACATGCCAATGAATATCTGCATTATTTTGGTATTGAACAAGCTTCTAATTTCCATTTCAATTTTGCTATCGGTGGTGATTACTTTTTCGAAATAGCAAAACTGAGAGCATTTAGGCTTTTATGGAATGCCCTATTAAAGGAATATGGAGAGAAAGCACAAGAAGCTCACATCTTTGCCCAACCTAGCATGCGTAATAAAACCATCTTCGACTACAATGTGAATATGCTCAGAACCACATCCGAATGCATGAGTGCCATTCTGGGAAGTGCAACCACGGTAAATAACCTTTCATACGATGCTATCTATCACAAGAAAAATGAATTTGGAGAGCGCATTGCGAGAAATCAATTGTTGATTTTACAACAAGAAAGTTACCTTGCAACTGCCAATTCAATAGCTGATGGTTCCTATTATATTGAAAGTATTACGAATCAACTCGCAGAAAAAGCACTTCTTATTTTTAAGGATATTGAAAAGGCCGGTGGTTTTTTAAAACAGTTAAAAGAAGGTACAATTCAGCGAAAAATTGCGGAAAGCGCCCAAAATGAACAACAAAAATTCGACACAAACGAACGCATACTCTTGGGAAGTAATAAGCTGCCAAATGCAGAAGATCGCATGAAAAATGAGCTTGAGTTTTATCCTTTTTTAAAAGCAAGACCTGTAAAAACGCTCATCACCCCTATTTTAAAAAAACGACTTGCTGAAGGGTATGAAAAAGAACGACTCGCAAAAGAAGAAACAAACTAAAACGATAGACGGCAACAATCTGTCTATTTTTACAAAAATCAGACAACACAAGCGATAGAAGTTTCAGCAACGACAAAAGCTTTAAAGCGAATACCATGAGTAGAAAAAACATACAAAACATCTCTTTAGAAGCAGCTAAAACTCAACCTGAAAAGCAGTTTTCACACGAAGATTTTACGGCTGGGATTCCACCGTATCTTCGCGGACCCTATTCTACCATGTATGTAAGAAGGCCATGGACCATACGCCAGTACGCAGGTTTCTCTACCGCAGAGGAAAGCAACGCTTTTTACAGAAGAAATTTAGCTGCCGGACAAAAAGGACTTTCTGTTGCTTTTGATTTAGCAACCCATAGAGGCTATGACTCAGACCATGAGCGTGTGCAAGGAGATGTTGGTAAAGCCGGAGTAGCCATTGATTCTGTTGCCGACATGAAGATCTTATTTGATCAGATTCCCTTAGACAAAATGTCGGTATCGATGACCATGAATGGCGCTGTATTGCCCATTCTAGCTTTTTACATTGTGGCTGCAGAAGAACAAGGTGTTGCGCCAGAAAAACTTTCTGGAACCATTCAAAACGACATTCTAAAAGAGTTCATGGTGCGTAACACATACATCTACCCTCCGAGTCCGTCGATGAAAATTATTGCTGATATTTTTCAATATACCAGTGAGCATATGCCCAAATTCAATTCCATTTCTATCTCTGGATACCATATGCAAGAAGCCGGAGCTACTGCAGAAATAGAATTGGCATACACCTTAGCAGATGGCTTGGAATACATTAAAAAAGGAATTGAAGCAGGCATGGATATAGATACTTTTGCACCAAGACTTTCCTTCTTTTGGGCCATTGGAATGGATCACTTTACAGAGATTGCCAAAATGCGTGCAGGAAGAATGCTGTGGGCTAAACTTGTGCAACAATTCAATCCAAAAAACCAAAAATCACTAGCCCTTAGAACCCATTGCCAAACCAGTGGTTGGTCTTTAACAGAACAAGACCCATTCAACAATGTTGCGAGAACGACCATCGAAGCGATGGCTGCTGCCTTTGGAGGAACGCAAAGTTTGCATACAAACGCGCTTGATGAGGCCATTGCCCTGCCTACAGATTTCTCTGCGCGTATTGCTAGAAATACACAAATTTACTTACAAGAAGAAACCAACATCACCAAAACTGTTGATCCTTGGGCAGGTAGCTATCATGTGGAGCAACTCACAGAAGACATTGCCAATGAGGCATGGAAGCTCATCCGAGAAGTAGAGGAATTGGGAGGCATGACAAAAGCCATAGAACAAGGAATTCCTAAAATGCGTATTGAAGAAGCTGCTGCCAAAAAGCAAGCAAAAATCGATAGTGGTCAAGACACTATTGTTGGTGTGAATAAGTACCAATTAAAGGAAGAAGACCCTTTGCATATTTTAGAGGTAGATAATGAAGCCGTTCGCTTGTCGCAAATTGAACGATTGGAAAGCATTAAAAAAGATAGGAATCAAGAAAAAGTAACAGCAGCACTAATAAATTTAACTGCCGCAGCAAAATCAAATACAGGAAATTTATTAGCTTTGGCAGTAATCGCTGCGAGAGAGCGCGCTACCCTGGGAGAAATATCTGATGCTCTCGAAGACATTTTTGGTAGGCATAAAGCAGTTCATAAAACCATATCAGGCGTGTATAGTAAGGAAATAAAAGAAGACCCTTTGTTTAAAAAAGCAAGTGAAATGGCCGATCAATTTGCTGCTTTAGAAGGAAGACGACCTCGTATTATGATTGCAAAACTCGGGCAAGACGGACACGACCGTGGTGCAAAAGTAGTTGCAACGGGGTATGCCGACCTCGGTTTTGACGTAGATATTGGTCCTCTTTTTCAAACTCCAGAAGAAGCCACCAAACAAGCCATCGAAAATGATGTGCATATTTTAGGGATCTCTTCTTTAGCTGCAGGGCACAAAACATTGGTTCCGCAGGTAATTGAATCCTTAAAATCCTACGACAGAGAAGATATCATGGTTATTGTAGGGGGTGTAATCCCTGCGCAAGACTATCAATATCTATTTGATGCAGGTGCGGTAGGTGTCTTTGGACCCGGAACAAAAATTGCACAAGCAGCAATTGATATGATTAGCATCCTCATAGAAAGTGTGGCTGAGTAAGACTCAAAAATTCTCATAAAATTGGCTATCCTTTTTAACATTTCGTAAAGAGAAAAAACAGATTATTCAAATCGGTTATTAACGCATTTATCCGTAAATTTGTAGTCTCAAAAACTATTCTTTTACAGATGAAAAAAATCCTTGATATTCTTTACTCAACGCGGTTAATGGCGGTCTTGTTTTTCTTATTCTCAGCAGCTATGGGAGTTGCTACGTTTATTGAAAATGATTATGGTACACAAACCTCTAAAGCGTTGGTATACAACTCATGGTGGTTCGAGGCTATTATGGTCTTTTTTGTTATCAACTTTTTTGGTAATATTTTCAGATACCGCCTATACAAAAAAGAAAAATGGCCTGTTTTACTATTTCATGCCTCTTTTTTATTGATTCTTGTAGGTGCAGGAATCACGAGGTATGTTGGTTATGAAGGAATCATGGTAGTTGAAGAAGGAGAAATGACAAATAAATTCCTTTCAGAAACTACTTATGTGAATGTTGTCATTGATGACAATACTTCTCAAAAACCAACCATTCATGAACCGATATTACTTTCTGGATGGGGAAGCAACTCATGGGGATTCTCTACCAACTTCAAAAAACAACCTGTTCACTTTGAATTGGTAGACTACATACCTTGGGCAGCACAAGAATTTATTGAAGATGAAGCTGGAGATGACTATCTTTTCTTAGTAGAATCAAGTGGAGGAACCAGACATGAACATTACATCAAAAAAGGAACTGTAGAGAACATTCACAATATTTTAGTCGGCTTTGATGCACCAAACACCGCGACGATTAATATTAGAACGGCTGGAGATGGCTTACAAATTCAATCGGGAGCTGATGGAGACTTTATGCGCATGGCCGATCAATTTAGAGGTACGGTGACAAAAGATTCTATTCAAGATTTTCAATTCCGTTCTTTATACAACATCTCAGGCTTACCATTTGTAGTGCCAAATCCTGTAATGACAGGAAAGATGAACACTGTAAGAGGACCAAAAAATGACAAGGATTTGAGTTCTGATGTACTTGTAATCGATGTAACAACAAACAACACCACAGAAAGAATAGAACTCACAGGAGGAAAATTCAATTCTCTAAATTCAAAACAACTTACCGTTGACAACTTGAACTTTAGAATGCTCTATGGCTCGAAAACTTTAGAAACACCATTCCATGTAAAGCTCAAAGACTTTCAACTAGAAAAATATCCAGGATCGGAAAGTGCTGCTTCGTACGCAAGTGAAGTAACGGTGATCTCACCGGAGAAAACATTTGATTATCGCATCTTTATGAATCATATTTTAGACTACAAGGGCTATAAACTATTTCAATCTAGCTATGACATCACCGGCGAAAAAGAAGAGACACACTTGTCTGTAAATCACGATTTCTGGGGAACATTGATTACCTACATTGGTTATTCATTATTGTACTTTGGAATGATTTGTATCTTATTTGCTAAAAAAACACGTTTTGATTTCTTAAAAAAATCCTTAACAAAAATTAGAAGAAAAAAGGCTGCCTTATCTATGATTGGTTTCTTTTTTCTTGTGGTTACAGCAACTGCTCAAGAAGCGCACCAGCAACAGAATATCATTACGAATCAGCAAATAGACTCTATTTTAAAGGCGAATACAGTGGATGCAGCCCATGCTGAATTGTTTAATAGTTTGGTGATTCAAGATGCCGGAGGGCGTATGAAACCAGCTCACACCTTTGCATCAGAACTGGTACGTAAAGTAACACAGCAAGAGACCTTCAAGGGTATGACCCCTAGTCAGGTACTACTATCCATCATAGAAAATCCACGTTTTTGGATTGAGGTACCCATGATTTACCTAGGAAAAAAGGGGAATACCAAAATTAGGGAACAACTTGGCTTACCTGCAGATGCAACCCATGCCCGCTTGTCTGATCTACTCACACAAAATGGGGAATACCTCATCAGAGAACAGGTGGCAGAAGCACAAAAAAACAACATCAAAAATAAATTTGAAAAAGACCTCATCAACATTGACAGACGTGTTGGACTCTTGTACGGGGCGATTGGAGGTACGATTTTTAAAATCTTCCCAATTCCCAACGACCCCAATAATACATGGGTCTCTCAAGCAGAGACAACACATGCTAATTTTAAAGGAACTGATTCTGTCTTTGTGAGGCAAGTGCTGCCTGTATACAAGCAGCTACTGCAAACAGCAAAACAAACCAATGGTTATGCGCAAGCAGATAAGGTCTTAACTGGAATTAAAGATTTTCAAAAGAAATTTGGGGAAAAAGTGATTCCTTCAGACGATCAAATTAACTTAGAGATTGCCTATAACAAGATCGGTATTTTTAGCCGCTTGGCAAAGTATTTTGGATTGATCGGAGGGCTCCTTATTGTCTTTGTGATCACCCAAATATTTTACGATAAAAAGGCCATTCGCTATCTTGTAAAAGGACTCATTGCCATCATCATTGTTTTATTTGTAATGCATACCCTAGGATTAGGAGCACGTTGGTATATCAGTGGCAATGCACCTTGGTCTAATGCCTATGAATCGATCATTTATGTTGCTTGGGCAACCATGCTCTTTGGATTGTCATTTGGACGAAAATCATCCTTGACCATCGCAGCTACTGCCTTTTTAACAGCTGTCATTTTAGGATTTGCCCATCAAAACTGGTTGGATCCTGAAATTGCCAACCTACAACCTGTCTTGAACTCATGGTGGTTGTTGGTGCACGTATCAATCATTGTAGCGAGTTACGGACCTTTGTCATTGGGAATGATTTTAGGAATATTCGCCCTGTTCTTAATGGTATTTACCACGAAAAAGAATAAGAAAAAACTAGGATTGGCCATACAAGAATTGACGGTGATCAATGAAATGTCTGTTACTATCGGACTCATCATGCTCACCATAGGAAACTTTTTAGGAGGTATGTGGGCCAACGAAAGTTGGGGACGCTACTGGGGCTGGGACCCTAAAGAAACCTGGGCCTTAATTAGTATTATGCTGTACGCTTTTATCTTACACATGCGCCTTATTCCTGGATTGCGAAGCAGGTACACCTACAACTTATGGTCTATCATTACCTTTGCCTCTATTATGATGACCTACTTTGGAGTTAACTTTTACTTATCAGGATTGCACTCGTATGCAAGTGGAGATAAAGTAATTACACCTACATCAGTGTACTATTCTATTGCCTTTGTGAGTATCCTTGGGACAGCAGCTTGGTTTAAACACAAAAAATACTATAAAAAATAAAAGGCAAAACATTTAGAAAAATGTACATTTGTCAACCTTAAAAAACCTTTTCATGTTTCATAAAAACTTTAAACTGATTATTGCCGCATTGATTACTGCATGGTCTGTATACGAATTTTCTCAAGGCCATATTATGAATGGAATTTCCATTCTCTTACTTGCCGGAATCTTCATTTTACTTTACTTCAAAAACGAATTCATTCTTCTAGCCTTCCTTCAATTGAGAAAGCAAAATTTTCCAGGAGCTCAAAAGTGGTTGGGATATATTAAAAATCCGAGTAGTGCATTGACAAAAAAGCAAGAAGGTTACTACAACTTTTTACATGGCATCATGCTTTCACAAACCAATATTACACAGTCTGAAAAATACCTAAAGAAGGCCATTAAATTAGGCTTGTCTATGGGACATGATTTGGCAATGGCTAAATTACAATTGGCAGGAATAGCCATGACAAAAAGAAGAAAACGCGAAGCAACAATGCTTATCAACGAAGCTAAGAAATTAGACAAACAAGGCATGCTGCAAGAACAAATTAAAATGATGAAACAACAGATGAAAAAAATCTAGTTGCACCCATACATCCATTATACTAAAAAACTCCTGATCGCTGATTAGGAGTTTTTTTTGCTCGAATATTGGATAAAAAAAATCTTCGACATTGAGTTAAAGTTGCATCTGAAAATCAATCAAGACCTGTGGCTCATAGATAAACCAAAACGCGTCTCCACACCAACATGCAGGTATGTGACAGGCTTAATGATAGCCCTTCGGTAAACGCCCCCCTTCACAACCTAATCTCTCGCATTAGGTATACACACTGAAGCAAGCATCCGTACTGCATTATTCGACACGTTTGATGCTTAAATCTCGTTGATACTCTAATAAGTATAATCCTTTGTTTTGAGAAATTGATGCCGCTCTTTGCATAAATTCAAACTTACTTTCAACGCGGTATGAAACTCCCTCTTTAAAAGTAGCGTTGAGTGATTTACCCGAAGCCAATCGCATTACAACATCATAAGTCACATCAAAACCTCTCGTTGCATAATAGGACGGCAAGGCTTTATTCTTTTTCAAATATTGCTTGTTAAAAATTCTTGCTCCTAAAGAAGCTTCATCTACATAAGAATCTGTGACATGGACAAAATCTAACTGTGCTAACTTATTATTATCCACCGAGTTGATGCCTTCAAATCCAAAAAGTTTCACTGCATAATTCAATTTTTCTTCCGGTTCACCCACTCCATTTTCCGGTTTTGGAGGATCGGGAAAACTAATTAAACTATTAATGGCATCTGCTGCAATTACCTCATTATCGGTCGCAATAATCACCCAATTTTTAATCGCCGTGGTATCTGGCTTCATCAGCTTCAAAAAACGCTCTTGTGCAATGTATCCATAATGTGGAATGATTTCATGTACCTCATGAACAGAATCATGCTGCTTTAAAATGTTTGCAATTTGATGAATTTTCGTTATTGATGTAGCCGTAGAATCGCCAACAACAATGATGTTCTCGTTGGTATATTGCCCAGCTAAGTAAGACAATAACTTCTCTTTATAGAGCCGCTTATCTGGTGCAGTTTTCACAATTTTCGACGAAGTAAAAGAGGTCTGAGACTTAGAAAAAATAGGAAATACCAAGGGGACCTCCACGCTATTTGCTAGCTTCTTTGTCTCGTCAGAATAGATAGAACCAATCACTACATCTTGACTGTTTAACACATTTGTTTCGATCAACTCATTAACCACTGTATTGCGATCTTCTGTATCAATAACTGTAAGTGCTACTTGTGCACCCTGATTTCGCAAAGAATCAATTGCCAATTCTGCTCCTAAATAAAAATCTGTGACAATAGCACTCAATCGATCATTAGTAAAAATATCATGTGAAGCAATGGTGTCAAACACCTTGGCTCTAAAAGGCAGCAACAGGGCTACTTTAACAGCGGCATCCTGTGCAATACTGTCTCTGTATATCAAGGCTTGAGCTTCTCCTTCAACCATGCGTTTAATTTTAATAGTTGCACCCAGTTTTAGTCCATCAGTTAATTCCTCATTGAGTAAGAGCAACTCAGATTTCAACACATTATAATAGCGAGTAAGACTGTAAAAAGTATCTCCTTTACCGACGGTATGCAATACAAACTCTTTTTCTAAAACCGCGAGCTCAGCAATTGGATCTGTGCTATCTCCTACCAATGAGTCCTTGACAACAATGGTTTCGTTTGACGCATCATTCTGCTCGAGAAGGGTTACAAACTTCGTATTTGGAATTATGATTTGTGTTGCTGCTTTTGGTTTTCTGCTAACATCAGGATTCAATCGCATCAGCTCTTTTGTCTTCACATCAAGTTTTTTTGCAATGCTTCGCATGGTCTCACCTTTCTTCACTGTGTAGCTCAGGTACCTTTTCTGTTGACCACAAGACACCGCTATGGTAAACACGAAAAAAGTTACTAATAATTTAAAATGCTTCATAAAAATTAATGTTTTGTACTGTTTTCAAATGCATTGAACCTAATGGTTAGGTTTTCATTTCTAACAACTTTTAGATACCAAACGGCATCCCTTATTCCCACTCAATGGTTGCTGGTGGTTTCGAGCTGATGTCATACACTACTCGATTTACTCCTTTTACTTTATTTATAATGTCATTAGACGTCTTCTGTAAAAATTCATAGGGCAGGTTGACCCAATCTGCTGTCATCCCATCTGTACTTTCTACAGCTCTTAGGGCAACTACTTTCTCATAGGTTCTCTCGTCTCCCATTACCCCAACAGAGTTTACAGGAAGTAAAATTGCACCTGCTTGCCAAACAGAATCATAGAGCCCACTTTCTTTAAGTCCATTGATAAAAATAGCATCTACATCTTGTAAAATAGCTACCTTTTCTGGTGTAATATCTCCAAGAATACGAATTGCCAATCCCGGACCGGGAAAGGGATGTCTTCCGAGCAAAGTACTGTCAATACCGAGGGAAGCACCAACTCTTCTCACCTCATCCTTAAATATCATGCGCAAAGGCTCTACAATCTTTAATTTCATAAATTCTGGTAGCCCACCTACGTTATGATGGCTCTTAATCGTGGCAGAGGGGCCTCCATTCACAGAAACCGATTCGATCACATCTGGATATATGGTTCCTTGTGCCAACCACTTTGCATCTGTAATTTGACTTGCCTCTGCATCAAAAACTTCAATAAAGGCGTTTCCTATTGCCTTTCGCTTTGCTTCGGGATCAGTCAAACCTGAAAGAGCGGCCATAAAGCGACCAGAGGCATCCACTCCCTTCACATTCAAGCCCATTCCTTGATATTGTTGCAATACATCTGTAAATTCATTCTTTCGCAACAAGCCATTGTTCACAAAAATACAATGCAAGTTTTGACCAATTGCCTTGTGCAATAAAACAGCTGCAACCGTAGAATCTACTCCTCCAGACAGTCCCAAGACCACCTTGTCACTTCCTACCGTTTCCTTGATCTCCTTTATGGTCGTTTCTGCAAACGAATCTGGAGTAAAGGTTTGTGCAACTCCAGCAATTTTTACTAAGAAATTTTCTAATAACTGCTTTCCGTCTGTAGAATGGTATACCTCTGGATGAAATTGAATGGCGTAGGTATCTTCCCCTTCAATCCTGTAAGCGGCATTTTCTACATCTTGGGTACTTGCCAAACGAACTCCACCTGTGGGTAGTTCCTTAATGGTATCTGAATGGCTCATCCACACCTGGCTCCCGCTAGAAATACCTTCTAAAAAAACTGTATCACTCTGAACAAATGATAAATTTGCTCTTCCATATTCTCTTGTGTTTGACTGACCCACATTGCCTCCAGAGAAGTGTGCAAGATATTGCGCGCCATAACAAACGGCTAATAAAGGCTTCTTTCCCCGTATCTCAGATAAATCAGGATGCGGCGGATTTTCGGCTCTCACAGAAGAGGGACTTCCAGACAAGATGACTGCTTTAAATTCGTTGTTATTCTTTGGGATTTTATTGTAAGGATGAATCTCACAATACATGTTCAATTCTCTCACTCTTCGGGCAATTAGCTGTGTGTATTGCGATCCGAAATCTAATATAAGTACGTTGTGTTGTTGCATGCCCAAAAATACTATAAGAATTTAAATTCTTTTGCATCAAATTGATTTTTTTTAAATCAATCCATACGCAAGAAACAACGATGGTTTTCCCCTAAAATTGATAGACTATTGCATTGATATTCATACCCGCACCTACCGAAGCAAAAAGAACAACATCACCTGCATGTACTTCGTGATTTTCAATGGCTCCTTTTAAGACCAAATCTAACAATGTAGGAACTGTTGCCACAGAACTATTACCAAATTTATGAATATTCATGGGCATAATATTTTCTGGAATTGGTGTTTTAAAAAGCCTGTAAAAACGCTTGATAATGGCCTCATCCATTTTTTCATTTGCTTGATGTATAAATACTTTTTTCACCGCATCAATACCAACACCACTTTTGTCTAGTGCTAATTTCATAGCACTTGGCACGTTGTTTAATGCGAACTCATAAATTTTACGCCCCTGCATTTTCATGTACAGCGTTTCTGGATTGGCGGTAGTATCAAAAGATTTTGAAAAATTTAAAAAATAGGCTTCGTCCTTAGCAAATGTTTGAGTAGCATGACTCAAGATACCCTTACTCTCTTGCGCTGTCTGTTCTATGACACAGGCACCAGCACCATCGCTAAAAATCATAGCATCTCTATCCGATTTATCAATCACTCTAGACAGTGTCTCGGCTCCAATCACCAGTACTTTTTTCGCCATGCCTGCTTTGATAAAAGCATGGGCTTGTATAAGGCCTTCGATCCAACCTGGACATCCAAATAAAATATCATATGCTACGCAATTCGGATTGGTAATTTGTAAACGATGCTTTACTCTTGATGACAGACTCGGCAGAAGATTATTTTGACTCCCTGGTTTCTTAACATCTCCAAAGTTATGTGCTACAATGATGTAATCCAGTGTTTCCGGATCAATACCTGCGGTTTCAATCGCATTTTGTGCCGCATAAAAAGCAATATCAGAAGTAAATAACTCATCTTTGGCATACCTCCGTTCGTAAATACCAGTAATCGATTTAAATTTTTCAATAATCAAGGTGTTATCAGTACCAAAAGAAGTACCATCATCATTTAAAAATTGATGGTTTAAAAATGTGTCATTTCCTTTAATTACTGTTGGAATATAACATCCTGTTCCTGTTATTTTTGAATTACTCATCAAGGGTCTTACGTTACGTTTCGTTTCAAACAAAGAAACGCCTTTTTAACGTAACAACTGAATAATCGCAATGGTTTTAATTATTTTTTGTGAAATTCAAAACAAACAGGTCTTTATTTTAACAATATCGGTATTTTGACGTCTATATTTGAGATACTGTCAACAATGCTCGGAGTCTAACATGAAACTTCGCATAGGCAGAGAACAGCATGTCAGTAGGCTTCAAAGATAGCAAGAGATCCATACAAATAACGGCCCACAAAATCACTGCAACAGGTCACTACTATTTTGAATAGCACAACAACGTTGCAACAAACACAGAAGCATACTTCTCTCTACCGCCATGGCAAGCTTATGGATGGATACGAGTTTGTATTTACAAATACGAACTATCAAAAGAAAATGGCAAGAGCGACAAGAGCGACTCTGTTTTCACCACTTGACCTATCTCTCCCATAAAATAAATTTCGATGGGTTCTTTCTGATTGATTTCATATTCAGAAAGGGTTTGTCTACAGGCTCCACATGGTCCTACTGGTCTATCTACCTTAGTAGTTGACGAACTAGCGGTAATCATAAGTTGCTTTACCTTTACCCCCGGATAATCGGAACTTGCTTTCCATATAGCCACACGTTCAGCACACATCCCCGAAGGATAAGCAGCACTTTCTTGATTATTTCCTAAAATAATTTCGTTGTTTTCTAACAGCAAAGCAACCCCAACCTGAAACTTTGAGTAAGGAGCATAAGCCTTTTCTCTTGCCTCTATGGCTTTGTGCATTAATGATTGAACAGCCACTGGCAATTCTGAAATATCATCGTAAACAGTAGCAGATGCTACTACATTAATTTCTTTCATAAGAACACTTTTCTCGTGAAAGCACAAAGTTAATAATAATCTTCGTAAATCTCCCCTAAATCAAAAGATAATGAGAAACGCAATGTATTTTCCAAAGGATGATTTACATTGGAAGAATTCATCAAGTACGATAAATCTAAAGAAAAAGCTCTCGCTTTAAAACCTCCACCCATGGTAAAATACTGTCGATTCCCTTTCATTTCACTTTCATGGTAATAACCAGCTCTCAACGCAAAAGCATTGTTATACAAGTACTCTGCACCTAAGGCATAGGTAAATTCTTTCAATTCTTCGCTAAAACCTCCTGGCGCATCGCCAAAAGAAGAGAACATACCCGAAATCCAACCTTTTTCCTGATCAGAACCATCTTCTTGAGGTGTTGGCACTAATAACTTGGTCGTTTCAATATTGATTCCAATGGTATTGTACTCATCGAGAATGAAATCAAATCCTCCACCCAACTTTAGGTTGGTAGGAATAAAATCTTCACTTCCGGGAACATATGAAACCTTTGGACCAATATTTGAAATGTTAAATCCTAAGCGATACCTCCCATTAAAGTTTCCATAATTTTCTTCACTTGATCTGTAATATCCTGAAACATCTACAGAAAAAGAATTGATTGACTGAATATTTTGATTTTGTACTCTTAACTTGTAATTCGAGTCAATGTAACGAAGTCCAACCCCCAAAGAGAATGTCTCACTTAATTTCAAGGCATAGGTAGCCGTTAATGCCAATTCACTTGGATTTTCAGTACCAATAGCTGTTCCGTTGCTGTCTGTCAATTCTATTTTACCCAAAGAAAAGTATTTCAAATCAACTCCCCATGCAGCATTTTCACTAAATCGATTCACATAGGATAATCCTCCTACAAAAATATCATCTACTAAGTTTCTCAACCAAGGTGTATAATTGACACCAACACTTATCTGATTGGTATTAAAGGCTGTTTTTGAGGGGTTGTGGTAGATTGAAAATGCATCTGATGACGTTGCAACTCCAATATCACCCATTCCTCCTGCCCTTGCATCTGGTGTAATCAATAAAAAAGGTGATGCTGTTGTAATTGTATTTGTTTGACTCTGAATGGCTGTATTTGCCAACAAACACCCAATTGTAAATGCTAAAATTTTTCGTTTCATTTGGTTTCTTTTAAAACTGTACTACTCATAAGAAATGCTAAAATATGACTAATTTCTCGTACTTCTCTGCGTATTGATTGCTAATGGTTGAATTTACTTTTAATTTATAAATGTATACACCTTTACCGATTCGGTTTCCAAAGTCATCCAAACCATTCCATGTAATGGAGCGTGAAAGGCTTCCTGTTGTTTGCACCGTTCGATTCAGTGTCTTGACTATTTTTCCTGAAATGCTAAATATTTGAACTTGTACCTCTAAGGGTTCGTTTGGTTTGTTATGATTGAACCAAAACTCGGTATAATTCACAAATGGGTTGGGATAGTTAAGCACATTATCCAACACCAAACCACTATCGCTTACTACCACAAAACTTAACGTAGTTTCAGATGAATTATTATAGGTATCCCATGCTTTAATTTTAATGGTGTGCGGACCCACGGCCAAATCTCGCAATTGATACAGCACTTCTCCTTTTGTAAAATCATCTAAGTCAGTCTCGTAATAGTCATTTAAGATGATAGGGTTGGCTTGATCTCCATCTAAAATGGCAATAATATCATGGTCTACAGAAGTTACAGAAGTATTGATACCGCTCGCATCTGCCAATGCTACAATTAGATTCGGAGAGGTATTTGTATTTCCTCCCTCCATGAAAGAGGTATCATTCATAAACACCTCCAATTCTGGACCTGTGGTATCACTTGCTGCGTCTGGATTGATACCACCTACAACTACTTCAAAGTTTGCTCCTGACCTATCTTCTTCATCATTGCTTGCATAAAAACTCAACTTCGCTTTTCCATAAGCTACTTTAATATCTTTTGGAACGATAAAATCGAAGTTAAAAACACCGTTGGTTACGGTAGACTTCCCTCTAAATAGTTTACTCTCTCTAGAATCAAAAGGGAGTCTGATGCCAAAACCGTCATTATCTAAGGTCGTTCTTTCTATGGGCTTATCAAACACTGTGGTTGACAGCGTCCCATTAAAATCTGTCAATGTTTCGTTACTTGAATTGGTTACTACACCTTCAAATCTTACTTTAGACAGTGCTTTTAAAGTATCCATCTCCTGAGTCAAGGCAACTCCATTTAACTTCGTAATTCGTATGTTGCTTTGAGGAATTGCTAATTTCATTGCAGGGTCACCAAAATAAAAAATAAAGAATTTTTGTGTATTGGAAAACTCATTTTTAGCCAAGGTTAAGGATTCTGCAATGGTCAAATCTTGGTTTTCAAACTCCAATAAAATACTCATCAATAACTCATTAAAAGACTGCCCCACACTAATATAGACCTCTCTTGTTGTTGTAATCATACTGACTGCTCCTCCATTCTTATTCCAAAACGCAAACTCTCCAGCAGTGTTTCGTAATGGATTGTCAAAACGCGAAAAACTACAAGTCACCGTAATAAAAAGGGGCAATACATCCTCATTATTGAACAATTGAATTTGAGGTACTTCTAAAATACGTTCAGAAGCCAAACCATCTTCCCCGCCATGTCCAAAATAATCCAATACTAAGGTGCCTTTTTCTACAGCATTGGTCAGTGCTAATTTCGCATCGGGATACCGCTCTCCACCAGAAGAATTCTCTTGCTTGTAGGCATCCAAATAAATTTTATTTACGTTAAAAATGGGCTTGTTTTTTTTGATGGAATCAGCAATGCGCTCAACACCAGATTGTATGCTTTGCTCTCCCTTATAATCAATATCATCTGCCATTAGTGTAATGGTATTTCTCCAATCTCCGAAAGATCTTTTATCGTAGTAACTCAAAATTTTATCAACAACCTCACTGGCTTGTTGCACAGAGGAAACAGGAATTCTTCCGGTGGTCACATCGATGCTATCTCCGCTAGACATCTTGCCTTCGTTCGGATCCAACATCACAAAGTAATCATCTGTTACATACGAATTTGCCTTATCAAAACTATCAAAAGCTTCAAACACAGGCACCACATTATTGTTCCCTGAAATACGATCCTTATAATCATAGGAAGCATCTCCAAAGAAACAGACATATTTAAGTGCTCCCGCACTGCTGGAATTTGTGTTGTACAAATGTTTGATAAAGTCCCGTATTGCGGTAATATCAGAAGATCCAGATCCAAATTCATTGTAAATTTCAGACAACAATACCACTTTAGAAGAAAGCTGGGAGTTTGTTTGATGATATGCTGCCAAACGCTGAGCCTGTCCTGATAATTCTTGATTGGTAATTACAAGGTAATTAATGTCTTTCAGCCCATGTAAGTTTTGATTTGCTATCAATGCACTCGACGATACTTCTGGAACAAAAAACGCATCCGTTCCCAAAACGATATATTCGCTCAAAGCACCTCCATTAGCTTTAAATATGAGGTCATCCCCGCTAGAGTTTGTTGGCAATTCTTTGGGATTTTGTGCATCGGTCACATCCCAAATAGCCCTAATTTTTGGCGCATTTTCTACCCGATAAGCTAATACACCTGTACTTTTATACGCTTCGAAACTTCGAAACGAAAATTGATTACCATCAGCGATCAACCGTTTCTTCCCTTGTAGCTCTATATAGTCTAAATAGGCTTTGGCAGCCGGATTTCCGCCGTCGTCATAGGAAATCCCAATAGCGATGTTTGATGAAGTGACATTGATTTCACCGCTGTTCTGAGCGGCATATCCAAGCCTTGTTGTCCCTAGTGCCAATTTCGGGTACCCAATTGAAAAAGCCTCTTGATCATTTACTGTAACACGCATGGAAGAGGTCAAAGAAGACACAGCACTACCACGCACCTTTAACAATAACGGTGCGGAGGCATCTACATGGGTAAAATTAAATTGAAACACTTGAGATGCATTTACACTAAAATCTTCTCCAAACCATTGGGTACCGATGGCAAATAAATTCCGTTCTTCCTTTTCATAAAACATAAAATCATCAAAAACCTGAATTGTGCTCGCAGCATTGGCGGTGATTTCTGAAGCTTTTGCAATTCGCTTGCCGGGTACATCTCCTATTGTTAAAAAGTAATAGGACTTGTCATCATATATATTTTGCCTGTGCGTTGCGGTTTCTAAACTCGGATTCAAAATCCAATCATGTGGTCCTTTTGCATAAAATAAAATCGCATCTTCTCCATCAAAAACGCCGTCCTCTTCACCCAGCACCCACAGCGCATTCTCAACAAGATCATCATGTCTGAAATCGCTATTTTTCCGAGGTAATAAGCCCCCACCATTTCCATAAATCTTGATATTTCTGGGGTCAATATCCCTCGTTGCAATTCCCATTTTTTGCAAGAGGGCATTGTCAATTTTAAAAACGCCTGTCGTATCTACAGAAAATTTATACCAATCGCCTACAGCAAGAACAGAATTTGTTGTTTGGGCCAAAACACCCCTTCCCATGCACAAAAAAAGTATAAAAAATAATATGTTTTTTTTCATTTCTTCATTCCAATAACGCAGCACCGCAACAATTATTTTAAACCAGTGCAAGATTACTCATAATAAAGCGAAAAAACAATCGTTTATAAATTGAATATAAATATCCATCATAAAAAAGTTAATTCTCTTGCTATGAAAGAGAATTATTGTACATTGCATGGACAAATGAAACTATTACAAATTTAGATAATTCAACCAAATACATGAAAAACGTATTTAAAATTGCTTTATTAGCGCTTCTTAGCATCTCATTTACCCAATGTAAATCGCGCTCAGATTCAGGGTCAACGCTCACAGGATGGAAATTCAACAACCCTGATTATGGAAATTTCCTAAAAACAACCTCGTTTGCAGGGTCTAAAGCTCCTTCGGGAATGGTTGCCATTGAAGGCGGAACCTTTACTATGGGACAGGTACAAGACGACGTAATGTTTGATTGGAACACCACTCCTCAAAAAATGCATGTCCGATCATTTTATATGGATGAAGCGGAGGTAACCAACTCTGAATATTCCCTATTTATGCAGTACACGAAAAGAGTGTACCCTCCTTCTGACCCAAACTTCAAACACATTTATGCATCTGTGTTACCAGACACCTTGGTCTGGAGAAAGGGACTAGGAAATACAGAACTCTTGTCAGAAAACTATTTGCGTCATCCCTCTTTTGTAGATTATCCGGTGGTGGGTGTAAGTTGGTTGCAGGCCACACAATATTGTAAGTGGAGAACCAATGCAGTCAATCTAAAAACCTTAATGGACAAAGGGATTATTAAGAATATTTGGAAAATGGACTCGATTGAATTCAAAGGAAAAAACACTTTTGATACGGATGTCTATCTCAGCAATCCATACGCTTTATTTGACGGTGATTCTACCATTTACAATCGAGGACTACCAAATAATGTGAGAAGGACAAAAGGACAAGCACGACCTGAAAAAGGAAAATTTACCGGAAGACACGTAACTACCACGGATGGTATCTTGTCACAAAAATTTCGCTTGCCAACCGAGGCAGAGTGGGAATATGCGGCAAAATCGATCATAGAAAATCGTGAGTACAACAATATTAGAGGTAGAAAAAAATACGCATGGTCAGGAAAATATACCAGAGACAACAGCAAACGCTACAAAGGCGATCAATTGGCCAATTTCAAACAGTCGAAAGGTGACTACAGCGGTTTGTCAGGATGGAGCAGCGACGGCTCAGACATTCCGATCCAAGTTAGATCGTATAGGCCCAATGCTTTTGGACTTTATGACATGTCGGGAAATGTTGCAGAATGGGTTGCTGATGTGTACCGTCCTCATATTGATGTTGAGGCCAATGACTTCAGTTATTTTAGAGGAAACGTATACAGCAAGAAAATGATTGGCGAAGATGGAAAAGTGCAAATTGTTGATGCAAACTCTATTGAATATGACACCTTAGAAAATGGCAAAATCATGCCAAAGAATCTACCGGGAAGTGCTAAATACGCTGCCATAACCGAGGATGAAACCTACATGAGAAGAAACTATACGGTTGCAAATAATGCCAACTTAGGTGATGGAGACCATAACTCTTCCAGGCTTTATGATACAGATTTAGATCAATATGCAAATGAGTCACCGATGTATAATTCGCCTAGAACACCAAGAGACGAAAAAGATAGTCTTGGAAATATTGCCAAAAGATACGATACGAAAACTCGTTATACGTTAATTAGTGACAATACAAGAGTTTACAAAGGAGGTTCTTGGAGCGACAGAGAATACTGGTTAGACCCTGCACAGAGAAGGTATCTTCCAGAATACATGTCTACCAATTTTATAGGTTTTAGATGTGTAACGGATAAAATGGGGCAAATGACCTCGCAACAGCGTACTCCACGAAATCCAAAAAGATAAACTGAGTACCACTACAAATTCAACCTCATTGTATCTTTTTTACAATGAGGTTTTTTTATTGACAACAGATGAATATTGAAGCACTATACAAACTCTATAGCCTACATTATTTGGTAGACACCGACACAAGAAACATTCGTAAAAACACCTTATATTTTGCCTTAACAGGCGCCAATTTTAATGGAAATACCTTTGCAGAAGAGGCCATTGAGAAAGGTGCAGCATATAGTATTGTAGATCAAAAGGAACATGCTACCAATGCACATTGTATTCTTGTGGATGATGTTCTGAGTACCTTACAAGCACTTGCGAGCTATCATCGATGCGTACTGAACATTCCAATAATCGGACTCACAGGTAGCAACGGAAAGACCACCACAAAAGAGCTAATCAATGCAGTACTCTCACAACAATTCACAACCACAGCAACACAAGGCAATTTAAACAACCATATTGGAGTGCCATTAACGCTATTATCAATGACTCCTACCACCGAAATTGGTATTGTCGAGATGGGTGCCAATCACCCTCATGAGATTGCCTTTTTGGCCAACATCACCAAACCTGATCTTGGGTATATCACCAATTTTGGAAAAGCTCACCTAGAGGGGTTTGGCAGTATTGAAGGAGTTATTGATGCAAAATCAGAACTGTATACACAGCTCAAAACCCAACAAAAAAAAGTAGTTGTAAATCCTTCAGATGCCATTCAAGTTGAAAAAACCAAAGGCATGAAAGTGCTGTGTTTTGACGGCGACATTTCTTTCGTAACAGCAAATCCTTTTGTCAGTATTCAGTTAGGCACACAGCAGATAGACACCCAATTAATTGGAGATTATAATTACTCAAATATCGCTGCTGCCATTAGCATTGGACGCTACTTCAAGGTTGATGCGAATGCCATAAAACAAGGATTAACGAGCTATGTACCTTCCAACAATAGATCTCAAGTAATGGTGAGCCCTAAAAACAACAAGTTGATCTTAGACGCCTACAATGCCAATCCTACAAGCATGAAAGTAGCGCTCAGCAGTTTCAATGCCATGGCAGGAACAGCTAAAATTGCGATTTTAGGTGATATGTTTGAGCTAGGAGAAACCAGTGCACAAGAACATCAAGCCATTGCCGATTATTGTGTAACACTCCATTTTGAAAAAGTACTATTGGTCGGAAAACTATTTGCTCAAGTGACTTCAAAACACCACACATTCAGGTCCTATGAGGAATTAGAAACACACATACAAATCTGTAATTTTACAGACCGAAGCATTCTTATCAAAGGGTCACGTGGCATGGCTCTGGAGCGTATTACCGAATCTCTATAAGTTGATCTTCTCTTTGTGATACGTCACCAAATTATCAATAGGCCTGTGCACAACACCTGTTATTTTCAAATCGTGTTTTGCTGCTACCTTGTCTAAAATATCTTTAAAATAATAGGCAATAGAGCCAATAAAATAAATAGGAGTCTCTGAATCTTTTTGAAAAGGTAAAATTCGATACTGGAAAAAAGACTGAAAGCCTTTTCTAATGATTCTCTTGATGTATTTTTCTTGCTTGAATTCGAACATAAACTTCGCAAAATTGGCCAAATACATGTTTGGATTTGGCTGCATATACAAGTTGAATTTCACTGCATCCACTTCCAAATCAAACTGCGCATTGAATTTTTCAGCAATGGCTTTTGGCATTTTATTATAAAAGAAGTCTCTCACTAAAATTTTACCAAAATAGTTTCCCGAGGCTTCATCCATCACCGTATATCCCAAAGATGCAGAAGTTACATTTAAGTTTGTTCCGTCAAAATAGCAACTATTAGATCCAGTTCCTAGAATACAAACAATTCCCTCCGCATCACCAGAAGATGCATAAACTGCCGCCAGCAAATCTTCAGCCACATAAATCTTCGCCTGCGTAAAAATAGAGGCTAAAATATCCTTTAAAATAGCCACTGGCTTAGGAGTACCGCAACCTGCTCCATAAAAATGAATCTCCGTGACACTATCTTTGACCTGCATTAACTGAAACATATTGACAATTCTATTTCTCAATTCTGTTTCTGGAACTACCGCAGGATTTAAACCTAAGGTACGGGTTCTAAATACTTCCTCTTTATTCGAATCTAAAGCAATCCAATCTGCTTTGGTAGAGCCTCCATCAGCTATTAAAATCATATTTCTTAAATTAAGTCTTCCAAATATATCATAACGCAAGAGATAAAACAACGATTAATTGCACTACATCGATTTCGACAAAAAAACCTCATGAGATATTGAATAAATATGTCTAAATTTGTTCCAATTATCTCGTTTAAGCATGTTCTTTTTTAAGAAAACTAAAATCCCTCTGTCCGAAGTATTTCCAAAAGACTTTGTAGACATTCATTCGCACCTATTGCCAGGCATTGATGATGGAGCAAAAACATTGGAAGATTCAATAGCCTTGCTCACACGAATGCGCTCTTATGGCATCAAAAACTTTATCACAACACCACATGTTTTGGGAGATGTATACCCAAATAGCACTGCAATGATTCATCGCAAGCTCGCAGAAGTAAAAGCAGTATTAGCACAGAACAACTTGCAAGATATCAACATTGAAGCAGCAGCAGAATACATGTTAGATGAACAATTTTCTGAACGACTCTTACAAGATGACATCTTGGCTTTAAAAGACAACTATGTTTTGGTTGAAATGTCGTATTTCAGCGCTCCACTTAACCTCTACCAAATGCTCTATGACCTGCAATTGAAAGGATACATACCTGTATTGGCACACCCTGAGCGGTATTCCTTTTACCACAGAGATTTTCAAGCGTATTACAAACTCAAAAAAGCAGGCTGTCTCTTTCAATTAAATCTGCTTTCATTGACCCCTCATTATGGTAAAAGCGTCCAGAATATAAGCAAGCAACTGCTTAAAAACAACTTGTATGATGTTGTAGGAACAGACACACATCACATGCGTCACTTGGACTCATTGCTACAAATTGGGAACAAAAAAGTATGCAGTTTAATTGCACACTTACTAGAGAACAATCGAAGGTTCATTTAGAAAACCTCTTGGATGAAGTTTTTTTTGAATGTTTTAGATGCATTGTCGATGTTTTCCTGAAAAAAACTAGGGTTTCTTCCTATAAAAAGCAAGACATGCTTCGTCCTTGTCAAAAAGCACCGTTAGGTCATGTAATTTAACCACGAGATCAGCTTTTCACAACTATTTTTTGTCGCTATATTTTCTTTCATCTTATCAAAAAACAACAGTAAAAGAGCGAAGATGAAGAGCAGCACACCCAACATTTCAAAACTATGTAAGTGTGCAGACAGCACCACCACCAGAAAGGCAATCAATAGGTTGAGAACAGCGATAAATAGACTCGCTTTGTAATGCTTGAGTCCACAATCAATTAAAATATGGTGTATGTGATTTCTGTCAGGAGAAAAAAGGCTTTTATTGTTTAACAAACGAACTCCCATCACTCGTAAGGTGTCAAACAATGGAATTCCAATGATGGATAACAATACTATTACTTTATTTTCCTTAAAAAAAGGCAACTCATGCATGCCCGACAGATCGGTTGTCACCAATTTCACAGCAAGAAAAGCAATGCTAAACCCAATGATCAAAGACCCGGTATCTCCCATGAATATTTTGTTCATTTTCGAAAAATTATACCGAAGATAGGCCAACAAGACCCCAATCAATCCTATAGAAAGCAAGAAGTAAAACGACATTTCTAGTTGATAAAAAATGATACTAAAGCCGGAAAAGATCACCATTCCTATGATAGCTGCCAGTCCGTCTATCCCATCAATTAAATTATAAGCATTGACAATGGAAAGAATAATAAAGCCGAGTATGGGCAGTGAAATATAAATGGGGAGGACCTGCACTCCTAAAAATCCTTCTAACTGAATGGACTGTATGGATTCATTGAGAAGTAAGGCAGCAATAGCCATCAGGTGGCCAATTGTTTTTGCTTTGGGTGAAGACAGTACCAAATCGTCCTTCAAACCAATACTAAAAACCACTGTCAAAGCCGCTACTAGGTTAATTGCAATGGCATCTGCATCAAACCCATTTATAAAAAAAAGGAGGGCAATCATTGCCAAAAAGAAGGCCACTCCTGCCATGGTGGGGGTTGATTCTTTGTGAGAACTGCGGAAATCTGGCTTGTCTATTAGATCTCTAGAGTGCACCACCCATATAATTTTGGGTATGATGAAATAGGTAACTGCGAAAGCAATTCCAAAAATAAATAGAGCAAATAACTCTTGTCCAACTATTTGATGTAGCATTTTAATATTTCTTTTCACGGCAAATGTAACTATTTTTTTTTAGATATTGGGATTCAGCCTCTCTTAATGATGCTCTTTTAAATGCACTCACTTCCCCCAAAACTCTTGTTTTAAAAATTTCTTGAGTATTAACTATATCAATACTGAAAGCGAGGGTTGCGCAGCAATTTACCAGGGATTTTCTTGATTTCTTGTTTCGTTTTGTATTCAAACAAAATGAAATGCGTAAAAAAATAGTAATTGAAGCAGAAAACATCAATCACAGCGATATCAAAAAAAGCATAAAA
>JBELGW010000027.1:0-31877 GCA_042091715.1 Polaribacter sp. | reverse complement strand
CGAGAATAGTTACTCCAATGCAGAAATATTTTCACATGCCTATAAAAATTTAGGACTCGGTAAATTAGTGGGGCAGCCTACTTTTGGTGCAGTCATCTCTACTGGAGGCTATGGATTGTCCAAGGGCTATGTTCGAATGCCATTCCGTGCTTGGTATGTCAAAAAATCTGGATTGAATATGGAAAATGAAGCGCCTGCTACACCCGATTATTTGGTAAAGAATGCACCAGGTTGGGGAGCAAGAGGTGAAGACGCTCAATTGCAAAAAGCAGTTGATGTGTTACTAGAAGAACTAAAATAAGAAGATTTAAAAAGGAGCTGTTAAGGCTCCTTTTTTATGCTATGGTTAGTTGGTAATCTCATAAGAATCTGACAGAGGTGTTATTTTGAAAGCAAGTTGAATAGTACAAAGGCAGCGAACAACATGTTTCTCAATTTCCTTCTGACTCGGTATCTAGATAAGAAAAGACAAACGACCCCGGAAGTATCAAAAATTACTTATCCTAGCTTCAAACAAAATTGCTCTCTTTTCAATGTACTTTCGTTTTCATTCGTAACGTATATCGTTGAAAAAACAGCCACTAATTTTATACCAAACGTCGTACATAATTTAACGCAACAATAAACTTTAAACAATGAAAAAAACACTATTGACCTTCCTTTTAGCTTTGACCACGATCACGATTTGTAAGGCTCAAAAAATTGAGATGAAAAAAGTATTTGGTGGATATCAATATACTCAAAACGGAAATCGAATGACAATAGCAAAACTTACAAAAACAATGGAATCAAATGCTGAGGCGTTTAAATTTATGAAAAAAGCAAAATCAAATCATGTGCTTGCCTCTATTTTAGGGGGTGCTGGAGGTGCATTGATTGGTTTTCCAATTGGAACTGCTATTAGTGGTGGAGATGCAAATTGGGCGTTAGCAGGAATTGGCGCTGGATTGGTTGCTATTGGAATTCCAATTTCTTCAGGTGTCAATAAGAATGCTAAAAAAGCGGTTGACTTATATAATTCCGATCTGAATGCTACCTCATTCTATAAAATTAAGCCTGAATATAAAATAACCGCGAACAGCAACGGAATTGGACTCTCCATGAATTTTTAAAAAGCGGCTTAGAACACGAAAAAAAGCTCCTTTTTAGGAGCTTTTTATTTTTTAGCAGGGTTGTTTTTAGCTTGTAAAGTTTTTTTTTGACCTTGGTAAACCTGCGGTGCTTCTGCCCTGCTTTTTAATCGTTTTTAAACAAAATTAAAACAATTCTTCGAATGGTAAGCAATCGCTGCCAGATGCAACACTTTATTGGCTTGCACAATTGGCCTGTATTTTTATGAGTTCTAAAAAATGAATAAGTGTTCCAAAAACAGGTGCTCCTCTAGGCTGCCGTTTTCCCTTGAGATAGCCACCATGTTGTGTACTATTGAATCGTTTGTTGTTCCTTTTATACTGGCTCGGTAATCAATCAGAGAGAACTTCTTCAATTTGACTTTATTCCAATCAAGTGCCTGTCACTGAAAAGCCAACTCCGCAATACAAACAGATTCAAAGACAGCTGTAAATAATTGTCCGACTCTGCTGAGCGCAGCACCCAAAGGCAACTTCTTTTGAATGGTGTAGCACAGAAAAAGGAAGATATCTAAACGCATGTTACCATGAGCAAACAACTTCCAATAGCTGATGATATTCTCAGCATAATTGAGTAAGAATTTAAAAAAACAATCGAATCAATACTTTTTTGGCCGCTACTACCATAGTGCGTCTTTTGGTATCCTAATACAACTCATCAAGGTTCAATAAGCCTCGTAAACGCCTGTAAAAGTTCTCTTTTGAAACACGACCAAGCAAGCGAAATTTATTTTTAGCACTTTTCTTGATAAATTTTCTTTCTCTGCACTACTAGTTCTACAAAAAAAAATTAGATTTACGCTGAATTGTGTAACTAGCGCACTATTCCGTTCATTGCTAGTTCTCACCTATTTGCGTACATCCTTATGGAATTCTATTCGGTTTGTATTTGTGAATTTGGATGCTTAAACACACCATGTAATCATACACCAAGACCTTGGGTAGCATGAGCAAATGAACATAAAAACAAAGGTTAAAAATATGATTTCTATTTGTATACCCATTTATAATTTCAACGTTGGTGAACTTGTAAAAAAGCTATCTGCTCAATCGAAGGATCTTGATATTCCCGCTGAAATCATTCTTATTGACGACGGTTCTAAGGACAAGTATCAGAGAATAAATGAAACAATCTGTGCAGAACAAAAATATATCAAACTAGAAAAAAACATTGGAAGAGCGGCCATTAGAAATTTATTTTTAAAATATGCACAATTTGAATATCTCCTTTTTTTAGATTGCGATTCCATTATTTCTTCGGATGATTTTTTAAAAAAATACATGGATGCTCTGAAGAAGTACCCAGCACAACTGATATGTGGAGGTAGAGAATGCCAAAAATTACGCCCTGATAAAAGTAAGTTACTACGCTGGAAATATGGGGTTAATGTAGAAAGCAAAACTTTTGAGGAAAGGGGAAAACACCCCAACAAATCCTTTATGAGCAATAACTTTTTAGTGAGTAGAGCGGTGTTTAAGACGATACAATTCAACGAGAAACTTGTTGAATATGGGCACGAGGACACATTATTTGGATTTGAATTAAAAAAAAGAAATATTCGTATTTTACATATTGACAATCCTATCCTAAATGGTGATTTAGACCATAATGAAACCTATATAAAGCATACAGAAGAGGCTATTTCGAATTTAATTCACATACTTAAAATTACAGAATATGACAAAGAACTGATTCAAGATGTTTCTCTTTTAAATATGTATTACAAACTCTATAAAGTTAGAAACTTAACAAAGGTATTATTTATTTTACTGAAGCCGATCATTAAATATTTATTGTCTCATGGATATATCAACCTTTATGTATTTGATTTTTACAAATTAGGAACTCTTACTTTAAAAATGAACAGCATACAAGAATAAATAGTGAGCATCCTGTAGCCCTTAATTCAGTGTTGTTTGAGGATATGTATGTAAAATGACAGCTACAGCGCCTGAAATATAGAGAAATGATTGTTTACTCCCGCAACATTATGCTCTATTTGTTGCTTTTTTTTATTTCTGATTACGTGTGAAAATATGTTGTACTAAACTTAAGCTGTGTAAAAAAAATCACTAATTTTAAGGGAAGCAAAAGGGATACTGCTTTTTATGTGAACTTCTATTTTCTTGAGGAAAATAAATGCACTACTGAAATGCAAATATGTACCTAAAAAGTGTAATAAAAATAAAAAAACAAAAAAAATGAAAAAGTTTAAAGTAACGATTACTCTGTTATTATTGGTCTTTATATCCAGTGCATATGGGTCAGATTGTGACGCTTTGAGAGCAAAAGCTGAAGAATTAGAAGAAAAAATGAATCAAACTAATAGTGGAGAAGACACTTATAATTTTGGTCAATTTTTAGCCACAC
This sequence comes from Polaribacter sp., assembly GCA_042091715.1. GTDB lineage: Bacteria > Bacteroidota > Bacteroidia > Flavobacteriales > Flavobacteriaceae > Polaribacter. The sequence continues at coordinate 28,376 of JBELGW010000027.1, read as the reverse complement.
AAATTGTTGAAAATAACGAGTGTATTTCTAAAGATGTTTTATACACCTTCAAAACAATATTTGCACAAGCAGCAGAATTAGGTCATTCAAAAGCAGGAACTCGGCTTGCTTTGACCAATTACTATGGGCTATATGCTACTCCAATAAATAAAAAAAGAGCATTCGATGTCGCAAAGTATACTATTGTAAATATCAAACACTCAGAAAGGAATATTACAAACCATGTTTGGATGAATTTAGTGATATTTTTAGATCTAGCCACAAAAAATGGTTTAGAAGAAAACAATCCCACTTTAAAGAGCTTTTGGAATGGTATAAAAAGTTTTAACCCAACAGTTTCTGAAAATGCGCCAAACTCAGAGAAGAGAATACTGCGTGAGCTAAATTACATGAAAAGACAAGCATACACTTATGGTCGATATGGAGAGACTCCAAATGCCGAAAAAGCACTTGCAAATGCAGAATTAAATACCATCAGCAGTATGTATAGAAATTATGTACACCTTCACAAAGAAGGTGTTGCATTTAATTCAGCTCCAAATAAAGCCCAAGAACTAGCAATGGCAATATGCTATGCGGGGTTTTCAGCCTCTCACAAGGATGCTAAGCAATACTCCATTAAAAAACTCAACGACTTAGCTCTTGAATTTAAAGACATTGCTTCATTTAAAAATTCTCTGAAGCAACCCAATGGAAAATGGAATGCTAGAGTAGAAAAAATGATGAATGAAGATTTCAAAGGTGATATTGAGCAGATGTATCGTTCAATAGCAACTAATGAGTACATAGAAGACCGCAAGGGATATAAAGGTTGGAAATATATGCCTTTAAAAGAAAAAAATGAATGGTTCTCTAAAGCCATTGATTACAATCAAAAAAACATGACCCATAAAGAGCGCTTTAGCATCTTTAAAGCAATGGTTAATAATAATGAGAGTAGCGCTTTTTATTGGCTAGCGTATGCATATCATCGCGGTCTAGGTTCTTACAAACAGGTTGATAAAGCTATTGTATATTATAAGAAAGCAATAAAATTCAATAAATATTCTGATAAGGCCTATGTGGGTTTGGCGCAAGTTTATGATAGAGATGAGGATTTTCAAAACTGGTACAAAGCAGTACCTTTCTTAGCATATTGTTATGACAACAACTTGGATTTGGATCTCATGGTTGACTATGCCGAATATATATATATGGGTATTGCCGGTGTTGAGATGAATAAAAACCAAGCAATCAAGATGTTTGAAACAGCAGCGAGAGCCGGTAACTCACGAGCTAAGGATCATCTATCTGTAGCAGAAGCTTTAAGAGATTCCAAACCAAGAAAAATAGAACTCGAAGGTAAATTAATGGTACTACCACAGGCCTCGTCATATCAATCTGTTTTCAATTTAAAAGAGGAAAACATAGCCTTTACATACAACGTAGAGGTAGGTACGCTAGATACAACTGATTTGAAAGTTTCACTTTGGGTTTATAGAAATCGTTCAAAACCGAGTTTAGATTATTCAAGCTACTCACCATCAAGTGGAACCATTACAAAGAAAGGAACCTATACTGCTAAAGTATGGCCTTACAACAGTGGAAAAGGTACGAGAGCCTTTGGATTTTTCTCTATCGGTATGACCATAAATGACACAGATAAACCCCTAGATGATGTGCCTGTAGTGTATTATCATATGCCGAAAAAAAATTAAAAACATTGATTAAATATCGAAAGAATAATCAAGAACTCATTTAAAAAGCAAGTCTTTTTATCCATCATTTGATGCGGCAGGCTGCGAAGCTTCAAACTTCTGTTTTAAGCTTTTTTAGTAATTTAATGTATATTTCTTTTACTAATTCGATAGCAATACTGAAAAAAGTTCTAGATCCGGTATTGCGTTTGCAACTGTTGTATGAACTCAAGAAAAATGAGATGCCTAAATAAATGTCAGTTACAAAAAACAAGCTATTACCTAGTTTAAAGAAAGTATTAGACATAAAAATTAGGGCGATATCCTTGCGTTGTTTGAACTCAAAAAGATCAATTAAAAGCTTCATAAGTTACTTTTGACAGATGAATTACGATGACTTCTTTGTATTTTTTCATACTTTTACAATAAAGAGTTAAAAATAAGTTGCTTTCACTGCTTCCTATTGATGGAGGCATAGCTACAAGTTCCAAATGGTTCTTGGCAACCTGATAGAAAAAGAAGACTGATTCATAACATGGAAAGCATTGTGCATCTAAAACAGGTTATAGGTCTCCCCTTTTTCATCGCTACTTATTCATTACACACTAAAAAAACACATTGTAGCACATTTGAAAAAACAAAAATGAAAAGAATTTTAATGATACTTGTAACCGCTACTGTTGCAACAAACGTATTCAGTCAAATAGACACTACAAAAGTACCTTTTGTATCTTATTGGTCCATTGGTGATCGTTATAATTTTAAAGTGTCAAAAATAAAAAAACAATGGAAAGAAGGAATATTAACGAAAGACCAAAAACAAGAATATGTTGCAAATTTTACAGTAGTTGATTCTACAGAAAATTCATATACTATAAAATGGAAGTATGAAAATGATATAGAAAACACCTACAAAATTCCTGAAAACCTTCTTGACAGGTTCTCAAAATACAAAATAACAGAGATTACATATAAAACCTCTGAAGTTGGAGATTTCATCGAAATCTTAAACTGGAAAGAACTTGGAGAAACTATGAATAGCATGTTCAACGATATTATTGAAGTTTTAGGAAAAGAAGACGAGAATAAAAAGGAGGCTTTAAAAAGAACACTGCAACCCTTCAAAGAAATTTACAGCTCTCAACAAGGTGTTGAGCAACTCGTATTAAAAGAGTTACAACTCATTCATTTTCCCATGGGAATTGAATTTGACATTACTGAACCCATGTTTTATGATCAAGAACTTCCAAACATGTTTGGAGGAAAACCCATAAAAGCCAAGACTAAATTGTACTTTGAAGCTGTAGATTTTGACAAGAGCTTTTGTAAGGTGCAGCAAGAAATGAGCTTAGATCCTGAAGATACAAGAGCCATATTAAAGCGAGCACTGAATAAAATGAACCTAGGTGATAAGGGAATGCAAAAAGCGCTCAATGCTGCTGTTTTTGAAATTAACGACAGAAATACGTATGAATATTACTATAACCCGGGAGTACCGCATAAAATAGAGACCGAACGAGAAACTATTTTTAATCTTGGTAAAGAAAATGGAAAAAGAATCGATAAAATGATGATTGAATTACTAGACAATGAATAAAAAATATGCTAAAACGATGGTCTAAAGAAATTACTCGTTTTCGCCTAGTTATGAATAAAAATAAAAAACAGCACCCTAAAGTAATAAATAGAAATGAGTAGGTCGTTTTATTGGAATAGGCGTTGAACAACCTCCATTCAATGGACGCATTTTTTTTGATGAGCTTGGCTATTGGTATAGCTTTCCCGTACTGATGATATGGGTCTTAAAATTAAGTAACATCAAAAACGATAATTAATGATAAAATTGATAAAAAAATAAGATACCTAGAAATGAAAAAAAAGAATGCCTTCAACTATTTTAAATGTACGATTGAAATAGTTTCAGTAGTGGCTATTGGCCTTTTAGTTATCTCCATTTCTGGATGCACTCCTGGAGGAAAATCAATAAATCCCTTTCTAAAGGCGAAAAACGGATTCATACAAGTAGAAGGCGGTAACATTTGGTACGCCGTAACAGGAGAAGGTGACAGCCCCCCCTTATTGCACCTCCACGGTGGACCCGGTGGAACAAGTAATTTTAACTTGTCTGAAATTGCGGCTGACAGACCCGTAATCGTATTTGATCAATTGGGAAATGGACGCTCTGACCACCACAAAGATACTGCACTACTTAAAGTGCATAAGCTTGTTGAACAAGTTCGTGCAATCAAAACTTCACTGAAGCTCAATGAATTTTATTTGTCTGGGGGATCTTGGGGTACTGCCTTAGCTCTCGAATATTACAATGCATATCCGGAAGGGATCAAGGGCCTAATATTTAATAGTCCCTATTTTAGCACCAAAATTTGGACTCAGGATGCCAATATTCTTATTGCTGAATTACCTGATTCTATTCAATCTGCCATTCGAGTTGCTGAAGCAGATAGCATTTTTAATACAGAATCTTACGCCATAGCCAACAGCGTTTTTTTAAAAAAACATGGAATGAGAACTGCTTATAAACCGCACCCATACGATACCTTAAATTACAAATATGATTCATTCATATACAATTATATGTGGGGGCCTAGCGAGTTTACTTCAACAGGAACACTAAAAAATTATGACATCCATCAAACACTGAAAGATATCAAAGTACCTGTATTGTTTACTACTGGAGAATTTGATGAGGCGCGTCCAGAAACTGTAAAGAAATTCAGTGATCTTGTACCCAACGTAACCACGGTAATAATTGAAAGAGCCGGACATTTTACTTCGAATGATAATCGACCGGCACTGATCCGTTCAATACAAGAATTTTTAAGTAATCAAAATAAATAGAATCAAATAAAATTTTAAGATCAAATCAACTCGTGAACCGCTATGCTAAATCAGAACATCTCAATAGCATACAGCCCACACAAGGCTGCTCTAAAAACAATAATGTAAAATGTACGAATTGATACAAAAAAGATTAAAAAATACCTCAGCGAATAGATTTCAAAAAGCTTGGGAACTTTATGAGGATGCCTTCCCTCTTCAAGAGCGCAGATTGTTGCATGAGCAAAAATACATTTTACAAAATGATAAGTATCATTTTGATGTTTACATTCATAAAAATGAATTTACTGGATTTCTTTTGTGGTGGATTTCGATACCTATAGATACATAGACCATTTTGCTACGATTGTAGCACAGAGAAACAAAGGCATAGGGAAACAAATTTTACAGGACTTCCTCAATCTTAATGCGACGCCAATTATACTAGAAGTAGAATTACCTTTCTCTCATATCGAACAACGCAGGATTCAATTTTATAAAAGATTGGGGTTTCAACTAAACCATCATTATTATGAAATACCTCCATCAGAAAAAAATCAGTCTCCTTTGCAATTATTACTCATGTCATACCCGCATCCTTTAACTGACAATGATGTTGCAGTATTTGTTGAAAAACATCTCCCGATGACTTTCAGCCCTGAATCATGAGTTTTTAAAATCAAAAAATCAGTTTGAACTAGGGGTGGATATAAAGGATACACAAGTGAATACAAACAGAGAATATCTGTTTTTGTTGCGGTTACTGCTCTTCGCTATTAGGACTAAGATAAAACCAGAAATTCCGCACATTTTACATAGCACAAAACTGAAAGTAAGTACTCAGCATTTGCCTTAGTGTATCGTTCGGATCGTAGGCTGTTTTTAAACCTTTACAAGAAAACACTGTCTTAGAAATAGTTATACTTAAATTACTCGATCATGAATAAAGCTTTTTATCTACTAATTTTCTCAATACTATTACTGATAGCTTGCACCCAAGAAGCACACATTGTATCAAATAATACCATACCAATGGTTCAGTCTCAAACTTCTTACACGGTTTTAAAAGATGAAAACATCACCTATGCTGATGGTCTCAGTCATAATGAAACAAGTACATCTTCTTTTCCAATACCATTAAAACTAGATGTTTATCACCCTGATAATAATACTGTGAATAGACCCGTCTTTATGTTTATACATGGCGGGGGATTTAAAGGAGGAATAAAACACAAACCTGAAATCATAGATCTGGCAAATTACTACGCCTCAAGAGGATGGGTTTTTGTTTCTATAGACTACAGAACCACAGAGGAATTAGGAAGCATTCAAGACATGACTCCAACTGAGGTAGTAACCTATTATAAAGGAATTGCACCGCAAGAATGGGTTGAAAATGCCTTGCAAGGAGCAGAAAACTCAGAACAAGTTCAACAAGCTATTGCCATGTATATGGCCCAAAGAGATGCAAAAGCGGCACTTCGGTGGATCGTTGCCAATGCCAACAGCTACAGCATAAACACAGATTATATCACGGTGGGAGGTGCCTCAGCAGGAGCAATTACAACGGTTGCATTAGGAATCTCAAATGAAGAAGATTTCAGAGACGAAATAACCATAGCGGATGACTCAACAATCTCCACTACAAACATCAACGAAACTTATGTAGTAAAAAGTATGGTTTATTTCTGGGGATCAAACATAAAACTAGATGTCTATGAAGCAGTGTATAACTTGGAGCAATACGACAGATATGACAGTAATGACCCTGAATTATTCATGGGACATGGCGAGGCCTATGATGCTGTGACACCCTATGAGGGAGCGCTTGAACTAAAAGACATTTATAACAATTTAGGAGTTCACAGCCAACTATCAACCCTACTAAAACCCAATGGAGACCCGGCTGGCCACGGAGCCTGGAATGCTGTATTCGATGGAAAAAACCTATCAGAATTAACTTTTGACTTTCTCGTTGAAAGACAAAATTTGACGGTAAAATAAATTACACATACAAAACAAACAAAAACTGAAGCTTCTGATGCTAAAAAAATCGTATCTTAACACCTCTAATGAGTAAAAAAACAATAGCGAAACCCCATGATAAACTAAAAGAATGAATGTACTATTTGAAGTTTTACCCGCTCGAGTGCTGCAAAAGCTTTAAATTTAGAGGAACTAACTTGTCCAAATGGCTTAGAAGTGAAATCATGAAGTATGCACAAAAAGAGGTATGCCATTTTACAGACAAAACCACAAAATGAGTTACACACAGATCATAACCAAGACATACCTATAAGTTGTCGGACCTGCAAGCAGATGACAACAATTGATACAATGCACTGTGTTTCAAAAACAACAAATGTGACAAAACGTGCGTTACAAACTATGAACATTTGAAATATTAAGACTTGATGAAGCATACAATTACATGTTATATTGGAATACTGGGAGTTAGCCTTTTTGTAGTAGCAGCTATTTTAGGAGGATTTCTAATTGAAAATTATAGCATCGTAAGTCAATACATAAGCGAAACCTATGCAATTGATACCACATACGGCATAAATCTAAGAACATTGGGCTACATCCCAAGCGGTATTCTCGTTGCCACATTTTGCTTTTTAGCAAGTTCATCATTGCATCCATCTAAACGGATAAAAACAGGTTTTTATGGAATCGGAATATTTTATGGACTGGCCACTGTTGTTGTTGCAATATTCCCCTGTGATTCTGGTTGTAATCCCGAATTCATCAACCCTACCTATTCTCAAGTAATTCACAATTTTGTGGGTTTACTAACCTATCTATTCGTTCCTATTTTTATGATTCTAATTGGTTTGGGTCTGAAAAAATCCCCCATTTACAATCGCTTTTCGCTACAATCAATTGTCCTTGGTGTAACCAGTATGTTCTTTGTATTTGTATTACTCGCAGATGCAAAATCTGCATACATCGGATTATTCCAAAGAATCATTGAGTCTGTATTTGTGATATGGGTTATCATTTGTGCCATTCTTATAAAAAATATCAAGCCGATTACGATTGACCTATAAAAATAAGAATTAAATCACTCAAACTAGGAGCACAGTACTACTTAAAATTAAGAATATAATACTTGTGAGGCTTACTATCTAAGATTGTAACATTTCATCTTTTTGTTTGTCTTTGGATGAAACGAAAAGCAACTAAATGAAAAAGCCAGCGCTCATTTTACTTATATTATTGATATTTTCTTCTTGTAGGAAAGAAAAAACCTATGCCATCGGACAACAATCAACAACCTTTGTTGATGTATTAAGAAATCGACCATTAGCCACCGAAATATGGTATCCCACTTTTGATACTTTACTAAACAAGGTCCCAAAGGAGAAGCAGAAAGCACTTTTTAAAACAATACTAACAATTCCAGATGCAACGATTCCTGATGAAAAACATCCGTTGCTAATCATCTCACACGGAACAGGAGGAAATAGATTTTCGCTGACTTGGTTTATAGAAAAAATGGTGAAAGAAGGCTACATTGTTATTTCACTCGACCATTACGGAAATTCCACTTTCAACAAAATCCCAAGAGAATTCGTAAAATGGTGGGAAAGAGCTATTGATGTTCAATATGTACTTACACAAATTCTTAAGGACAAAGAAATCGGGACAAAAATAGATACCTCAAGAATTGGGGGAGTTGGTTTTTCTTTGGGAGGTTATACCAATATTGCTTTGGCAGGCGGATTTGTTGATCGAACCATGAGAGAAAATGAGCATGGAGTACACCGAAAACTGCCTCCTGAATTTCCCCAAACACAAGAAATCATAGATTTTCAGAATGACAGCCTCGTACTTGCATCTTACAATAAATATAAAAATCAAGTGAAAGATGATCGATTCAAAGCATTTTTCGTCATGGCACCCGGAATTGGATTTGGATTTCACTCGAAAGAGCAGACAGCTAAAATTACCCAACCAATTTTTATACTTGCAGGAAAAGGAGATATGGAAACACCTGTTTTGAGCAATGCCGTGAACTATCATCGTTTGATAAAAACCTCCAAGATTCATCTTTTCAATGAGCATGTTGGTCACTATGTCTTTCTAAACGAACCTACCGAATATGGAAAAGTAGTAGCTCCAAACATAACCACTGACAACCCATCAGTAGACAGAAAAAAAATACACAAAGAAACTTTAAAATTAGCAATAGATTTTTTTAAGAGCAGCTTATAAAACGAGCGTGAACAGCTGCAATCGTTGCACATGCGTTCTCCAAATCACATCCGATAAGCTAAAGAAAACAATAGGATTTACCATGTAAATAGAAGCTCTCTGCAGTGCAAAACGATGGAACATTTTAGCAGTTTTTACAATCTTTTTTAAAATAAAAATTGTACATTTCACTGATTACCAATTGAAAAGAGAGATTTATGAATACTCACGCTGACAGAACTGAAGAAAATAAAAGCCAATCAGGTGCTGCAGCAAATTTTCAAGAGCAACACAGTAATGCAGCTACGTTTCAGTTTGCAGACCATAGACCAGAGACTATTGTAAACAAGAAACTCCAAGAAATGGGAGATAAAAGTGTACAAGTTACACAACTTATGGCTTATCAGGAAATGGCTGATACCAGCAAAAAACATGCTCAAACGTTGCAATATGCCCCCCCAACCTCTGCACTAAGTGCCTCAAGTAATCGAGAGCAACCTGTTCAAAGAGTTTTTCATGAAAATGCAGAAAAAGATGCTTTATTATTTAAAAAGAACGATCCCAGTTCAGCGAGTAATCCAGCCATTCCTCAGGAGGCAATCGATCTTGGAATTCAAGAACTCAATATGACCCATTATCTAGAAAGGCATTCTTACACTCATCAAAGACTCAGTGGTAAAACAACTAAAAATGCTGCAACCATGTTCAATATAAATATGGGAGAGGCTGAAATTTCTGCTACTTTAGTAGCATGTTTAAAGCAATTAACCTCCGGAGATGATGTAACAAAAGGTGTTGAAAAAGTTGTGGATGGTGTCACCTACAGAATGACTTCGATTGACGGAAAAAAATTAAATGGATTTTTTCCCATAACGGGTCATGTGTATACAGCAGACGAATTAAAAGAACTACGAACGGAAAAAAATAAATAAAAAAAACAATGGCCCATTCAAAAGCGTTACGAGCAGCGTTTTGCATCTTTGATTTCACAAATTCAAACGATGATAATTCAAAATGCATACTAGATTCTGTATTGGAAAAAGAATCTGGAAACGTTGGTTTTATATTCGAAAATAATGAAGATTTTTTGGGAGAAATTACGATTTCTTATGATGGCGTCGATACTCGTTTTACTGACAATGTATATGCACTTGTTCGCAATATGTGCTTTCGTTCCATAGAGCAATTAATTCAAAAAGAAAAGGTAAAACTGATGTATTTCACAACCCATGGATACATCCATTTGACTCCAATTGATCATGAGATTCATCTCGAAGGAGATCATTTTGAAAGTGTTACAGTGCCCTATGAAGACTTCATTCGATCTATTTTTGAGCTAGGGAAGCGATTCACCGCACTTTTTGAGAAAATAGCTACTGCAACGGCAGAAAACATCCAGCTCATAAAACTACTCAAAGCAGATGAAAACGCAGCATTCATCGCATTGGAGAAAATAGCAAAAAACAACCGATAAAATTGAATCAAGTTTCTTCTCGAACGCTTATGCTCGAGAGGTACTTTTACAACCTTTATTGACCAATCTCTGCATCCTTTAGAATTTCATATGGTGAAAATATAATGACTTATCGTATCTTTGTAACTTAGGTATGTACACGCACGCATTTATAGGAAATAACCGCTACAAATACCTAAACATTGAGCAAGACACAACGGGAATAACAAGGTCTTCTCACCAAGTTACTCCTTTTTTTCACAAAGACTTTAAAGAGGCTTTTATGAACATGAACATTTGAATTGGTAAAGAATGACCATTGAAGAACTCATAGGCGACTATAAAATTACGGGCACAAACCAAGATAGCAGTGCATCTAAGTACCAAGGTCTACTTTCATTGACATTAAATCATGTTAACCAAATTATTGCTTCCTGGACTATCGGAGATGAGCAGCAACAATTTGGAGTAGGTTTCTTCAAAGATCACCTATTAGTCATCAATTTTTCATACACTGGAAACGATGCAAAGACATACAACGGAACTGTTGTGTATCGATGTCTCTCTAAAAATATACTCGATGGATTTTGGTCTGAAGCATATGGCGATCCGAACTATTTAGGTAGTGAACAATGCTTTAAAATCACAAAAGAAATTATCAATTGATATGAATTGCCCCTGTTCTCCTGAAAAATTATATCGGGATTGTTGTGAAAAAGCACACCTCAATATTGCATCTGTAGCCAGTGCAGAGATACTCATGCGTTCAAGATATTCTGCCTTTGTTCTTGCGAATATTGCCTATTTACAAGCAAGTCATCATCCTTCTACAAGACCCTCAAAAAAAGAGAAGAGAGCCATTTTAGCATGGACACGATCTGTAGAATGGCTGCGCTTAGAGGTGCTCAACAGCACAAAAAACACCGTTGAGTTTAAAGCATACTTCATAGAAAACGGAACTATAGACTGCATTCACGAAAACTCATTGTTCTGCACTACAAGTGGGCATTGGACCTACAAGAGCGCATTATAAATTAACTTCTAGTCAATTAAAGGCGCCGCCACATGAACATGATACGTTTTGTTTGATCCCTTGATTCTTTTGAAAACTGGTGCGATTATTTTCTTAAATGTTATGACTTTTTTCACAGGGAAAAGCATAGACGATCTGTTGTGTAAAACTATGATGAAAGCAACGCTCTCAAAACCTCAATCGTATCATCTATAGCTTCTTTACTTGTCTGTTTGCTAAAAGAAAACCGTATGGAAACTTCATTTGCCTCTTTGTCTGTAAGAATTTCATTGAGCACATGAGATCCTCCACTGCTCCCGCTCTGGCAAGCGCTACCTCCCGAAACAGCAATTCCTTTTAAGTCTAAAGTAAATAAAAGCATGTCATTTGCTTTTGCAAAACGCGTGCTTAAAATGGTACAGCTACTCTTTTCTAAATCTCCAGAATTCCCATTGAAATCTACTTGAGCAATGTGTGTCTGCAATGAAGCTATAAAATGTGATTTTAAGGCAATCATGTGATCTTTGTCCTTTTCCATTGAGTCAATGGCATTAGACAATGCTTTTTCCATACCTAGAATGCCGTGTACATTCTCTGTACTGGATCTCGCTCCTTTTTCTTGATTGCCACCATGCAGCATAGGGGCAATTCCAAAACCTTTCTTAAAGTAAGCAAAACCAACACCTTTTGGTCCATGAAATTTATGCGCGCTTGCTACGATAAAATCTACAGGAGTCTTCTGTAAATCAATGGGATAATGACCAATGGCCTGAACTGTATCTGAATGAAATAGCGCACCATAGGTGCGACACAAATCACAAATTAAATCGATAGGCAATATGTTTCCAATCTCATTATTAATATACATCAAACTCACCAAGCAGGAAGTATTTTCATTTTCTTTTAGCAATTGCTCGAAATGGTCAATATCTATTTCTCCCAACTCATTTACTTGTACATAGCGAATCTTCGTGCCATGTGTCTTGCTCAAATAGTCACAGGTATGTAATACAGCGTGATGCTCAATTTTAGAAGTGATGATCACTTCAACTCCTAAATTGGTCACTGCATTTTGCAGTATTAAATTATCTGCCTCTGTGCCGCCGGCCGTAAAAATAATTTCGCTTGCAGTCACATTGAAGTGTTTTGCTATGTTCTTTCTTGCCGTTTCAACAGATGTTTTGGCTTTTCTTCCAAATTGATGAACAGAGGATGGATTTCCATTATTTGTCAACATGGATTGACACATCACATCAATCACTTGTTGGTCTATTGGTGTTGTAGCAGCATTGTCTAAATAAATCGAGTTCATGGGATACAAATAGAAATTATTGTGGATTCTGATATATATATACTTCTGTGGCTCCTAAACCATATTTCTGATAGGATGCGTCGCTTACATTAACAGGATACTTCTGAAACAGAAACTGTAATTCAGATTTTAAAATACCCTCACCCACTCCATGTATAAAAACCACTTTAGAAATTCTTTTTTGAATTGCGTATTCTAATTTTCGCTTTGCAGTCGCTATCTGCAAATTTAACATATCAAAATTATCAAGACCTTTTGATGATTTTACGAGTTTATGAATATGCAAGTCCACTTCAAAAACAAGCTCATTCTTACTTTTCTTAAAAACAGTTGACTTCTTTTTAGATGTCTCCGCAATTTTGCTTTGCAACAAATGATTGCTTGCTTTATTGTAGTTTGCCAGTTGACTTTGATCACCATCAATTTTCACAAGCTCTGAAACATTGTATATAAACTCTAACCCCGAGGTATCTTGAATGTAAATATCATCTCCTACAATTTTCGTGATTTCTCCTTTGACAACATCGTCTAAAACGGCAACGGCATCTCCAATACAAAACATCATTTTACTTCTTCTTTAAATTTGAAATTAACAGCTACCTTTTCATGTACTGCAAAAATATATAGATCCTATGAGACCTCACAGATTAATGCCAAAAAATTCACATGAATTGACATAGCACTACACCTCTATACTCTTGTCGTAAGGAATCTTTTTTAGGATGTGATCTATGACATGTATTCTTGCATCTGTCTTCCTATTTGCTCGTATCACTTTCCAAGGAGAATTGGCGGTATTGGTTCTTTCAAACATGGCCTTTTTATAGTAGGTATAATCATCCCAAAGTTCTTGTGCACGCTCATCTACATCTGTCATTTTCCATTGTTTCAATGGACTCGCTTTAATTTCTAAAAAACGTTTTTCTTGTTCTTTTTTCGAGATTGACATGTATATTTTCACCAAATAGGTACCTGACTCAGTAATCATGCGTTCAAAATCATTTACTTGATTCATAAATACGTCATAGGCTTCTTTTGTACAAAAACCATTTACAGGTTCAACTACCGCTCTGTTGTACCAACTTCGATCAAAAAAAACCATTTCACCTGCTTTTGGTAGTTGCTTTACATAGCGCTGAAAATACCACTGACTTTGTTCGTCTTCCGTTGGCTTTGCCAATGCTACAATGCGCATGTGTCTTGGGTTGATACGTTCTGTTATTCTTCGAATAGCTCCCCCCTTACCAGCGGCATCTCTCCCTTCAAATAGCACAATAATTCGTTCGTTATTCTCGATTGCCCATGTTTGAAGTTTGATCAACTCTACCTGAAGTTTTTCTAATTTTTTTTCATAATCTACATATCGAATCGCTTTTTCCACATTAATGGGCTCCTTTGAAGCAAGAGCTAACAGTCCTTTTTTAGAATTTATTTTCTTCTCGATGAGTGGTATGTCTATTTTTTCCATATTTAATCTATTTGATGTGCAGATCTAAAGTACCGCATGACAATGTTTGGATCTGTTAATAATGTGGTAGATGCTGACTCTTTTCCTTCGTAATCAAATTGAGAAAGCACATACCTTATAGATTCTAACCTGGCTATTTTCTTGCTGTTTGTCTTTACAATCATCCAAGGACTATACGTGGTATGTGACTTGCTAAACATCTCTTCTTTATAATGAGTATAGTCATCCCATAACAATTGTCCCTTCTTATCTACAGGACTAAATTTCCATCTTTTTAAAGGCGTTCTTTTACGTGCCTCAAATCTTCTTAATTGTTCATCTTTAGAAATGGACAACCAAAATTTAATAATGATCAAACCATCCTCGTAGAGCATGTGTTCAAATTCAGGAACTTGCGTCATGAACTCCTTGTATTGTTGTTTTTCACAAAACCCCATAACCGGTTCAACCACAGCTCTATTGTACCAACTTCGATCAAAAAAAACAAGCTCTCCAGGATTTGGTAATTCTTTAATGTATCGCTGAAAATACCATTGTCCCTTCTCTACAGTAGTTGGTTGATTTAGTGCAACCAAGCGGGTATACCTCGGATTTAAGTGCTCCATAAAACGCCTTATGTTTCCTCCTTTTCCCGCAGCATCTCTGCCTTCAAAAATAACAGCTACTCGTTTGTTTGTTTTTTTAATCCATCTTTGTAATTTGACAAGTTCTATTTGTAAATTTCGCAATTCATTTTCATAAACTAAGGTCGATTCAATTTTTTGAAAAGGTTTCTTTTTACTTTTTAGAACTCGCATGAGCTCTTCCTTTGTGTTTATATTTTGCAATTCCTCAAAAGAAAGTAATTCATTTTTATTCATCTAAAACATCAAATTTTAATCCTCTTTAAACTTACGAAAAAATGCCGAATTACAACACCAAAACAGTCCATATTCAGGAATATGTTTTATATTCGCTTCATGCGTATTTTTTCTTTATTGGTATTCATCTTTCTTTCTTTTAAAAGCTATTCTCAGAATACTTTTTCAAAACAACTAAGCCTGCTAACAGACAACGATTTATATACTTCTACCTATAGAGATCGTTATTACACGAGTGGTTTGTTTGTAACACTAAGAAGTATTTCAAATACTGCCAATGATGGTTTTGAAAAAAAAATTCATTCCTATGAAATCGGACACATGATGTATACTCCTTCAAAGCCAAACCTATCCATAGCAATTGACCATGACAGACCTTTTGCCGGATATCTTTATGGCCAATACGGTCAAACCAGAGTCTATAACTCAGAAAATATTTTAAAAATACATCTGCAAATAGGTGTCATAGGTTCACATTCAAAAGCGAAAGAGCTTCAAAACTTCATACACTCCATCTATAATTTTCCAGATGCGGCAGGATGGAAACACCAAATACAGAATGCCTTTGCGATCAATTTAAATAGCACATACCTAAAATATTTGCCTAAAATAAGTTCATCCCACTTTGATCTCAGCAGCTATAATATGCTGAAATTAGGAACTATATTTGCGAATATATCTACTGGTTTCTATGCTAGAATTGGAACAAAACAACTAGAAAAACCATCCAATTCTGTTGCGTTTAACACCAACTTAAACAAACAATCAGGTCAAAATAATGCCGAGTCATTTTTTAACATAAAACCCATGATCACTTATGCGGCATATGATGCAACAATTCAAGGGAGTTTTTTAAACCAAACAAGCCCAGTTACTTTTGATGTGATGCCTTTTCATTTTTCTTTAGAACTCGGATATACCTATTATTACAACAGATTTCAGTATGGATATACCTATCATTTTCACACCAAAAAACTAAAGAGTTCTAGAGCTACGAGAAGCAACACTTATGGCAGTTTACGCGTTGGATATTACTTTGATTAATCGATAAAATTATCGTCTTTAAAACCGATTAAGTACAAGGTGTTTTGTGCTCTTGTTACCGCCGTATACAACCATCTTAAATAGGCCGTACTAGGACCGTCTGGAAGGTAAGGCTGCTCTATAAACACCGTTTTCCATTGACCTCCCTGCGATTTATGACAGGTCATTGCGTAGGAAAATTTCACTTGTAAAGCATTGAAAAATTTATTGTTTTTTATAGCCAATAACTGTTTATACTTAGACTTTTCGTGGGCAAAATCTTCTCGAACAGCTTGATACAATTTATTGGATTCTTCATAAGTCAAAGAAGGAGTTTCACTGGTCAATGTATCTAAAAGCAACACGGTATCGAAAGGCTTTTGATTTGGATAATCAATCATTCTAACCACTACTTCTGCAAAGCGAAATCCATACAATTCTTTAATTGATTGAATGCTAGTAATTTCACAAATGTCGCCATTCGCTATAAAACCCGCTTCCGAAGAATCTTTCAACCAAAAATAATTATTCTTGACCACCATCACATAATCCCCTGCTGAAATCTCGTTTTCTTGACCACGAATTTTTGTACGAATTTGCTGGTTGTATTGATTGGCTCTTTTGTTAGATCTCACAATAAAAGCAGTATCTTCAACACCTGCATTGTCATATGCACTTGTAATAGCGTCTTCAATGTCATAACCATCCTCTAAGCGAACGATGTCTGCAAAACCTACATCGAATTGAAAATTGGCAGCTGCATTGTCTATGAGCATTCTTAAATGCGTTGCATTGGCTAGAATACCCGAATTTTCATGCTGACGCATCACTTCGTCCAATTCAAGCTCTGTCACATCTTTGTGATAGTCTAATTCTAACGTTCTCGCTTCTAATGCCGGACTCACATCTAATTTAACCGGGGGCAACTGTGCCGTATCTCCTATAAACACGAGTTTGCACTTCTTGCCTGCATACACATATTGAATCAAATCATCTAGCAAAGAGCCCGTTTCAAACAATTTACCATTGTTCCGGTTGTCAGGAATCATTGAGGCCTCATCTACAATAAAAATGGTGTTGCTGTGCTTGTTTGGCTGCATCACAAAATCTACCGTGCCATTTCGCTGTTTCTTCGGGAAATAAATTTTCTTGTGTATCGTTAACGCCTGTCGTTTAGAGTACCCAGAAATTACTTTAGCTGCCCTACCTGTTGGAGCTAATAAGACCGCTTTATGACCTGCCTTCCAAAGCGAATTTACGACCGTGCTTATGGTGGTCGTTTTTCCAGTACCCGCATACCCTTTTAACAGATACAATGCTTTGTCATTGTTCTCAAAAATAAATGTGGATAAATCGCTCAACAAACGGGCTTGCTTTCGCGTGGGTTCAAATGGAAATTTTTGAAGCAGTTCTTTGTAAAATGCAGTTGGTGTTTCTATCATAAAAAATCAAATTCCAAAGATAGGAATTGATTTATGCTTAAAAATTTTTATGTGTAAAAAAAAATTGTAGATTTGCGAATAATCATTTTAAAAACTATACCAATGATACTGACTATTATTGCCGCTATTCTTGTTACCGGTGTTCTTGCTTTTTTAATTGTAAAGTACTTACCGTTAAAATTGAGACCATTACTTTCTATACTTTTGCTCGCCTTAGCTTTTCTTTTAACTTGGAAAATTTATGACGGTGTAATGAAGCCAATTAACTTTCATAAAAACAAAAAAGTAGTTTACGAAAAAGTAATTAAACAATTAAAAATGATTAGAGATGGGCAAATTGCTCACAAAGAGGTAACGGGTAAATATGCAGATAGTATTAGCGGATTGGTTCAATTTATAGACACAGCTCAATTGGCCTTGACAAATACAACCACTGTTGTTGAAAAAGTAAATAAAGGAACAAGATGGCAGCCAATTATGGTGGATGTAGAAAAAAGAGTTACAGATACCATTGGATACGAGCCTGTATTGTCTAAATTTGAAGGAAGAGATTACAAGAACATGGCAACTGTTCCAGATACTGATAAGGAATTTACCATTCAATTGGGAACTGTAGAAAAAGTAGCAGGTTTACAAGTAGATGTTTTCTTTGCTAGTGTTGCTAAAAGAGATGTTTTAAAAGGCATGGATCCTTCCTTGGTAAAACAAGAACTAGAAGCAAACACAACCGATGAAATAAAAGGAGAGCTTGTTTCAGTTGGTTCTTTAAATGAAGTAACAACTGGTGGTAACTGGCCACCTTCTTATGATAAAAATGATCGTGCAAAAAAAGACGATAACTAAAATAACTAAAGATTCTTTTAGAAAATCAGTATCCATCCAATTTAGTTTGGGTGGATTTTCTTTTTGTATCTCTAATACAGAAACGAAAGAGATACAGCATTTGACGTATTACACCTTCAATTCTCCTGTCATTACACCTGAAGCACTGCTCAAAGAAATTGAAGTACTCTATCAACAAAATAGCAACATACTTGACCAAAAATTTGAACAAATTACTGTAATTCATCAGAACAACTTAGCAACCCTCGTCCCCACTCCTTTATTTGATGAAAACGAATTAAATACCTACCTCGCCTATAGTATCAAAACATTGGAAACTGATTTTATTGCTTTTGACGCATTGCAACAATTAGACATTCAGAATGTGTATATACCTTATGTCAACATCAATAATTTCTTTTTTCAAAAGTTTGGTACCTTTGAGTACAAACACCATACAACTGTGCTTATTGATAAATTAATTTTACATGCTAAAAATAATACTGCGCTGCAATTTTTTGTTCACGTGAGTACAAACTCGTTTGATATTGTTGTGCTACAAGATTCTAAATTACTATTGTACAACTCATTTTCTTACAGCACAAAAGAAGATTTCATCTACTATATTCTTTTTACCGCAGAACAATTAGAACTGAATCCAGAGACCCTTCATTTCGTATTCCTGGGTGCTATTGAAGAAAGCTCTGAATTGTATCAAATCACCTATCAGTACATTAGAAACATCCATTTTATTCCAATTGACCATTCATTTTTTAACCTGAATGACCAAGTACCTAATCACAGCAATTATATAACCACACCATAACATGCGTATCATCTCCGGAAAACATAAAGGAAAAAGATTGTCAGCCCCAAAAAATCTACCTGTCAGACCCACAACAGATATGGCAAAAGAATCTTTATTCAACATCCTAAACAATCACTATTATTTTGAAAATTTAGCGGTGATTGATTTGTTTTCTGGCACTGGTAATATCAGTTTTGAATTTGCTTCTCGCGGTGCAAAAAGCATCTACAGCATAGACAAACACTTTGGATGTATTAAATTCATACGAGACACTGCAAAACAGCTCGATTTAGACATCACAACCTATAAAAGTGATGTATATACGTTTTTAGAGAAAACAGCATTGAAAGGAGATGTTATCTTTGCAGATCCACCATATGATTTTGACGAAGCAGAATTCTTAAAAATCGCGACCCTTATTTTTGAAAGAACTTTACTGAACGAGGATGGATTGCTAGTTATTGAGCATTCAAAACATACGGATCTCTCTGCGCATGTAAACTACAGCTATTCAAAAAGATATGGAGGAAATGTATTCAGTTTCTTTGAACATCTAACAACAACATAATCTGTGCAGTATAACTGCACAGTTATAGCAATTTATGCACCTAATAATGAGAATGGCCAACGGGCTTACAAGAAGGAAGCAATAAAAACCAGCACAACAATGTCGTACAGTTTTTCTGATTTCATGTTATAACAATGAGCTAATGATATCACTAACGGAAATCCCTTCGGCTTCCGCTTTGTAATTTTTCACAACACGGTGGGCTAAAATTGGAATTGCCACTGCCTTCACGTCTTCAATATCTGGTGAGAATTTTCCGTGCATAGCGGCATGCGCCTTTGCAGCTAGAATTAAATTCTGAGAAGCTCTTGGTCCTGCTCCCCAATCTACATATTGCTTGACAAAAGCAGACACATTTTTATCATTTGGCCTTGTTTTAGCAACCAATGTCACCGCATATTCAACTACATTATCTGCCACAGGAATTCGTCGAATCAATTGTTGAATTTCCAGTATCTCTTTGCTGGAGAAAACCGGGCTTAGGTCATGAGTTCTATCTGATGTTGTGTTTTTCACTACCTCTACTTCCTCCTCAAAAGATGGATATTCTAATTGAATGGAAAACATGAACCGATCTAATTGAGCTTCTGGCAACGGATAGGTCCCTTCTTGCTCAATAGGATTTTGAGTTGCCAACACATAAAAAGGCAAATCCAGTTTATAGTGCTGTCCTGCAACAGTAACCGATCTCTCTTGCATGGCTTCTAGCAGTGCGGCTTGTGTTTTTGGTGGAGTTCTATTGATTTCATCAGCCAAAATGATGTTACTAAAAATAGGCCCTTTGATGAAGGTAAATGTACGATTCTCATCTAATATTTCACTCCCTAAAATATCAGATGGCATTAAATCTGGGGTAAACTGAATTCTTTTGAAGTCCAATCCTAAAGCGTCCGATACCGTTTGAACGAGTAAAGTTTTAGCAAGACCAGGCACACCAATAAGCAAGGAATGCCCACCGCAGTACACAGACAACAGCACATAGTTAACGGCTTCAGTTTGCCCTACAATTACCTTGGCTATTTCTTCTTTTAATAGTCTTGTTTTCTTTACTAAATGTTCAATTGCAGTGATATCAGACATGGACGATTAGTTTACTTTTCTCCAATTATTTTCAAACTCACATTTGTATTTATCTCCAATTTTAATGTAAGTATCATTGATTTTTTCACGAGACCACTTTGAAATATTCTCTTCTTTCTTCTTCTGTAAAGCAAGTTTTTGAATTTTAACATAATCATCTACAAGTGCGGCTTTGTGAGTTAAAGTTCTATCTTTCATGAAGATAATCTTATACATCTTCTCTCCTTCTCGTGTTTCATCATAAAAAGGTTCTATGATTTCTCCTTTTTTTGTATTGATCACACGTGCATATAGTGATGGATCCATTCTTGTTAAATCAAACCTTGTTTCATTGGTCATTGGATTTATAATAAGTCCGTTATTATTTTTCGTTTGATCGTCTTCAGAGTATTTCTTCACTGCTTCTTCAAAAGTAATTTTCTGAGAAAGAATATCATTCCGAATCTCTGAAATTTTCTTTTTTACTTCTTCCAATTTCGAGCTTAATATTTCTGGCTGCATTAAGATGTGCGAAACGTCTCTTGATCTCCCTTTTATGGCGTGTAACTTGATAATATGATATCCAAAAGGTGATTCGAAAGGTTCTGAAACCTGACCAACATCCAAAGAAAAAGCAACTTCTTTAAATTCTTTTATAAAGTTCGTCTCTTTGGTAATGGTTCCTAAATTACCTCCATTCTGGGTTACCGAGGGATCATCAGAGTTCAAAATTGCCTTCATTTTAAAACTTGACCCTTCTTCAATTTCTTTTTTAATTGCAGTCAATTTTTTTACAATTCGCTCTTTCTCCTCTTCCGTGGGTCTTGCATGCAACACAATTTGCGCCATTTCTATTTCTGCTTGAAATTCTGGCAACTCACCAGCATCTTTCAAACTGTTGAAATAAATGCGCACCTCTTCTGGGGTTATGTCAACACCTTCATTAATTTTCTCTTGTTCTTTTCGAACTAAAATATTCTCTTTTTCAATGGTAAACAATTCTTTTCTCAAATCATCCTCGTCATTAAAGCCATAGGTTTCAATAACTTTTTCAATATTACCGTATTGCTGCGTAAAATAGGCTATATTTCTATCTACATTCGCCGTTACCTCCTCTGATGAGACAATCACACTGTCAACAACCGCATGATGCGACAATAACTTTTGCAACATCAATTGCTCTAACATTTCACAGTCAGAAATTTGAATTTTTCCTTCACTACGCTGCTCAATGTCTAATTTGAATTTTTCAATATCAGAACTCAAAACAACATTTTTCCCTATCACAACATCTACACCATCAATTTTATTTTCTTGTGCATGCATAGCTCCTACAAAGAGCATTAGCAGCAACGTCAGTAATGGATAATTTTTAATATTCTTTAAAGTGCTCATTCTGTATTGCATCGTTCAGTAAGGTTTTTTCTATATCCCTAATTAGTTCTAGTTTTCTTTTGTGTAAAATCAATTGCTTTATCGTAGGCGCTATATAGTTTAGTGGTGCTATATCGTTCCTTTTTAACACATCTTTTACAGCGACCAAATATAGCCCTAAAGAATCTTTTTTCTGTATGAATTTTGTTTTTTTTAACAATATTCCACTCAAATTCTGTTTAATTTTCGGAATTTTTAACAAAACATCCTCAACTCGAATCCATGTAGAATCATTTAAGTTCACAGCTTTAAAATTTAACTCTTGATTTTCTAATAAAATAAGGTCTTGATAGCTCGATGATTTGAACTGTTTGATGATCTTTTTTGGCTGCAAGACATTTTTTCCAAAATGCAAATATTTAATCTTGATAAGCGGTTCATTGAGTCGAAAATTTTGGTTATTCAATGCATAATATTGCTGCAGTTCCTCCAACGAAATAACCGTATCTAATTGCTGGTTGATGAGTCGTTCTTTATACCCGTTCACCAACAAACTGTTTTTGTAATCTTGTACTAGTTTTGCATAACTACTATTTTCTTCTGAAGATAAGTTTTCCTCTGCCCTTTTTCTCAAGATTTGTTGTGTCGCCCAGTTGGAGATGATACTTTTTACCAAGAGTACACTATCCTTTTCTGATAGGTTTCGAGGCAGTAACTTTGCGATGTCCCTGGCATATAAAAAAGAATTATGCACTTGAGCTATTGGAGCAACCACAGGTTTGTCTTTTTTCTCAAAATCAAATAATTGACATGAGATGCAACTCAGAAGGATACAGAGATATACACTATTTTTATTCATCTTTTTTATAGAATCTTATGATTTTTTTGAGGACCTTGTGCTGCACCTCAGCAGGATACTTATTTTTTAGGGTATTATCCAAGTCTTCTTCGAGATAGGCTTGATAGTCACTCATAACTTTCCCTTTATTTTTTGAGAGATCTTTGAAGTCATACTTCGTGCTATTAGACTCAAAATATTGCTGCAATCCTGCTGCATCATTTGATGCAATATCCCATACTTTCTTTTGCATAAAATCGAAAACCAACACCCCTTCTTCGTACTCTTGCAGCAAGCTACCAAATCTAGGCGAGGTATATCTTAAGTTTTCTTTAAAATAATTCAACACTTCTTGATTTAAAAAATCTTCAAATAACACCGAAATTGATGTACCCTTTCTATTTTTTATATAATCGTAAAAATGGTATTGCGCAATTTCTTTGGTCTCAATACTGAGCAATGTTTCATTCAAGTTAGCGCTGCTCTTTGTTCTGATTTGAGGATCGTCAAATATTTTCTTAGCCCCTTCCTGAATCCTAATTTGGTACT
Source organism: Polaribacter sp. (assembly GCA_042091715.1). Classification (GTDB taxonomy): domain Bacteria; phylum Bacteroidota; class Bacteroidia; order Flavobacteriales; family Flavobacteriaceae; genus Polaribacter. The sequence goes on along the minus strand of JBELGW010000027.1, from coordinate 5,074 downwards.
TTGTTTTGAGTTTGGCCAACATCATTTCATCAGACAGTCTCGCCCCTCCTGTTGCATTTACCTTCTTTTCGAGTTCAGTTTTCATTTCTTTGAAAGATGTGACTGGATGCTTTTTCAAAAGTTTCACAATGTGCCATCCATAACGTGTTCGGAAAGGTTTGGTAAAGTCATTTGTATTGACAAGCTGAAAAGACTGATTTTCAAATGGTTTTGGCATTCTTCCCTTGCCAAATTTTGGAAGTTTACCCAATTTCGAGCGTGTACTTCTATCTGTAGAGTGCTTTAAAACCAATGTATCAAAATCTGCACCATCTTTTAATTGGGTATGGATACTATCCATTTGTTCCTTGGCATTCTTTATGCCCTCGTTGATAAAAATGTGTGCAACCTCAACTTCTCCTTCAGAGAGTTGCAAATCGTTTACCTTTACAAAATGATATCCATAACGCGTTTTAAATGGTTTTGAAATCTCATTTACCTTAGTTTCATATGCCGCGTCTTCAAACTCACGCACCATTCTAAAAGCGGTAAAATACCCCAAATTCCCCTCATTTGTTTTTACAGATGGATCCTCTGAGTATTGCAGCGCTACCTCAGAGAATTTTTGACCTGAGAGCACTGCTTCACGGGCTTGCATTATTTTTGTGTAGAGAGGCAGCGTATCCTTGGGCAAAATATCTCTGGGAATTTTCACCAAAATATGACTTGCGTTCACTTCATATTTGGTTCTATAGTAGGCTTCTTTCATCAGTTTCTCTATAAAAGCACTGTCGCGCAAATAGGGAGTCATTAAGTTTTTTTTATAAGATGCTACTTCTTTTTTATAGACAGATGCCGTATCTAATTTTAATGCTCTTGCTGCTGCAAGTTTCAATTTAAACTTGACATACAAATCCAAATAGTTTTTTACATCTTTCTGCTTGTCGTCTTTGAGTAACGAACGGTTTTTCTCATACACCTGTTTAAATTCTAAAACAGTAACTGAGGTATTACCTACCGTAAATAAAACGTCTGAATCTTTTTGTGAATAGCTCCAAGATGAAAGCATTACACAGAGTAAAAAAAATATATTTTTCATAGTTTGTTGCATCGTGTTTACAAAGAAATAATACCTTCTATAGAGGCCGCTTGTTTATAATAAGAGATTACTTCATCAGCGGAAGCAAGCTTCACCTTAACGGAAACACTGATGTACTTACCCGTTTTAGAAGCTTTCGTAGAAATGGCTGCTCGCTTCTTTTCAAACAAGGCTTCAATTTCTTGCACTCCATTGTCTTTTGCAGGAACAATAAATTTGTATAAATAGTCTGCTGGAAACACCGTTGTATTCTCCAAGCTCTCTTTTAACTTTTTGTAAAACGCTACCTTATCACTCATTATTATTTGGTTTACTTTTATTTTATCTACAAAATTACATTATATTCTTATTTTTATTCATAGAATCGATTATTTTTGCCTTATGCAACAAAAAATAGTGATTATTGGCGGACCGGGAACGGGTAAATCTACAGTTTTAAACGAATTAATTGCCAGAGGATATCATTGCAAACCTGAAATATCACGTGAAATCATTGTAGAAGCTCAAAAAAAAGGCATCGATCAGTTATTTTTGACCGATCCGCTGTTATTTAGTAAACTGTTGCTAGAAGGTAGAGAACAGCAGTACAAAGAGGCGGATGCATGCGATGAGTCTGTGGTATTTTTTGACAGGGGACTTCCAGATGTACATGCATATATGAACTACTCGAATACCGTGTATCCCTCCTACTTTGTTGAGAAGAGCACTACCTACAAATACCAAAAAGTTTTTATGCTGCCGCCTTGGAAAGAGATTTTTGTTTCTGACAACGAGCGCTATGAGACCTTTGAAATTGCAGTAGCACTCAATGAACATTTAAAAAAAGCCTATCTTGACATTGGGTATGAAATAATAACCGTACCTTTTGGTTCGGTAAAACAAAGAGCCGATTTTATTTTAGATTCGCTGTAACGCGAAATATGACAAATCCACTACAGATATTAAAACAATACTGGAATTACAGTTCTTTTAGGGCGCCGCAGCAAGAGATTGTTGCAGCGGTATTGCGCAAAGAAAATACCATTGCATTGTTACCTACAGGTGGAGGAAAATCTGTTTGTTTTCAAGTTCCTGCCATGGCTACACCCGGAATTTGCATTGTGGTATCTCCACTAATTGCACTCATGCAAGATCAAGTAGCTGCATTACAAGCAAAAGGAATAAAAGCGCTCGCTCTAGCCTCAGGGACAGAACAAGATGATCTCATACTACAATTCGATAATCTAAGATACGGCAACTACAAATTTTTATACCTATCACCTGAGCGACTTCAATCAAAGTTCATACAAGAAAAAATCAAGCAATTAGAAGTCAACCTCATTGCCATAGATGAAGCACATTGTATCTCTGAATGGGGTCATGACTTTAGACCTTCCTATCGCAACATTGCCGTGCTAAAAGAACTAAAACCCGATGCCCCCTTAATTGCCCTAACAGCAACAGCCACTAAGAAGGTTTTAAAAGACATTTCAAACAGTCTTGAGCTGAGCAATGTTACTATTTTCAAACAGTCTTTTCATCGAAAAAATTTGGCCTATCAATTCTTTCATACCGAAGATAAACTGGGGCGTTTAATTCAGATATGTACAAAAACAAAAGCTCCTATTATTGTCTATGTGAATAGTAGAAATAGAACCCAAGAAATCGCAGGCTTTTTGAAAGCAAATAATTTCAATGCAAGTTACTATCATGGTGGTTTAACGCGTGTTGAAAAACAAACAGCATTTGACAATTGGATGGCAGAAAAAACTCCCATTATGATTGCCACAAATGCCTTTGGAATGGGGATAGACAAAAGCAATGTCAAAGTGGTGGTTCATTTAGATTTGCCAACAAGCATAGAAAACTACCTTCAAGAAGCAGGAAGAGCAGGAAGAGATGGTACTAAGGCATTCGCAGCTGTTTTGTTCAATGCCAATGATATTCGTGTTTCTTTGGATAAAATGAAAAGTACATATCCATCAATTCAAGAGGTAAAAAGTACGTATAAATCATTAGTTCAGCAATATCAAATTGCCCACGGCGAGGTACCCGAGACAAGTTTTGAGTTTAACTTACTCTCATTTTGTAACCGCTATCAATACAACAGTGCTAAAGTTGACATGACCCTGAGACTGCTGCAAAATAATGGGATTCTAGAAATCTCGAATGATTTTCATAAAAAATCAACAATTCAATTTTTAGCAAGTGGAAAAAAAGTACTTGCCTACCGCCAAGCGCATCAAAAAATGAGTAGGTTTATTGAGTTTTTGCTCCGAAGTTTTGGGGGCCTCTTTGAACAAGAAACAAAAATAAATGAGTTTTGGCTAGCTAAAAAAGCAGGACTGTTATCATCTGAAGTGGTTACGATGTTAGCACAACTGCAAAATGAAGGGATCATTGACTATAAAAAGGCTACAAAAAATGCCGACATCACCTTCATAACCCCAAGAGAAGATGACAGAAGCATCAACCGAATTTCAAAAAACATCCAAAAACACATACAACAACAAATTCAAAAGTCTGCCGATTTCATTGGACTCGTAAAGAATAACTCCGTCTGCAGGAGTATTCAAATCCTGTCTTATTTCAATGAAACAAGAATGCATGCCTGCGGAATGTGTGATGTTTGTTTAGATCGAAAAACCACATACATGGATGTATCTGCCGATATCATCAACTACCTTAAACGCGAAAAACTTTCAAGTTCTCATCAAATCTGCAATCACATTACTGCTACTGAAGCCACCATTTTACTAAATTTGCAACAGCTGTTGTCTGAAGAAATTATAGACATCAACCACCTCAATCAATACCATCTAAAAAAATGAGAGATTTACGAATTGTATTTATGGGAACGCCGGATTTTGCGGTAACCATCCTAAAAAATTTAGTCGAACAACACTATGTAATTGCGGGTGTAATTACGGCACCTGACAAGCCTGCCGGTCGCGGAAGAAAACTCAATCAATCGGCCGTTAAAAAATATGCACTTTCTCAAAATTTAAACATTCTTCAGCCTACCAATCTTAAGGATCCTCATTTTGTAGAGACCCTGTCAGACTTAAAAGCCAACCTTCAAATTGTGGTGGCATTCAGAATGCTTCCCAAAGTAGTTTGGAACATGCCAAGCTATGGCACCTTTAACTTACACGCTTCCTTATTACCTGAATACCGAGGTGCAGCCCCCATTAATTGGGCCATTATAAATGGGGAAACAAAAACAGGAGTTACCACCTTTTTTATTGATGATAAAATTGATACTGGTGAAATCATTTTACAAAAGGAAACAACTATCGAAGTAAGTGAAACTGTTGGTGAACTCCATGATAGATTAATGCACCTTGGAGCAACACTCGTTTTAGAAACTGTGCAGCGCATTGAAAATAATACTGTGACTACGTACAAACAGCCAGCACTGGAAGAAAAAACTGCCTATAAATTATTTCCAGAAAATTGTAAAATTGATTGGAGTGCTTCCTTGGATGCCATTTACAATAAGATCCGTGGTTTGAATCCGTATCCCGCTGCTTGGACGCATATCATCACCAACAACGAACAAATCACAGCGAAACTATATCGCGTAGAGAAAGTATATGAAAAACATACAGACAGCATTGGGTCTTTGCATGCTACCAAGAAATCTTTAAAAGTGGCGGTTGCAAATGGTTATTTAATGATTCATGAAATAAAGCTTTCTGGGAAAAGAAAAATGGATGTACAGAGTTTGTTAAATGGTTTTCAATTTTCTGATACTGCGAGAATGGCCTAAATCCCTTTATTTATAAGGTTTTAAAGATTTCAACTCTTTTTTTTCTTTGGTTATTAACAATTTGATGTCATTTATTAACAAAACCCGCTTTTTTTAGGGCCATTTCTTGCATGAGCCCTTATTCCTGCTATATTTGTTTAGCTTAGTTAAGCGAAATATCAGATCAATTAATTTAAAAATTTACAAATCATGAACAAATCAGATTTAATCGATGCAATGGCTGCTGACGCAGGAATTTCAAAAGC
>JBELGW010000026.1:34776-36192 GCA_042091715.1 Polaribacter sp. | reverse complement strand
GGATTGAACACCCATAAGGCTGTTATAGGTTACTTGTGTTTTTCCTTTTTTTCCATTTTTTGTAGTCACAACAATAACTCCATTTGCCCCTCTAGCGCCATAAATGGCACTTGCAGAAGCATCTTTTAAGACTGTTACACTTTCAATATCATTTGGTGAAAGGTTGTTAAAGTTGGTCAATCCACCGTATTGAATGTTATCAATAACAACTAATGGTGTAGCATTTCCAAAGGTTCCTCTACCTCGAATCACTACAGACGAATCATCTGCTCCAGGATTCCCTGATGTTTGTGTTAACTGAACCCCCGAAAACCGCCCATATAAAAGTTGTGCAGAATTAGATACGGGTTGGTTTACTTCGTCCTTGAAGGTTACTGTTTGAACAGAGCCTGTAAGGTTCACTTTCTTTTGAGTACCATACCCAACAACAACAACTTCGTCTAATGTATTAGCCTCGTCTTGCAGGATCACATCAATAGTTCGTTGGTTGGTTACCTTGATTTCTTGTGTTTGATATCCTAAAAAGGAAAACACAAGCACATCTCCTGCAGATGCATTGATACTGAACTTTCCGTCAAAGTCGGTTTGTGTGCCGTTAGAAGTTCCTTTTACAAGAACATTTGCGCCGGGCAATAATTGACCTGAATTGTCCTTAACGATTCCCGTTATTTGTTGCTGAGAATCGTTGGAGTGAATTGTTTTGTCTGTGTCGTCGTTTCCTGCAAAAGACACTGCAGTCGAAAGACAAATGATGAGCACAATGAGTTGTTTACTACAACGTTTTAGTGCTTTGATAAACGTATTTTTCATTTGTTTTGATTAGGGAATTAGGTTGATTATTATAGGGTTTGGTAAAATAAACGTAAATTTTACATTAACAAATATAAGTGTTTTTTTTACATTTAAAAATAAATCCGAGATTTTTTCTTATTTATTGTTTTTTTTAGGCCTCATTTTGAGAATATTACAACCGCAAGTTCCTGCTGTAGTTTTTTTGAAAAGATGACACAACCTAGTTTCATTGGGGTAATTACAGAGACTCTTGTATTGGTTTGGGAGTCGCTACCACTTAGAGTAGGGGTGTTTTATTTTTTCTGAAGGTTTGCGAAATACCCATGGTTTGAATCCGTTTAAATGTTCTTGCCAGGCTTCTAGTGTTTTTGTAGGGAATGTGGATGGCCATCCTCCTTTTCGAAAGGATGCTGAAACCCCTTGGTCATTTATTTTTTCTCTCCAAGCTTTCAATTGCATAGATAGACTTTCTTTGATTTCTTTATAGTCATCACGGTCAATCAAGTTATTTAATTCGTGCGGGTCTTTTTGTAAGTCGTACAATTCATAAATTGGCTTTGAGCTTGCCATAAATTGTTCTTGTTCTTTGTTTAATTTCCCTTGCAGAAATAAGACATTCATTTC
>JBELGW010000026.1:0-34676 GCA_042091715.1 Polaribacter sp. | reverse complement strand
GCCATTTTCTATGAGTTCCTTCAAAGGTAATTTGGGCAAAAAAAGGCTGGTCTTGATTTCTGTGTTTCCAGTCTCTCCCGTCAAACAAGTCATCGTTATGTGTAAAGTTAAGATCTGTTTTTTTACTTCTGTGTAATACGGTGAAGTAGTTCTTTTCTTTTAAATGTGTTGTCAGTGTTTTGATTCCGTTAGGGAGCTTTTTTTTAGGGATTCCAAATTTTTCACCGGTTCTATGTTGGTGTGCATTGATGTAGTTCTGATGGAAACCGGTCATCATTGCTGAGCGACTCGGAGAGCATACTGGAGCTGTTGTAAATGCATGAGTGTATTGGATTCCCTCTGAAGCAAGTTTGTCTGTATGTGGTGTTTCAATTCCCGGTTCTCCATAGCAAGACAGTTGTGGTCCCCAATCTTCGAGCATGATCCATACGATATTGGGTAATGCTGTTTTTTTCTGTTGACATCCCATCGTAAGGATGAGTGACAGGCACAGTAGAGTTTTTGCTATTTTTTCCATGGGTTTTTACGTTTTGTGAGCGGGAATTCTGGGTGTTCTGAACGAGCTCCTGACATGAGCTTTTTTAAGCTGTGAACTACTGTTGGATAATGTTTTGAAATATCATTCGATTCTGAGATATCACGATCTAAGTTGTAGAGTTCGTATTTGGAGCGCTCAACAAAGTGCAAGAGCTTCCAGGGGCCTTTTCTAAGTGCTTGTATTGGGCCTCTGGTCTCATTGAATTCCCAATATAAATAGTCGTGTTTTGATTGGTTTGGGACACCAAGCAATGTTGGGGCAAAAGAGATCCCATCTGTTTGAGTTGCATTAGTTACACTTGCTATTTCTTCGAAAGTTGCTTTGAGATCCCAAAATGCTGCTTGATGCTGAGTGGCACTACCAGCTGGAATTTTCTTTGGCCATGTTGCTGTAAAAGGAATGTGAATTCCTCCTTCGTACAAGTCTCTCTTGCGACCTCTAAATGGACCATTACTATCAAAGAAAGGAGTTTTTAAGAGATCGTATTCGTGTCCGTTGTCACTGGTTACAATGATGAGAGTATTCTCATACTTTCCAGTTGCTTTTAATTGCTCAATGATACGTCCAATGTCTGTATCCATTTTACTCACCATTGCTGCATACGTTACATGTCCATCTGAATCATGCAAATAATGTTTTGGTTTCATTTTTCGGAGGGGCCATTGTTTTTTTAGGTACTCTTTTTTATACCTATCAGGGAGCGTCAGTTCATAGTGAGGTGTTGTATAAGCGAGGTATAAAAAGAAAGGATCCTGCTCTGATGTGTTCAGAAATTCTAGCGCTTTTTTTGTAAATAGTTCTTGGACATGTTGCCCTTGTTTTAACTGAGTGTTATTTCCTGCAATACGGAGGTGTTGTTCATTTTCCCAGATAGAGTCAGGGTAATAATGATGCGCAGGCATGTGTTTATTGAATCCGTAGAAATAATCAAATCCTTTTTGGTTTGGAGTCGTTTTTCCTAAGTTTTCAGACAAGCCCCATTTGCCAACAATTCCTGTACGATACCCTACGTTTTTTAGTGTTTCTGCAATGGTTTCTTCGGAAGCATCGATGTCAACGGGTTTTCCACTTAAAGTCCATTTCGGATTTCCTCGAACAGTTCCATGCCCGGTGTGTTTTCCTGTGATGAGACTTGCTCGAGAGGGGCCGCACACGCTACTTCCTGCATACATTTGATGAAAAATCATCCCGTCAGAGGCCAATTGATCAATGACGGGGGTTTGAATCTTTGATTGTCCATTATAACCAACATCACCCCACCCCAAATCATCTGCCATGATTAGCAGTATATTTGGTGGCTGTGTTTTTTCTTTGTCGCTATTTTCACATCCCGAAAATGCAAAGATAATGAGAGAACAACCAATGACGAAACGAATTGTATAATGCATTGGAAATACCTTATTTTCTACTGATGGTAAAACCAAAAGAACAGTTCTTCGGTTTGATGCGATATTTTTGATGCGCTAATCCTGCTTTGTCCCAGCTGTTGTCTCCTCCAACACCGGTTTGCTTGTAATCAATGTGCAACCATATTCCATCCTTCGGTTGAATATCGCTGGTATGTCTCTGTGCTTTTACATTTCCAGGGTCAAAATCCTCTAAAGGATTGTGATGTGCAGCGAATGAAATTTCTCTATCTGCGGTAAAAGTGATTCCAGATTTATCTCCAAAAGAGACGGTTCTTACTTGAGTTCTATATCCGTTTTCTTGAGGGCGAATATATGGTACATAGAAATCGGCAACCTTTGCTGAATATGCTCCTATAAGAGCAGCAGTATTTCGATCTTCGTAGTTCTCAAATGGACCGCTTCCGTAGTAGTTTACGGTATCTAAATTTTTATCAATTGCTAGTCGAATTCCATATCTAGGCATGTATTCTAGCTTGGATGATTCGGTCGGTTGAAATTGACTATTCACATGAATTTCTCCGAGACCATTTACGGTATATGTAACGCTGTTGAAGGCATCAATATCTGGGTGAAAAAATGTATAGCTGATGCTAAAAGTCGCTTTATTTTTTCTTTTGGTTGTTACAGTCATCTCTTTAACGATCGCATTCTTTCCTGCGTTTCTCCAGTTAAAATATGCTTTGTCTTTTGCTCTTTTGTCTACTTTAAATGCGCCAAAATCATTGTCAATGGGTGCACGCCAGAAACTCATTTCTAGAGGCTCTAGTAACATTTCCTTTCCGTCCCATTTGACAGAGGTTAGTCCAAGACCTTTCTTTTCAAAACAATATGTAAATCCTTCGCCAGAAACAGTATATCCTTTTTTGTGTTTTACTTTTAATTTTTGACTTATTACTGTCTTCGTTTCTTTGGAAGGTGCTTGTAGCAAGAATTGATCGCTTGCAATTACTTGACCCAATTCCATCATTGGAGTGTTTTGATCTATGTGTACAATAAAGTTTATAAAATACTCTTTTGTTGGTGCTAAAGTTGATGTATAATTGACTGTAAATGCGCTTTTTTCTTGAGGTTTTATGGCGGCAATGTCAATATTTTTTTGTTCAATTATTACACCATTTTCGAGTACTTGATAACTGATTTTATATCCTTTGGTCGTTTTGAAAAAATGTTCATTAAAAATAGTGTAATCAGTCCTGTTTTTTTGTTCAAAAAGTAAGGATTGATATGCTTTTTTTACCTCAAAAATACCCGGATGTGGTTCTCGGTCTGATCCGATAAGTCCATTGGCGCAAAAGTTGTTGTCATTGTAAATACCTTCTGGTTCGAAATCTCCTCCATATCCGTAATATTTTTTGCCATCAGGAGTGGTTTTAAGTAGACCTTGGTCCATCCAGTCCCAAATGAAACCTCCTTGAACTTGTCGGTTTTTTCGTACCCATTCCCAGTTGTCAGACATGTTTCCATTACTGTTGCTCATTGCATGTCCGTATTCTGCCCAGATAAAAGGTCTTTTCTTTTCTGCACTTAGTTTTGCATCTTTGTTTAAGTGCCATTTTTCAATGGTGTGCGTTTTGTTATACATCCACCCAACAATATCCGTTGTTCTCGGCTGATAGTCTCCTTTACCGGGTCTTCCTCCACGTTCTAAAAAGACAGGTCTAGATGGGTCGTATTTTTTAATCCACTCGTATGGAAACAAGAAGTTATCTCCATTTCCTGACTCATTAGCCATAGACCATGATATGATGGATGGGTGATTGATGTCTCTTCGAACCATTCGTTGGATTCGATCCATATGCATTCCTGCATAGGCTGGATTTTGAGCAAGCGTTTCATCTTTTATATATCCATATCCATGGCTTTCAATATTGGCTTCATCCATGACATAGATTCCGTATTGATCACAGAGTTCATACCACAAAGGATCATTAGGATAGTGTGCCGTTCTTACTGCATTAATGTTGTATTTCTTGAAGTCTTTGATGTCGGCAAGCATGCTTTCTTTGGTCACCACATGGCCTTCGATCGGATCGTGCTCATGCCTATTAACTCCTTTAATTAAAATAGCTTTTCCATTAACGAGTAATTGTCCATTTACAATGTCACTTGTTCTGAATCCAATAGCTATTTTGGTAGCGTCTACTTGTTTGCCTTGTTGATCCTTAAGATTAATTTCAAGATCATACAGTTGAGGTATTTCTGCGGACCATGGTTGAATTTCTAATTGCTCTGAATTCACAGTAATAGTACTCAGTTTTCCCGAAGTAATGCTCACTTTTTGTTGTTTGGTGAATAGCTCTTTCTGATGATCTAATAGTCTTACTTCTACCTGCATATTAGCCTCTGTTTGGAGATGATTTTTTAACAGAATATCGAGGTTGAGGATTCCTTTTTTATAGTTTTCTTTTTCCAGTGTTGGTGTTGCATGTACATTGTATAGACGTATCTTTTCTGTTGCGTACAGATATACGTCTCTCTCAATCCCACTCAATCTCCAGAAGTCTTGATCTTCCAAATAGGAGCCTACAGACCAGCGGTATACTTCCAATGCTATTTGGTTTTCTCCTGAAGATACATAGGAGGTTAGGTCAAACTCTACGGGAGTTTTTGATCCTTCACTGTATCCTACTTTTTTTCCATTTACCCATAGATAGAAAGCAGATTTTACCGCTCCGAAATGTACAAACACTTGTTTTCCATTCCAATCTTTTGGTAACGTGAAGCTTCTTTTATAGCTTCCAACAGGGTTGTTGTTATGGGGTATAAAGGGTGCATTTTTAGGGAAGGGATAGGGGATGTTGGTATAAATAGGATACCCATAGCCTTTCATTTGCCAATTGGCAGGTACTTGTATTGGATCCCACTTTGATACATCATAGGTCGTTTTGTAAAATTCCTTAGGTCGGTCAGCAGGTTTAGCAGACCAATGAAAGTTCCAGGTGCCATTGAGGGTTTTGTAATTACTCAAATCATCTTTACTCGTGGTTAGTTTTTGCTGGTTGAAATGATGAAAGGTTGCGTGTGTGGGTTCGGTATTGATCGCGAATACATTAGGGTCTTCCCATTCAACTGTTTTTTGAGCCTGCACTAGCGGAGCTATAGAGATGAAAATTGTTACTAAGATGAGGTGTTTAAATTTCATAATACGCATAATTAATTTGTGATTTCAATGGCACCCAAATCAGGAAGTCCATCGATGTTATTTCCTAATATATCTTTTTTTGGATGCATCCCTTCTAATAGTCCAATGCTGTCATTTGGTAGTTTCGGAATGAGGATTCCTTTATTTTTGACTAGTGATTTTTTCTGTGGAGTATAGTGAATACTAAGTACTCCTTGCTCTTTGATAAATTCAGGATCTCCCATAAACAAATTTTCAGATTTTACTAACTCTATAGGCCATGATGAGTCATGGAAGAATAGATTGTTTGTAAAGAGCATGTTTTGAACAGTGCTGTTGCTTGCCTTTTCTGGAGTATATTGGTCTCCTTTTACAAGTTGACTTTTTCCTTTAATATGAAAAATGTTATTCGCTATGAGCACGCCTTTTGCGCCTTTGTCAATAGCTATTTTAGTATTGATTGATGCGTCTACATACATGGTGTTGTTATAGAAATAGCTATTGAAAGGTCCTGTTCTTGGATTTTTCCCTGTATAGCCACTTAACCAAAATAATTTACCTTCTTGAAATGCATTGTTTCTTCCTTTTATTCGAAAGCCGTCATTTACACTAATGTTGTAGCGATAAGCGCAATTGTAATTGTTTCCTAAAATTTCACAAAAGCCACCAGCATTGTTAGCACTAAAGTTGTATTGAAGAATAATATGCTTGCAATTAAAATCGATATGAGCTCCTGCAGAGTCTCCTGGCCCATTGGCATTGGTAAAACGATTGTGTTCAATCAGTACATTTTCAGACGACCAGGTCCAAAGCCCACTTCCTCGACCCCATTTTCTACTGTCGTCATTGCTTCCAGATTGGTCTACTTTGTTTTGTGAAACGTGCACATGTTGTACTCCGCCCATCTGGATTCCTGGTCCTCCAGTGCCTACGATTGTATTGTTACTAATGTTAATTTGTTGAAGGAAATACTGCTCTGCATGAGGTTTAGATGCAGTCAGTTTTATACCTGTATGACCAATGTTTTGAATATGTGAATTCTGAATGTTGATATTTTTTAAAACGGCTTTTTTCTGTTTGTTGATTACACGTATACCCCAACCGTATGTTTGTTTTCCGTTGGCTGTTTTTACCTCATTGGGATGTCTTGTAAACCCTGGTTCTTTCATGAACACATTTTGTATGTCGAGATGATCCAATGTGATTCCTGAATAAATTCCAGGTTTCGAGACTGTTATTAATACTCCACAACGCATTTTGTTCTTTTCCTTTTCAAGAGGCAGTTTTACTTTTTTTTGTGCAGAGAGCCTAATGTTTCGAACAATTATATTACTACAGTTTTCAATTCGTAAGGCCTCAGATTTGTTCATTACGTGAATAAAGGGTTTTTCTGAATTGGGAGTACTTGACTTGTTGTAGCTTGAAATAATGAGTGGTTTGTTAGCTTTGGCATCGATATTTTGTAGTACCAATGCTTCTGAAAATATGGAGCCGTTGGCTAGTGAAATCTCAACACCCGTATTAAGTTGTATGTCTTTTATAGGAGCAAAAGACTTCCATGCTTTATCTTTAGAAGTGCCCTTGTTTGTGTTGTCTCCAAACGCACTATCAATATAAAAGACACGTTGAGGTTCCCTCTGAGAAAAGAAGTCACAGCCCAGCAGTAAAAAAAGTACGACGGGTGTGCCATATAGGAATATGCGATTTGGCTTAATATTTTTCCACATTATGATATCGCTGAGGGTGCTTTTTATTATATGCTCTATTTTGTCTTAAGCCGAGGAAAGAAGGTAGGCGGTTTTCATCATTCCAGTTTCGATGAGTCTCGAGCAAGTTCTTAGTGATACTATCTGCGTCCAATGCGAATTGCTCACCCATGTCACTCGAGAGGTTATAGAGCCCTTTTGTATCAGTTCCATCTTGGACATATTTGTAGTTGTTTTTTCGAATAGCAAAGGTTCTTTTGTCATAATTTCTCCAAAAGAGTGTTTGGTGTGGTCCGGGAAGATTTGGGTTTGTGAGGTGTTTGATCAGGTCTTTCCCATCCAAAGAGTTTTTAGGTGTAATGCTAGTTTGTGCGATTGCAGTTGCAAAAATATCAAGAGAAATTACGGGGTTCTCATAGATGTTGCCTGCCGGAATGACCCCGGGCCATTGCACAGCAAACGGCACACGAATGCCGCCTTCATGCATGGATCCCTTACCGTCTCTTAAAGGTCCGTTGTTAGAGCCGTTTTTTGTTTCAGGCCCGCCATTGTCTGAAAGAAAAAAGACAATTGTATTGTCGTTGATGTTCTGTTTTTTAAGCTCATCTAATACCGATCCAACACCATCGTCTACTGCACTGATCATCGCGGCATAAGTTCTTCTTTTTTTGTCTTTAATATGCGTATTTCTGGCTAGGTATTTCTCTGTTGCTTGCAATGGAGTGTGGGGGGCGTTGTAGGCTAAATATAAGAAGAAAGGCTTTGTGTTGTTTTCTTTTATGAAGGTAACAGCTTCTCTAGATAAGGCATCTGTTAAATATTCGGTTTCTTCGACGCGCTTGTTGTTTTTGAGTAGTTTTGTGTTGTATGCATCCCATTGTGCGGTGACCTCTGAAATATCTTGTTTTGTCCAATTTTTAGGAAAATACTTATGACCTCCTGTGAGAAAGCCAAAGAATTGGTCAAAACCTCGTTGCAATGGTCTTAAAGTAGGATGTGCTCCAAGATGCCATTTTCCAATAGCCATAGAAGTGTACCCTCCTCTTTTCAATGCTTCTGCTAAATTCTCTTCTGATACTGGTAGTCCTTGAGTGCTGTCTTTTGGAGCAAACAATGGATTTCTGCTAAAACCAAAACGATCTTGATACCTGCCTGTAATGAGTCCAGCTCTGCTCGGACCGCAAACAGCATAGCTAACATATCCGTTGGAAAAAACTACTCCGTTTTTAGCAATTCGATCAATATGCGGTGTTTTGATGTCTTTACTTCCATTAAATCCTACGTCTTTATAACCTTGGTCATCTGTTAGGATGATGATGACATTGGGAGGCGTTTTTGACTTGTTTTTATGTATAACAGCAGTTGTGATTGCAATGAGAACAACGAAGCCGATAAAATATTTTAGTAGTCGCATAATTTCAAAAGGGTTACCTTGCGAATATATAATAAATGTATTAAATACACTTAAAAAACTGATAATTTTTTTATGATATAGTGCGATTCCAATACTAGTATTGTTTCTCTTTAGTAATTGTGTTTTAACATTGCTTATATTTTTTTACGCAAAAAAAAACAGAGATACATCATTGTATCTCTGTTTTCTGTTTTCATGAAACGACTCTAAAGTCTTATCCTTTCATTTCAAAGTCTTCCATAAACTTTGTGGTGTAATTTCCTGAAATATAATCAGGATGATCCATTAATTGTCTATGAAAAGGGATCGTTGTTTTGATGCCTTCAATAACAAATTCGTCTAAGGCTCTCTTCATTTTGTTAATTGCTTCTTCTCTTGATTGCGCAGTTGTGATTAATTTAGCAATCATAGAGTCGTAGTTTGGTGGAATAGAGTACCCTGCATATACATGTGTATCTATTCGCACACCATGACCTCCTGGGGCATGGAATGTTGTGATTTTTCCTGGGGCTGGTCTAAAGTTGTTATTCGGATCTTCTGCATTGATTCTGCATTCAATTGAATGCATTTGAGGGAAATAGTTTTTACCAGATACAGGAACTCCTGCAGCTACTAAAATTTGTTCTCTAATCAGGTCATAGTCAATAACTTCTTCGGTAATAGGGTGCTCTACTTGAATTCTGGTATTCATCTCCATAAAGTAAAAATTACGGTGTTTGTCTACTAAAAATTCAACGGTACCAGCGCCTTCATATTTAATGAATTCTGAGGCTTTGACAGCAGCTTCTCCCATTGCTTTCCTGAGTTCATCAGTCATAAACGGAGAAGGTGTTTCTTCTGTGAGTTTTTGATGACGTCTTTGAACAGAGCAATCTCTTTCTGATAGATGACAGGCTTTTCCATATGAATCACCAACAATTTGAATTTCAATATGTCTTGGTTCTTCAATCAGTTTTTCTAAGTACATTCCGTCATTTCCAAAAGCAGCTTTTGCTTCTTGTCTAGCAGAGTCCCAAGCGTCTTTTAAATTTTCTTTTTTCCAAACGGCACGCATTCCTTTACCACCACCACCGGCTGTAGCTTTCAGCATTACAGGATATCCTGCTTCTTCTGCTAATTTTTGACATTCTTTAAAGCTAGGAATAATTCCTTCAGAACCTGGAATACATGGAACTCCGGCAGCAATCATTGTTGCTTTTGCTGAGGCTTTGTCTCCCATTTTATCAATCATGTCACCAGTAGCTCCGATAAATTTGACACCGTGTTCATGACAGAGGTTTGAAAACTTGGCGTTTTCAGATAGAAACCCATAACCAGGGTGAATTGCATCTGCATTGGTGATCTCTGCAGCAGCAATAATATTTGACATTTTTAAGTAAGATTCATTACTTGGAGGTGGACCAATACAAACTGCTTCATCTGCAAACTTTACATGCAAGCTTTCAGCATCAGCTGTTGAATATACAGCAACCGTTTTAATACCCATCTCTTTACAGGTTCTGATTACACGCAGTGCAATTTCACCTCTATTGGCAATTAATATTTTTTTAAACATACCTTATAAAATTCGTTGTGCTCAATTGCAGACAACACATCTTTGTTGTGTCGCAATTGGGGCAAAGTTATGATGGATCTACTAAGAACAATGGTTGGTCAAATTCAACGGGGGAAGAGTCGTCAACCAATACTTTCACAATTTTTCCTGAAACTTCAGATTCAATTTCGTTGAATAATTTCATTGCTTCAATTACACAAACGGTATCTCCAACTTTAATTGATTGACCTACTTCTGCGAAGTTTGGTTTGTCTGGAGCTGGTTTTCTGTAAAAGGTTCCGATGATTGGAGAATTTACAGTGATAAATTTTGAATTTTCGTCTTCATTTGGGGTTGAAGGTGCTTTTGGTGCTGCAGGAGCTTCTGCTTGAACAGGAGCTGCAGGAGCTTGCATTTGTGGTACGCCAACCATTGGATTGGCCTGCACGATTGTAGTTTCAGTTTTTGAAGCACCAGTTTTAATGGTGATTTTTACATCTTCCATTTCTAGCTTTACCTCGCTTGCACCAGATTTTGCTACAAATTTAATAAGATTTTGAATTTCTTTAATATCCATATTCTTAGTTTTTAGTTGTTTGATTTTTATGAGTTATAAGCCCACTTTAAGTAGATAGCTCCCCATGTGAAACCTCCACCAAAAGCGGCAAAAATAATATTGTCTCCTTTTTTTATTTGGTCTTCGTAGTCTGCGAGTAGCAGCGGCAGAGTTCCTGATGTTGTATTTCCATATTTATGGATGTTTACCATTACTTTATCACTTGCTAGTCCAACTCTTTTTGCTGTGGCTTCAATGATTCTATTATTTGCTTGATGCGGAGCTAACCATTGTATGTCTTCTTTGGTAAGATTATTTCTAGTAAGCATTTTTTCTGCGACATCTGCCATATTAGAAACAGCAAATTTAAATACAGTTCTACCTTCTTGGTGCACTGTATGTTGTTTGTTTTTTAACGTTTCTTCAGAGGTGGGTAAGATAGATCCCCCAGCTTCTATTTTTAAAAACTCGCGTCCGTTACCGTCACTTCTCAGGTATTCGTCTTGAAGTCCAAATCCTTCCTCGTTAGGTTCAAATAGCACTGCGCCAGCACCATCACCAAAAATTATACATGTAGCTCTGTCGGTATAGTCTATAATTGAAGACATTTTATCTGAGCCAATGAGTAAAACATTTTTATATTTTCCAGAGGCGATATAGCTAGATGCTGCAGACATTCCGTAAAGAAAACTAGAACAAGCTGCTTGAAGATCAAATGAAAAAGCATTTGTAGCTCCAATTTTTGTAGCTACATATGCAGCAGTAGATGCAACGGGTAAATCGGGTGTAGCAGTTGCTACAATCACTAAATCTATCTCTTTTGGGTCTTTTTTAGATTTTTCAAGTAAATTCTCCGCTGCCTTAATGGCCATAAAAGAAGTTCCCTTGCCCTCTCCTTTCAGTATTCTTCTTTCTTTTATCCCGGTTCTTGATGTGATCCATTCATCATTCGTATCTACCATTGTTTCTAACTCTTTATTAGTTAGAATGTAGTCTGGGACGTATTTCCCTACTGCTGTGATAGCTGCAGTTGTTTTTGTCATAATAGTACCTTTTTATTGAAAGGAGCTTCTTTATGTTTTAAAGAAACTTGTAGTCAAAGAAATGAAATTTATTTCACAATTTTAGGTAAAAACAATGAGAAACGATAGTTTTTACCCGAAAAACAAAAAAAACTCTCAATTTTGAGAGTTTTTTTTGTTTTTGAGAAATATTAAGCCTCTGCTGCTGCAGACTCTAATACTACTTGTCCTCGGTAGTATAATTTCCCCTCATGCCAGTGTGCTCTGTGGTATAAGTGAGCTTCTCCAGTGGTTGGGTCTACGGCAATTTGAGGAACACTAGCTTTGTAATGAGTTCTTCTTTTATCTCTTCTAGTTTTCGATATTTTTCTCTTTGGATGTGCCATTTTATGTCTTTTTTTCTGTTATTAAACCTTTTAATTTATCCCATCTAGGGTCTACATCTTCTGTAGTCTTTTCTGTTGTTACTTTTAATTTATTCAATCGTTCAAGCGCTTCTGATTTGAGTGTTCCATCTAATACTTTTGGATGCACTCGTTTTGATGGCACACCCAATACAATCATTTCATAAATGTACTGTGCAACATTTATTTGAAACGCAGCGTGGGGAAGAATTAATATTTCTTCATTGTCGTCATTGTATTCATCTCCAAACTTTACGATTAGAGATAAATCAGTGTGTATTTCTTGATCAAACTGCTCTCCACTAACATCACAGGTGATGTTTACGGTTCCTTTTGCTGCAAATGTTAAAAGTAACATGGTACTTTTTTTGCTAAAGGTGAGTGCAATGTGAATGTTTGCATCAAAATACTCATCAAAGTTATAAGCTTCAAAGAACGTGTTGTCAATTTGATACTCAAATAAATGACTTTCTTTTTTTAGTCCTACAAAAGGAATATTAAATTGTTTTAAGTCTTTCATCTACAAAATCAATTTGAGCGGGCAAAGATATAAAAAATACTTTTATTTTTTATACAATATTTAAAAAAGAAATTTAATCTATTTATTTAGCACCAAGCACATTATGTGTTAACTTTTTGTATTCTTCTCGTTTTGTATAAATTTCTAGAGCGGCAAATAGGGCTTCCTTGAAAGAAGTGGGGTTGGCTTGGTTCTTTCCCGCAATCTCAAAGGCAGTGCCATGGTCAGGAGAGGTTCGTACTTTACACAAGCCAGCCGTAAAGTTTACACCGTTTCCAAAAGAGAGTGCTTTGAAGGGGGCAAGGCCTTGATCGTGATACATTGCTAGAATGCCATCAAATTGTTTATAGGTATCAGAGCCAAAGAATCCATCTGCTGCATAGGGTCCATAAACAATTTTTCCAGTTTCTTGGATCTCTTTGATGGTTGGCCGAATAATTTGGTCATCTTCTGTTCCAATAACCCCTTTGTCGCCACAATGAGGATTTAAGCCTAAAATTGCGATTTTTGGTTTGTTAATACCAAAATCTTGCTGAAGTGACCTGTGTAGGATGTTTACTTTTTTATGAATTAATTCAGGATGTATATTTTCAGGAACTTTAGAAATAGGAATGTGCCCAGTAATTAAACCAACGCGCAATGTGTCAGACATTAAAATCATTAAGCTTTCTCCTTCCAGTTGACTTTCGAGGTATTCTGTATGACCAGGAAAACTGAAGGTGTCTGATTGTATATTTTCTTTGTTAATGGGCGCTGTTAATAATACATCAATTGTATCTTCCTTCAGGTGTTTGGTGGCAGCTTCAAGTGATTGAAATGCACATGTACCTGATGCTTCTGTTGGAGATCCTATTTTTATAGGTGTTTGTTCTTTCCAAATATTTAAAATATTTATCTTATTGTGCTGCAACTGCTCCACAGAATTAATAGCATGTAATGGAATTTCTATGCTTAGATTTTTTTTATGAAAAGAGATGGCTTTTGTGGATCCAAAAAGTACAGGTGTACAAAAATCTAACATCCTCTTGTCTTGAAAAGTTTTTAAAATGACTTCAATTCCAATTCCGTTCGTATCTCCAATTGAAATTCCAACAACGATTTTTTTAGATTTTTCCATAATTTATGGTACAATAGTATTAATTTTGATTGCTGCAAAAATAGCGAATTAAAATTTAGAACTAATGTTTACAGGAATAATTGAGGGATTGGGTAGAATTGAAGATATTGTTAAGGAAAAAGAGAACCTCCATTTCATAGTTTCTTCCGATTTTACAGACGAATTAAAAATAGATCAAAGTGTTGCGCACAACGGAGTTTGTTTGACTGTTGTGGATATTGAGGGTGCTAATTATAAAGTAACTGCAATTAAAGAGACCCTTGTGAAATCTGCCATTGGAGCTTTAACAATAGGAGATGTTGTTAATTTAGAGCGAGGGATGAAATTGGGTGATCGGCTAGATGGGCATATTGTTCAAGGTCATGTAGATGAAACAGGAACCTGTGTAGGTATTGTGGAGGAAGATGGAAGTACTGTGTTTACTTTTGAATATGGCTCGAAAATGAACAATATTACGATAGAAAAAGGATCAATAACGGTCAATGGTGTAAGTTTGACTGTTGTGAATTCAGAAAAAAATAGGTTTAGTGTGGCAATAATTCCTTTTACATTGGCGCATACGACATTTAATCAGTTGACTATTGGGAGTGTTGTGAATTTAGAATTTGATGTAATTGGAAAGTATGTAAGTAAAATACAATCCTTACGAATGTAATTTTTTTAAACCTTGTTTAATGAACTTCTACATAGAGGTCATTGATAAAGAAGTGTAAAAAGGAATGATCTGGATCATTATTTTTCTTGGTCTCACTGTTCTGTGTGTCCTTGTTTTTGGCTAAAATAATGTTTGTTGTGCAGTTTGTGATGAAGTGAAGCGCTAGAAATCGCTTCTTAATCTCGGAAAAATTAGTGGACCCACCAGGGCTCGAACCTGGGACCCTCTGATTATGAGTCAGATGCTCTAACCAACTGAGCTATGGGTCCATTTTTAGTTTGGCAAAACTAAACTTTTTTTAATTTACACCAAACATATTGCTTGATAATATTTCACAAATTTAAACATTTCTGGTCATTAATCCTTCTCCGAAGTGAATCAAGCCCTTCTTTGATTCGTCAGAGATGTTGATGTCGGATAATGTGTCAAAAGCTTTTTGACTGTAATTTTTGATTTGAGTTTTGATTTGATGAGGGATGTTGTATGTATTGAAAATTAGTTTTGTTTGTTGAATTTTCTCTTCATTTTTTTCTAATTTCCTCTCAAATAGCCCAGTTAGAATTTTTTTATCGTCCGGTGTTGCTAGTTCTAAGGCTTTTAAAAATAAGTAGGTTTTTTTATTTTCTATGATATCTCCGCCAACTTGTTTTCCAAAAGTAGCTGGATTTCCGTAGGTGTCTAAATAATCATCCTGCAATTGAAAGGCTATTCCAAGGTTTAATCCAAAATCATACAGCTTTTGTGCATCTGATGTATTTGCTTCTGCAACAATGGCTCCCATTTGTAAAGCAGCTCCAATCAAAACAGAGGTTTTTAATGAGATCATCTCTATATACTCATTGATTGTGACATCATTTCTAGTTTCAAAATCAACATCTAGCTGCTGTCCATCACAAACTTCTAGTGCGGTTTTGCTAAATAGTTTTGCAAGTTTTTGAAAGGTTTCTGCAGTATAGTTTTCAAAGTACTGATAGGCCAGTATTAGCATGGCGTCTCCCGATAAGATTCCTGTATTGAGGTCCCATTTTTCGTGCACAGTTTTTTGTCCTCTTCTGAGAGGTGCGTCGTCCATAATGTCGTCATGTACCAACGTAAAATTATGAAACATTTCTACAGCATATGCCGCTGGCAAAGCTTTTTGAAAGTCTTTAGAAAAGAGGCTTGCTGCCATTAATGTGAGTACAGGTCTAATTTTTTTTCCTCCCAAACCTAAAATATATGTGATAGGTTTGTATAGGTTTTCTGGCTCTCGATTGAGGTGTTGCAATGATTTGTAATTAAAAAACGCTTCTTGAAAAATAGCTATGTCCACAGTTGAAAATTTGAGCTTACAAAAGTACTAAAGATTTTATAGCGAACGTAGCAATATTAATTTTTTGTTAAAACTAAGGAAACTTTTAATGTTTCTTAAGTTTCCATGCGTATATTTGTGCTACAGTATGAAAGATAAAATTTTACATAAGGCAAGTGATTTATTTTTGAATCTTGGTTTTAAGAGTGTTACTATGGATGATATTGCCAATGAGATGGGCGTATCAAAAAAAACGATTTATACCCATTTTAAAAATAAAACAGACCTGGTAGAAAAAGTAACCTTGTCTATTTTTGACCACATTAGTGAAGGGATCGATACGATTTGTTCTTTAAATCACAATCCTATTCAAGAGATGTACGAGATTAAGGCATTTGTGATGACCCATTTGAAAGATGAAAAATCTTCTCCTCAGTATCAATTGCAGAAGTATTACCCCAAGTTATATGCTACTCTAAAGAAGAAGCAATTTGAAATTATGAATCTTTGCGTAGCGGAGAATTTGAATAAGGGTATTAAGTCAGGGTTTTACAGAGGTACTATAGATATTGGTTTTGTGTCTCGAATTTATTTTACAGGAATAAATGGAACCAAAGATATTGACATGTTTCCTGTGCGACTATTTCCTAAAAAAGCGCTGATGGAGTGTTTTTTGGAATACCATCTCAGAGGAATTTGTACAGAAAAAGGAATACAAACGATGAATACAATAATTTTAAATAAACAATAAAAATAGAATGCGAGAGAAAATATTAGTGCTAATGAGTCTTTTCTTTGTAGGCTTTTCTTTTTCACAAGAAACTAGAAAGAGTTTTTCTTTAGAGGAGGCTATTGCTTATGCTATTAAAAATAGTTATGATGCAAAAACTGCGGCAAATGCAATTGTAGCAGCAAAGCAAAAAAAATGGGAAACAACCACTATTGGCTTGCCTCAGATTAGTGGTCAAGTAGACTACAGGAATTGGTTAAAACAACAACTTTCTTTGCTTCCAGGAGAGTTGGCAGGAGGCGATCCAGGCACCTTTATTCCGGTAGCATTTGGAACCAAGCAAACATTAAATGCTGCAGTAACTTTGAATCAATTGATTTTTGATGGCTCTTATTTGGTGGGGCTTCAATCGGCAAAAACATATTTGAAGATTTCTGAGCAAGCAAAAGAAAAAACAGCACTTTCTGTGAGAGAAGCTGTAATCAATGCGTATGGAAATGTCTTGGTTGCTGAGAGAAGTGTTCTTATTCTTAAGCGCAATTTAAAGGTGTTGGAGAAAAATTTGGCAGATGTTCAAAAGATTTATGAAAATGGATTTAATGAAGAAGAGGACGTAGAACAGCTACAAATTACCTTGTCGAATGTGAAGAGTCAGTTAAGTAAAACGGAAAGATTAAGGTTGATTGGCTATAAAATGCTGAATCTATCTATGGGGAATCCTATCAATGAAACGCTCGAGTTGACAGATGATTTAGAGATGTTAATTCAAAAAAACATGAAGTTATCCTTGTTGTCAGAAAGTTTCAATTTGGACAATCATATCGATTTTAAAATTGCAGAGAACGATCGAGAAGGGAAAAGACTTTTAATGCAGTTAGAAAGGAGTAAAGCATTGCCTTCTTTGAGCGCATTTGTTAATTTTGGTTACGCAGGAAATGCGAATTCTTTTGACTTTTTTCAACGCAGTCAGAGGTGGTTCGACTCCTCAATGCTTGGCCTGACCTTAAACGTGCCCATTTTTAGTAGTTTTCAGAGGAGATCAAAAACTCAGCAGGCGAGAATAGCATTAGAGAATTCTGATATTCAATTAGTAAAAATTAAAGAGAAACTCAATTTAGGTGTAGCCAAAGCAAAGAGTGATTATCAGTTTAGCATTGAGCAATACGATGCTTCCAAGCAGAACCTAAGATTGGCTGAGCGAATTGAAAAAAAACAACAAGTAAAATTTTTTGAAGGAGTTTCTTCTAGCTTCGAATTATCGCAGGCTCAAAATCAATTATATACCCAACAACAAAACTATATTCAATCAATGCTCGATGTCATTGCTAAAAAAGCAGCATTGGAAAACGCATTAAACATCCCATTAAAATAAACCTAGGCATGAGAAAAATTTATACACTATTAGCACTGTCATTATTATGTGTCTCTTGTGGAGATAAAAAGGCCGCTTCTTTAGAAGAGATTATAGCAACGAATGATATCGTTCAAATTAAATCGAAAAAAGCAGAAATTGAAGCGAAGGAACAAGCGTTGTTAGATCAACTGAAAATGTTGAATGATAAGTTAGATGCATTAGATACGAATAAGAAGGTTCCTTTAATTACCACATTTATGGCAGAAGAGTCTGTGTTTACACATTTCTTGGAACTGCAAGGAAATGTAGAGACCAAGCAAAATATCTTAGTATACCCTGAAATGCCAGGTGTATTGGCCCAGATTGTAGTGAAAGAAGGTCAACGTGTGCGCAAGGGAGATGTTCTAGGAACTATTAAAGACGGAGGTTTAAGTGAGCAATTAGCTCAATTAGAAACACAAACAGAACTAGGAAGAACTACTTTTGAACGTCAAAAAAGATTGTGGAATCAAAAGATTGGTTCAGAAATGCAATACCTGCAATCTAAAGCACAATATGAGTCGCAAACAAAAGCCGTAGCGCAATTAAAAATGCAGTTAGAAAAAACAATGCTGTTAGCTCCGTTTGATGGTATCGTTGATGAGGTGTTTAAAGAACCGGGAACTGTAATTGC
This sequence comes from Polaribacter sp., assembly GCA_042091715.1. Classification (GTDB taxonomy): domain Bacteria; phylum Bacteroidota; class Bacteroidia; order Flavobacteriales; family Flavobacteriaceae; genus Polaribacter. The sequence goes on along the minus strand of JBELGW010000026.1, from coordinate 16,632 downwards.
TCCCGGACAGGGATCAGAGATTTTTAGAATTGTGAACTTATCGAATATGTATGTTACCACCGAGGTTCCGGAAAGGTATGTTTCCAACGTTACCAAAAATAAAGAAGTTAAAGTTGAGTTTCCTGTGTTGGGATTGCATGTAAATAGCAGTGTACAACAAGTTGCTAACTTTATCAACCCGAGCAATAGAACTTTTAAAATAGAAATACCAGTTTCTAATAGCGATGGAGTAATCAAGCCAAATTTAACAGCGAAACTTCAAATTAATGATTATACAAATAGCAAAGCAATTTTGATTCCTCAGAGTATTATCTCTGAAAATTCAAAAGGAGAACAGTTTGTGTATGTAGTCAAAAATAAGAAAGAAAATGACGAGGCCATTGCAACCCGAGTAGTTATAAAAACAGGAAAAACGCAAGGAGATGTTATTGAGGTGTTGGCAAATTTACCTGCAGGGACAGAGGTAATACAAGAAGGGGCTCGTAGTGTAAATAATGGGCAAACAGTAAGAGTTATTAATAAATAAACTTATCTAAACATGTCAAATCAAAAAAAGCAAGTAGATAAAGAATTTAAATTATCATCTTGGGCAATTAACAATAAAACAACCATCTATGTAGTGATGGCCCTATTGTTTTTCTATGGTATTTCTGCGTATCTAGGGATGGCTCGAGAAAATTTTCCAGAGGTAAAGGAAACGAAAATATATATAAGTACCGTGTTTCCTGGAAACACAGCAGAAGATATAGAGAAATTAATTACAGACCCATTAGAAGACAAACTTAAAACAGTAAGCAACGTGGTGGAGGTAACCTCTACCTCTCAAGCAGATTATGCGATGATTATTGTGGAGTTTGATGAGGGTATTTCTGTCGATCGTGCAAAGCAGAAGGTAAAGGATGAAATTGCAACAGAAACCTCTAGTGAAGATTGGCCTACTTTTAATGGTGCTAAAATAGAGCCGAATGTTTTTGAATTGAGCATGTCTGAAGAAATGCCTATTTTAAATATTAATATTTCCGGTGATTACCCAGTTTATAAATTAAAGGAGTTTGGTGAGTATTTACAAGATGAAATAGAAGATTTACCTGAGATTAAGAAGGTAGATATTCGTGGTGCCCAAGATAAAGAGGTAGAGGTGGCTGTAGATATTTATAAAATGATGGCTGCAAAGGTGAGTTTTTATGACATTACAAATGCTATTGCCAATGGAAACATGACCATGTCTGCGGGAAACTACATTACCAGTGGACAAAGGCGTACCATTAGAATTATAGGTGAAATTGCCACACCAAAGGAGTTGGGAAATTTTGTAGTAAAATCTGAATTTAACAACCCTATTTACCTAAAAGACATTGCCGTAATTTCTTTTAAAGATAAAGATAAGACTACCTATGCTAGAGAGAAGGGGGCAGATGTTGTTATGCTCGATGTGAAGAAGCGTGTAGGTAAAAATATGGTTGCTGCCGCAGAGCAGATTCGAGGTATTGTAGCCGATGCAATTGCGAATCGTTTTCCGAAAGATTTAAAAATCACAATTACAAATGATCAGTCATCTAAAACCATTGGTCAGGTAGATGATTTGGTAAACAATATCATATTTGGAGTCATTTTAGTTGTGACTGTTTTGATGTTTTTCTTAGGTTTTAAGAATGCTGTTTTTGTTGGGTTTGCAATTCCTATGTCTATGTTTATGTCGTTGATGATTCTGAATTTATTAGGATATACAATGAATACCATGATCCTTTTTGGATTAATTATGGGACTTGGAATGCTTGTAGATAATGGTATTGTTGTGGTGGAAAACGTATATCGTTTAATGGACGAGGAAGGTATGGGTAGAGTAGAAGCTGCTAAGAAAGGAATTGGAGAAATCGCATTTCCTATTATCATTTCTACGGCAACCACAGTTGCTGCATTTATTCCATTAGGCTTATGGCCAGGAATTATGGGGGACTTTATGGTCTTGTTGCCGATAACGCTATCAACAGTGCTTGGTTCGTCTTTGTTTGTGGCAATTTTCTTTAACTCTGTATTGGTGTCTCAATTTATGAGTGTAGAAGATAAAAACATGCCAGCAAAAAGAATTGTTATCATCACAGGTGTGATGCTTATATTAGGGGTTCTTGTTTTGTTGTTTGGAGGTTCTTATGGAGCTTTGGGAACCTTATTGATTTTTACATCTATCATGCTGTGGGTATATCGATTGTTCTTAAGAGGTTGGGCAAATGCCTTTCAAAACAAAATATTACCTCGTTTAGAAAGTTGGTATGAACGAATGTTGAGGTCTGCTTTAACTGGTTGGAGTCCTTATGTTTTACTCATAGGAGCTTTTGTGCTGTTGTTTGCTGCATTTACTTCTTTTGGATGGTCTTTAGGTGAACAAAGAACAAAAGTGGAGTTTTTCCCAGATAACAAACCGAATCAAATTATTGTATATGTCGAATACCCGCAAGGAACAGATATTGAAAAAACCAATGCCATAACAAAACTTATAGAGGTAAAGGTTTCTGATGTTTTATACAGCGCAGATTATATGGATGGGGATCACAATTTTATGGTAGAAAGTGTTGTTTCTCAGGTGGGCGAAGGTGCAGGAAACCCACAAACAGATGGCGGCTCTTCTGCAGAAATGCCACATAAAGGAAAAATCACAGCTTCTATGAGGGAATACAAATATAGAAGAGGTTTGGATAGTGAAGATTTACGTCGAAAAGTACAGACAGCATTGGTTGGAATTTATCCAGGGGTATTGATTTCGGTAGAAAAAGATGTGAATGGACCTCCCGTTGGGGCGCCAATTAATATTGAGATTGAAGGAGACGATTATGCAGAGTTGATCCTAACAGCAGAAAGAATGCGTGACTTTATCAATACCAAGAGTATTTCAGGGATTGATGAGCTAAAAATAGATGTCAACAGAGATAAGCCGGGTATGCAGGTGTTGGTAGATCGAAAGAAGGCTGGTGAATTGGGTATCAGTGTAGGTCAGGTTGGACAACAGCTTCGAACTTCAATTTTTGGAAATAAAGCAGGTATTTATAAAGAGGATGGAGAAGATTATGATATTTATGTTCGCTTTAATAAAGAAGATAGATACAATAAAAGTGCCTTATTTAATCAGAATATTATTTTTAGAGATATGGCCTCGGGTAGGATCAAAGAGATTCCTATTTCTGCGGTTGCTGCACAAAAAAATAATTCAGGTTTTAGCGCCATAAAACACAAATCTGTAAAGAGAGTTGTTACTGTATATTCTGCACTAGCACCAGGAGAGACAGATGCAGCCGCTGTTGTTGGTAAAATTCAAAAAGAGATGAAAACGTTTAAGGGCTTGCCCGAAGATGTGAAGATAGATTACACAGGGCAGATTGAAGAGCAAAATAAGCAAATGGCCTTTTTAGTAGGTGCTTTTTTCTCCGGGCTAGCTTTGATTTTCTTTATTTTAATATTTCAGTTTAATTCTGTTTCGAAACCAGGGATTATCATGTTGGCAATCTTACTGAGTTTTATTGGGGTCTTTGGAGGTATTGTCATATCAGGATCTTCTTTCGTTATCATGATGACCATGATGGGGATTATTTCCTTGGCAGGGATTGTTGTAAATAACGGTGTGGTACTTTTAGACTATGCTCAATTGCTAATCGATAGGAGAAAAGTAACACTAGGTCTGGCTGATGACGAGTATTTAGACGCACAATCTCTTTTTGAAAGCATTGTGAAGGCGGGTAGAGCAAGGTTGCGCCCAGTACTATTAACAGCCATTACAACCATTTTAGGGTTGATTCCGTTGGCAATTGGACTAAATATTAATTTCTTTACATTGGCTAGTGAATTGAATGCAAATATTTATTTTGGAGGAGACAACGTTGTGTTCTGGGGACCATTGGCTTGGACGGTAATTTACGGATTATTGATTGCCACCTTTTTAACCTTGATTGTAGTACCGATTTTATTTTTCCTAATCACAAAGTTTAAAATGTGGTTGAAAGTTAAAATGGCCTAGGAATATTGATTATTCATACAGGAGTAAAGGCTGAGCATAATGTTCAGCCTTTCTTGTTTTATGCAGATGATTAAATATGATGTTATTGTTGCAATATTTAGAATTATAGTTGTAATCTTGTTCAGGATTAGCAATGAAATGTATGATTGAAAAAAAATATTTTTCTATTGAGGAAATTAAAAGAAAGCTAGAAAGGTACTGTGTGTATCAAGATCGATGTCATCAAGAGGTGGCAACTAAATTGAAAGATTTTGTGCTTATCGAGGAGGCGAGAAATCAGATATTATTGCATTTACTAGAGCATGATTTTCTTAATGAAGAACGTTTTTCAAAGAGTTTTGCACGAGGAAAATTTCGGGTAAAGAAATGGGGTAGGCAGAGAATTGTTCGTGAAATGAAACAAAGAGCTATTTCGGCATATAATATAAAAGTTGCATTAAGAGAAATTGACGAGGCTGCTTATTTAGATACGATTTTTGAAATAACGGAAAAAAGAAATGGACTCATTCATGAAGCGAATGTGTTCAAAAGAAAAAAGAAGTTGTCGGATTATTTGATGAGAAAGGGGTATGAATTTGAGCTCATCTATAGCACGGTTGATGCAGTTGTAAACAAAAGCCATGATTCTTAAATTAATGCGTTTTTTGAGAAGTACATGCCTCAAAGGGCATTACTTTCGAGTAACTTAAAAATACACTCCGAGGAATGGAAAATAGTGTAATGGGGGTTAATGCTCTTTGTTGGGCGTATTTAAGTCGATAGGATTATTTTTGATCAATGCGCTTTGGGAGTTGAGCTCCACTTATTTTGATTGTCTCACTTTGGATTTCTTTTTCAACTCGAAGTTGTGAGTATATGGTGTTAATTTTAGAGTTTGTTGCAGAAAAGGCTTCCATTATTTTATCGACTTGCTGGTTGATTTCATTTGCACTGATTGCCGGAATGAGTGTCATGTCTGTGAGGCGTAAAGCTTCATTTTCTAAAACGTTTAACCTTGTTCTAAAAGACGGGTTTTCAAGCTCTTTAGGCCGAATGCTATCTTTCATGAGCTGTACGTTGTTTCTCAGTTGAACTGCGTTATTCAGTGCTTCGTTAGCAGAAATAGTTCTGAATTTTTTTAAATTATCTTCAACAGTAATATATTCTTTCCAAGCAGCAATAGTCTTTTTGGTGCTTTGTTCTAATGTTGTTTGAATAGCGTGTTGTTGTGGCTTATTTATTTCTGCTCGGTTTCTTAGTTGGACTTTTTTTTTCTCTGATTTTTGGCAGGACGCCACTAGCATCAATAGTAAAATTATAAACGTATTTTTCATGTGGTTGAATGAGTCCATAAAAATACATATATATTCTTACATTTTGATAAAAGCCAATTCGAATTTGTTATAATTGTTGTTATTCTGTCTAGTGAAAAAACTTAAATTATGTACTTTTGTTGTATTAATTTATTGAAGAGACTTAAATGAACGAATCCATTTTAATTATCGGCGCATGTGGTCAAATTGGGACTGAACTAACTCAGAGGTTAAGAGTTCTTTATGGGAGTGATGCCGTGGTGGCATCAGACATTAGAGAGGGCACTTCTGAGATGATGAGTTCGGGGCCTTTTGAAATTTTGGATGCAACAGATAAGCAAGCTATTCTTGAGATTGTAAAGCGTTATGAAGTAACTCAGGTATATCTGATGGCGGCAATGCTGTCTGCAACAGCAGAACAGTTTCCTGGTAAAGCATGGGATTTAAATATGACCTCTTTATTGGCAGTTCTAGATCTTGCAAAAGAAAAACACATTAATCAGGTGTATTGGCCAAGTTCTATTGCTTCTTTTGGTCCGAGTTCTCCAAAAATTAATACCCCACAAAAAACAGTAATGGAACCTACCACGGTTTATGGAATTTCTAAACTTGCAGGAGAACATTGGTGTAATTATTATCACGAAAAATATGGTGTTGATGTAAGAAGTTTGAGATACCCCGGAATTATAAGTTGGAAAACAAAACCCGGTGGAGGTACCACGGACTATGCGGTAGATATTTATTTTAAAGCCATAGAAGCTGGGGCGTACAACTGTTTTTTATCAGCCGGTACGCGTTTGCCAATGATGTATATGGAAGATGCTGTCAATGCAACGGTTGAAATCATGCAAGCCGATCAAGAAGCTATTAAGACAAGAACTTCTTATAACCTAGCAGGAATGAGTTTTACGCCAAGAGAAATTTCGGAAGAAATTAAAAAGCATTATCCTGATTTTAAAATGACATATCATACTGACTTTAGGCAGGCAATCGCAGATAGTTGGCCACAAGTAATTGATGATTCTGAAGCGAGAAAAGATTGGGGATGGAGACACAAATTTGATTTGAATTTGATGACCATTGACATGCTGAATAGCTTAAAATAAGTAGGATATAAATTTAAATAAAGAAAGCCTAGTCTTTAATAACTGAGGTTTTTCTTTTTAGATCGTTCTTGATTGACTACTGTAAGTTCCTTTTTGTTTTACGTCTAAAGGCAATTATAAAGACATGATGCACACCATTATAAAAGAAAGTCTAAAAAAGAGTGTTTCTTATCCATTGTATCGCAAGCAGGTGCGTGATTTGTTGGTAGCGGGGAAATCGACAGGAACAAACCAATCGGAAGCATTACTTCACTATAGTAAGTTAAACGATAAACGAATGCATAGATTGGATAAGAAGACGATACTATTGGCTCCTACAATGACTGCTTTAAAAGACACGAAGAAAAAACGAACTTGGTTATTAATAACAGAAGGTTGGTGTGGAGATGCTGCACAAATTGCTCCTGTGATTCATAAAATGAGTTTGGAATCAGAAAACATAGCGTTAAAGGTGGTACTCAGAGATGAAAATGAAGCATTAATGAATCAATTTTTAACAAACGGGAGTAAATCGATTCCGAAATTAGTAGTGCTCAATGAAAGTGATGAGGTCCTTTCTTCATGGGGGCCAAGGCCCTCTATTGCTACCAAAATGGTCCAAGATTATAAAGAGCAACATGGTAGCTTGGATGATGATTTCAAAAGAGAGTTGCAATTGTGGTATACCAAAAATAAAGGTGAAAATATTCAACAAGATCTACTCCATCTCATAGATTAATCTTCAAAACCTTGTGCGATGTTCATTGCTTTGATTTATATGAAAACGGCCTTTTTTGTACTATATTTGCGGAGTTAAATACGGTATATGATTGTAGATTACGATGAGCTTCCTGAAAACTCAAAAGTTTGGATATATCCATCAAACAGGAAATTTTATGACACAGAAATCGAAGGGTTGCATCAAAAGTTGTCTTCTTTTATAAGTGGGTGGAAAGAAGGTGATGCCTCTTTTCAAGCTTCGTATAAATTGATGTACAATCGTTTTATCGTTTTTTTTACTTCTAATGGAAATGAACCGCTATTGCCTTTAGATATTGACGCTTTAGTTTTATTTATCTGTCAATTACAAGAGGAGTATGCTGTTGAGTTATTAGATAAAATGAATGTATGTTTTAAGCAAGGTGTGTACGTGCAGTATAAAGATTTAAAAGATTTTAAAAAATTGATAAAAAGCAGAGCTGTTACAGGAAAAACAGTTGTTTTTGACAATTTAGTAACTACAAAAGATGAGTTCGAGAATTATTGGGAAGTACCTATTACAGAAAGTTGGTATCAACGATTTTTAAAATAAGCAAAACCCAATTCCTAAAGAAACACTGTCTAAATTTCCGTTTTTAAAGTTGCTAATTCGCTTTCGGTGAAAATCCAATCGAATGACCAGGTTGAAAGAACTATCGTCGTTTCCTTGCAGTCCAAGTCCAAAGCCATGGTACTTTCCCTTTTCAAAATTTGAGGAAGGGCTCCACAAGTTTCCATAACTACCATTTGCGAAAAACACAAATTCATCTCCATGAACGATGTTGTATTGAAGGTTTACATAAGAAGGGATGGCTTGCCTTTTCAGGCGCGTGTGAAAATCTAAGCCAAAATTAATACTAGCTTCTATGTGTTTGTTGAAGCGATGTCCGACAGCAGTTCTGATAAAGATTGCAGAGAAATCTAACATGTTCTCGCCGTCATCTGGTTCAAATAAAACATAGTTTTCATTTAAGGCAAAGGTAAGATGGGCGTTTGTTGCGAAAAAGGTACCTTTTTCTTTGTTTTGAGCGCTTCCCAATAGATTTGCTAAAAGAAGTAAAGCAAGTAGTATTTTTTTCATCGCATAGTTTTAACTAGATCAGGTCAAAAATCATTCCGTTTTGAGTGTCTCTATGAACTTTTCTATTGACACCGCTTCATCTACAGAGAATTCCCCAATTTTTGTGCGTCGCAAAGCTGATAAATGGGCACCTGAATCTAAGGCTTTGCCAAAATCAAAAGCTAACGAGCGAATATAAGTTCCTTTGCTGCAGACCACTCTAAAATTGATGTTATTTCCATCAATTTTGGTGATGTCAAATTCATTGATTACAATTTCTCTGGTAGGAATGTCAACAGTTTCTCCTTTTCTAGCAATTTCGTAGAGACGCTTTCCGTCTTTTTTTAATGCAGAAAAAATGGGTGGTCTTTGCTGCAGAGTGCCCAGAAACTGCCTTGTTGTTTCATGGATTCGTTCATCTGTGATGTGTGCAGTTGAGAATGTTTCGTTGATCTCAGATTCCAGATCGTAACTAGGCGTTGTTGCTCCTATGGTAAAAGTGCCGGTGTATTCTTTTACTTGACCTTGGTATTGGTGAATGTTTTTCGTTTGCTTTCCCGTACAAATGATTAACAAGCCAGTGGCAAGGGGGTCTAAGGTGCCTGCATGTCCTACCTTTATCTTCTTTATGTCAAAACGTTTTCGAATGTGCCATCGAATTTTATTGACCGCCTGAAAAGAAGTCCATTCTAGGGGTTTATCAATCAGTAAAATTTGTCCAGACTTATAGTCTTCTCCTTGCATCATGTGTTTATCGTTTTCAAATCTTAGTGCTGAACAGATAAAGAGGACCCAACGGTCCTTAGATTTATTGTTTAGTTCAGTAAAGCGTATCCTATTGCAATAAAACCAACAATTGCACAATAGATAGCAAAGTAAGACAGTTTGCTTTTTTTAACTAGAGAAATCATCCATGTACATGCTAATAATCCTGAGATAAACGCCGCAAAAAAACCGGCTGTTAATGGAATAATTTCTGTACTCGAAAAATTAATTTCTCCACTCATTAGGTCTTTCGCTACTTTTCCTATGATTAATGGAACCACCATTAAGAATGAAAACCTTGCCGCTTTTGTTCTATCTACTCCTAGCAATACAGATGTAGAGATGGTTGCTCCAGATCTTGAAATACCAGGCAGCATTGCAATGGCTTGTGAAAGGCCAATAATGATGGCGTTTGTAAATGAGACTTTTTTATCAGTTCTTTTAGCTCTGTCTGCGAGGAGTAATAATACAGAGGTCACTAAAAGCATTGCGCCAACTAAAAGAATTTGGCCTCCAAAAAATGACTCTAATTGTGCTTCAAAAAGCAACCCAACAATCACTGCGGGTATCATCGAGGCAATTATTTTTAGAGAGAATTGTGTTTGCTCGTTCCAGGTAAATTGAAACAATCCTTTAAAAATTTCAAGTACTTCCTTTCTGAAAATAACCAATGTGCTCAATGCAGTAGCAAAGTGCAAAACAACAGTGAAGGTTAAACTTTCTTCTGGTACAGAGGTGTCTCCTAATATTGTTTTTGCCAACTCTAAGTGTCCACTTGATGATACAGGTAAAAATTCAGTGAGTCCTTGGATGATTCCAAGAACAATTGCTTCAATGCTATTCATAATTATTTTTTTGGGTTCGCTAAAATAGCATAAATTTCTATTCCTAATCCAATAATTACTAGTGTTGGTGCCAAACGAATTCTTTGCCAGTTGTAAATCTCAGGGTTAAATACATTTGGGTCATCACTTCCTCCGCCTGCCATTAAAATAAATCCTAAGGCAATAAAAGCAATTCCTGCAAGCATGATGTAATAGTTTCGTTTGCCAAAAATAAATGTTGGTTTTTGATTCTTATCTGGTGTTGTCATGGTCAATAATATAATTCGTCCGTTTTTAAGTTTAAAAAGCGCTGTGTAGCTAAATAGGTACTGAAGTAGGTGATTAAAAGCGCTGTTATTAAAATACCTCCAAATAATTGACTTAGCAACATATAATCACTCAATAACTGCAATGCAGGGATGTATTTGTTTGTGTAGTAAATCACTCCAGCTAATCCTGCAAGTGCAATACACGATCCCAGCATTCCTAGCTTGATGCCCTGTTGTATAAAGGGTCTCCGAATAAAGCCTTTTGTAGCTCCTACCATTTGCATGGTTTTAATATTAAATCGCTTCGAATATACAGAGAGTCTTAAAGAGCTATTGATCAATAAGATGGAAACCAATCCAAAAAACGCACTTATGATGAAAAGCCCGAAGCTTATTTTTTGAATATTTTCAGTTAAAAACTCAATCAATGGTTTGTCATAAGATACTTCTGAAACAAAGGTGTTCTTTTGAAAAAGTTTTTCTAATTCTTCCATTTTTTTTGGAGTTACATAGGCTGCTTTTAAATAGATATCAATGCTGTTTTTTAGCGGGTTTTCTCCAAGAAATTTAAGAAAGTCTTCTCCGAGATCTCTTGCATGAATTTCTGCCGCTTCTTCTTTTGAAGTATAGACTGCTTTTTTTGTGAAGGCTTCCCCAATTAAATACTGTTGTAAGTTTTCTGTGTTTTCTTCTGTAAGTCCATCTTTTAAGAAAAGAGTCATTGCTGTTTTTTCTTTAAAATGATTTGCAACGCTTGTCGATTTTAATAAAATCAATCCTAAAATCCCAACCATAAATAAAACCAGTGATATGCTAATAACAACAGAGACATAAGAAGATTTTAATCTTCGTTTTTGGTATTTGTCAAAGGATGTAGGCATAAAAATAGTTCTTGGATTGTTCGCAAGATAACAAATAGTGTAGATTTTACAGTGTCTGTTAGCAGTATTTTAACTATTCAATTTCTTGACACAACTCAATCAGAACACCATTTGTACTTTTTGGATGTAAAAAGGCAACGAGTTTATTGTCTGCTCCTAATTTTGGGACCTCGTTTAACACGGTAAACCCTTCTTTTTTTAGTCGCGAAATTTCTGTTTCTATATGGTCTACTGCAAAGGCAATATGATGTATTCCTTCCCCTTTTTTAGCAATGAATTTTGCGATTGGACTTTCGGGGTTTGTTGCTTCAAGCAATTCTATTTTATTGGGCCCTACGTCAAAAAAAGAGGTCTTTACTCCTTCGCTAAGCACTTCTTCAGTCTTGTAATGAGCTTTTCCAAAAAGTGCTGAAAAGACAGCATTCGATGCTTCCAAGTCTTTTACTGCAATGCCAATGTGTTCAATTTTTTCCATAGGATTATTTTCTATGAGTCAAAAATAAACATTCTTTTGGGAATTATGTGTAAATTTGCAGCATGGAACAAACAAATAGACAGAAAAAAATTGCAGGTGTTATCCAGAAAGACCTCGTAGATGTTTTACAGAAAGCTGCTCAAGAGGGGATGAAAGGAACAATTATATCGGTTTCTAAGGTAACTGTCACAACAGATTTGAGCATTGCAAAGGTGTATTTAAGTGTTTTTCCTTCTGAAAAAAGAGACGAATTGGTTGCTGGAATCCAATCCAATACAGCCTTAATTAGACACGAATTGGCAAAGCGTACAAGAAATCAATTGCGTAGAATGCCAGAGTTATCTTTCTTTGGAGATGATTCTTTGGATTATATAGAGGATATTGATAAGTCTTTGAGGGGTGAAGATGAAAATCCCATTCAAAATCCAGAGGTGTTACCAAGGCGTCAAAAACGTTAATTTACTTGTTTCTCCAGTTTATTTGCAGTTCTTTTGTAGTGATTTGATACCAGAATTGTGAATTTTCCTTTTTACATAGCCAAACGTTATTTATTCGCAAAAAGCGGAAACAATGCCATTAATATAATTACAATTATTGCCTCTTTTGGAGTTATTGTAGGTTCTTTGGCCTTGTTTATTATTCTTTCCGGTTTTTCCGGTTTTAAGAGTTTTACGAATGATGTATTGGATTACTCAGATCCTGATATTAAGATTACTGCAACAAAAGGGAAGTCGTTTACAGTATCAGATACGATTGCTAATCTGTTAAAATCGCATTCAGATGTTCAATCTTTAGCACATGTGATAGAGGAGCGTGCTTTTTTACAGTACAAACAACGAGATCACATTGCTTTTGTGAAAGGAGTCAGCGATAACTACATGTCTATTACGCGCCTAGATTCTACCTTAAGTGTTGGGCAGTGGTTAGATCCAAATTATATCAATACAGGTGTGGTTGGCTATGGTATCGCAGATAAGTTGTCTTTAAGTGCGTTTAATTTTGGAGAACCTTTGCGTATTCGTGTTCCGAAACCAGGAAAAGGTTTGGTGTTGAGTGAGTCGGCTGCCTTCAATACTGAAAATGTCCAAATTACAGGGGTTTACACGGGCTTAGAAGCCTTTGCTAATAAGTATGTCTATGTGGATATAGCGCTTGCACGGCAGTTGTTGAGTTATAAAAAAGATCAAGTCACTGCCATTGAGTTAAGACTAAGCGATGGTGTTGATGCCGCTGTCTTTTCAAAGGCTCTTCAACATCAAATAGGAGAAACTTATCAAGTGCAAACAAAGATTCAGTTCAATGCGTTAACTTATAAAGTGTTGAATACAGAACGATTTATATCCTATCTAATTTTCACCTTGATTATTATCATTGCTTTGTTCAATGTTATTGGTGCTATCATCATGATGATTATTGATAAAAAACAAAACTTAACAACCCTCTATTGTCTCGGAGCAGGTATCAAAGAAATTAAAAGAATTTTTGTGTTTCAGGGTTTTTTGCTAACGCTTTTTGGATTGGCTATTGGGCTTTTGATCGGTGCGCTGCTCGTGCTGCTTCAAAATAAATTTGAATTTTTTATGATTACGCCAAGCATTCCATATCCTGTAGAATTTCAATGGTCTAATTTGTTCAGTGTTGCGCTAACAATAGCAGCCTTAGGATTTATTGCTGCAAAAATAGCAAGTAGCAGAATCTCTTTGACTTTTATTGAAAAATAGCTTACCTGAAATCAGGTACGACCATGTTCCCAAATTTCTCCTGAACCTCATCAAATGCGGCAAAGACATCTTTAGGATCATCAGAAGTAACCATTTTCATACGGTACTCTTTAAAATGTGGAATCCCTTTAAAATAATTGGTATAGTGTCTTCTGGTTTCAAAAACGCCAAGAACAGGCCCTTTCCAATCAATAGACATTTGTAAATGACGTCGAGCAATCTCTACGCGTTCTGAAATGCTTGGTGCTGCTAAATGCTCTCCTGTTTCAAAAAAGTGTTTTACTTGTTTAAAAAACCATGGAGAGCCAATAGAGGCTCTGCCTATCATTGCGCCATCTAGACCATAGCTGTCGCGCATCTCCATCGCTCTTTCTGGAGTGGTAATGTCTCCATTTCCAAAAACAGGGATGTGCATTCTTTGGTTGTTTTTAACATCGGCAATGGGTTTCCAATCTGCATCACCTTTGTACATTTGAGCACGCGTTCTTCCATGAATAGCAATGGCTTTACAGCCTACATCTTGTAGTCGTTCTGCAACTTCAACAATACGAATTGAGTCATGATCCCAGCCTAAACGTGTTTTTACAGTGATGGGCAAGTGGGTATGTTTTACCATGGCTTCGGTAAGCTTTACCATCAAATCAATATCTTTTAAAATACCCGCTCCAGCACCCTTGGAAACTACTTTCTTTACGGGGCATCCAAAATTGATATCGATAATATCTGGATTCGACTTCTCGACAATTTCAACTGTTTTGAGCATAGAATCTAAGTTGGCTCCAAAAATTTGAATCCCAACAGGACGTTCTTTTTCGTAAATATCTAATTTCATTACGCTTTTTGCAGCATCACGAATGAGTCCTTCAGAAGAAATGAATTCTGTATACACAACATCTGCTCCTTGTTCTTTGCACAATGCTCTAAAAGGGGGGTCACTTACATCTTCCATCGGCGCTAGTAAAAGCGGGAAATCTGGAAGTTCTATATTGCCAATTTTTACCATGCTGCAAAATTACTCATTTTTAATCAAAAAAAGTTCCATTTTTGCAACAACTCAATTTGACTATTTTTAGAGTTGTTTTTGATAGCTATTGAGTCCATGTTGGTGATACTTCTGTCTAAATAAATATTGAATATGGTGCTTTTCACCGAATTAACTAGTATTTTTGTAGCAAGTGGCGTTTGGGTGTCTCGGAAATCGCGTTAGTTGAATGAGCAAACAGAAGTATATTTTGTTTTTATCCAAAAGAGTATTAACGTATATTTGCCGTCCATTTTAGAAATTAAATTTAACAAATGAAGAAAATTAGAAACTTTTGCATCATCGCACATATCGATCACGGTAAAAGCACATTGGCAGATAGATTGTTAGATTATACAGGTTCTGTAACTGATCGAGAGAAACAGGATCAGTTGTTAGATTCTATGGATTTAGAGCGTGAACGTGGTATTACCATCAAATCGCATGCGATTCAAATGGAATATATCTACAAGGGAGAAGAATATATTTTAAACTTGATTGACACTCCTGGGCACGTAGATTTTTCTTACGAGGTTTCCCGTTCAATTGCTGCTTGTGAAGGAGCATTATTAATTGTAGATGCTGCACAAAGCATTCAAGCACAAACCATCTCCAATTTATATTTGGCTCTGGATAATGATTTAGAGATTATTCCTGTCTTAAATAAGGTAGACCTGCCATCTGCAAACCCTGAAGAGGTAACCGATGATATTGTTGATTTATTGGGCTGTGATCCTGAAGAGGTAATTCATGCAAGTGGGAAAACAGGTTTTGGAGTAGGAGATATCCTAGAAGCGATTATAGAGAGAATACCGCATCCGGAAGGAGATCCAGAAGCACCGTTGCAAGCCTTGATTTTTGATTCGGTTTACAATTCTTATCGAGGAATTGAGACCTATTTTCGTGTGCTAAACGGGGAAATTAAGAAAGGACAGCGTATTAAGTTCATGGCAACAGACAATGAGTACTTTGCCGATGAGGTGGGTACATTGAAGTTGAATCAGGTTGTAAAGAAGTCAGTAAAAACAGGAGACGTAGGCTATTTAATTACCGGAATTAAAACAGCGAAAGAAGTAAAGGTTGGTGATACGATTACAGATGCAGAAAACCCAACAACAGCAACGATAGATGGTTTTGAAGATGTAAAACCTATGGTTTTTGCAGGGATTTATCCGGTAGACACGGAAGATTATGAGGAGTTGCGCTATTCTATGGAGAAATTACAATTGAATGATGCTTCCTTGGTGTTTCAGCCAGAAAGTTCTGCAGCCTTGGGTTTTGGTTTTCGTTGTGGTTTCCTAGGAATGTTGCATATGGAAATTATTCAAGAGCGTTTAGAGCGTGAGTTTAATATGACCGTAATTACAACGGTTCCCAATGTATCTTACCACGCATACACAAAGAAAGAGCCTGAAGAGGTTATTTTGCTGAACAATCCAACAGACTTGCCAGACCCATCGCGTTTAGATAGAGTAGAGGAACCCTTTATTAAGGCATCTATTATTACAAAGTCTGATTTTGTTGGACAAGTGATGAGTTTGTGTATCGAAAAGCGAGGACAAATAACAAATCAAACCTATTTAACTACCGAGCGTGTAGAGCTAACTTTTGACATGCCATTGGCAGAAATCGTTTTTGATTTCTATGATCGTTTAAAAACAGTTTCTAAAGGGTATGCCTCTTTTGATTACCACCCAATAGGGATGAAAACTTCAAAATTAGTACGTGTAGATATCTTGTTAAATGGAGACCCTGTAGATGCACTTTCTGCTTTGTTACATGCCGATAATGCTTATACTATTGGGAAGAAAATTACCGAAAAATTAAAGCAGTTGATCCCTAGACAGCAATTTGACATTCCTATTCAAGCGGCTATTGGAGCAAAAATCATTGCAAGAGAAACTACCAAAGCCTTGCGTAAAGACGTTACGGCAAAGTGTTATGGAGGAGATATTTCTCGTAAACGTAAATTATTAGAGAAACAGAAAAAAGGTAAAAAGCGTATGCGTCAGGTTGGGAATGTAGAGATTCCACAAGAAGCCTTTATGGCGGTTCTCAAACTAAACGATTAAATAAAAAAAGGCTTCATAATTATGAAGCCTTTTTTTATTGTTCTAGCCATTTTCTAAAATCTGCGGTGTTCGCAGTGCTGGTCATGACTTTCTCTTTGACGTTGACCACCCTAATTAACAATCTATTTTTAAAGTGACTCTCTATGTTTTCTATAGCATCAATACTTACAATTTCACTGCGATTTATCTTGAAAAATTTTCTAGGATTTAATTGTTGGAAAATAGTGCCTAAGGTTTGAGAAATGGAATGTCTTTTCCCTTCTTTATCAGTCGCGATACAAAAATCTCCAGCAGCCTCAATTAAGCTAATCTCAGCAATGTTTAACAGTTGAATTCCTGAGGGCTTTTTGATAACAAAACGTTTTTTAAAATGTGTATGTTCTTCTTGTAAAGCAGCTTTTA
>JBELGW010000025.1:32106-36198 GCA_042091715.1 Polaribacter sp. | reverse complement strand
ATGTCATTCCGATCACATAAGAGCCTTCTTTTTGAGGTGCTGTACGTGGAGTTTTTATAGCTCATGTATGTGTTGGTTTGGACATTATTCCTGTTATCTGTAGCTTTTCGGTGTTTATTTCGCGAGACTGCATCGAATGCTTTTCTAATGCATATTTTTCATTGATGTTGGAAGTTGGGAAATAGCTCATTTGTACAGACTTCATGGGGTTGTTTAAGAGGAGCTCGTTTTGAAGATTCGTTTTAAAAATACTAACAAAGTGTGAGAGTTAGTAAATTTTTTCATTTTTTTTCAATTTGTATCCTGAAAATAAGTATATTAGGAATCGTAACGGCGTTTTTCTGAAAATAAGTGAAACGTTGTCCCTTGTTGCAAGTTTCATTTTCATATCCATAGTTTTAAGCGTTAAAACAAATGTGGTCTCCTCTAAAAAATGTAATTGTATGAAAAATTTTTTGCCTGTATCTAAGATTAAACTGTTGTTAGGAACAATAACAGTCTTTTTAGGTTTCTATGTTACTTCTTTTATCACATTACAAATTCCGTATAATCCTTCTAATTTTTTTAAAGAGTATTTGGCATCTTTGGTAGATGAAAATCACACAATCACAGCAGAGCGTGGCAACTTTTTTTTCTCGAGAGGGTTGTCAAAAAATGCAAATGTAACAGCTGTTAATAAAAATTTAAGCGGACTTAGTTCATCCCAATTTTCATTTGGAGAAGCACCGCTTGAAGATATCACGATAAATACAAATGCTCCTCTTGTGATAGATTTCACCTTTAGTAATGACAATACTTGTGCAGGAGAGGTCATTCAATTTACCAATGCGGTTACCGGCATTGGTCCCTTTCAGTTTCAATGGAATTTTGGAGATGGTACTACTTCAGAGGAAGAAAATCCCGCTCATAGTTATGCTATTGTTGGAGAGGGTGCTATCAATTACAATGTCTCTCTTGAGGTAACTGATGCGAGTGGTTCAAGCAGCACTCTTGTTAAGTCGGTAACCGTGAAAAAAAAACCTATTGTTAGCTTTTTTAGTGGAACCAATTCGTTTGTAAATTGTTCTACAAATAGTACAGACACCGACTTTAATTTAGAGCTGTTTTTGGATACTGCATCAAGCAGTGATGATATCGCATCTTATACCATTGATTGGGGTGATGGATCTGCCCCATTAAATCTAACTGAATTTCCTAGTATGGGATATACGCATACCTATGCTACTGGAATATTCTCTTTAGTGATTTCTGTTACCAATACCAATGGATGTTCCAATGAAGTATCCTATGATATTTCGAATGGGAGTAACCCAGGTGGTGCTTTTGAAAGCTCGGGGAGTACCACGGGATTGTGTTTTCCAACGGAAGTATTGACCTTTAAAATTGGTGGTTTATGGGGTTTAAATCCAATAAATACAACCTATCTTGTTGATTTTGGCGATGGAAATGCACAGAGTTTTACACAACAAGAGTTAGAAGATTCACCCTATTTTAATAGCGCAGATCCTTCCGCATCTAATGGGTTTGAGGTGTATCATTCTTATACAACTGGAAGCTGTTCTGAAGAAAATGGAGAGTTTATCGCTTCTTTAACAATTATAAATGACTGTGGCGATACCCAATGGACCATAGATAGTATTAATGTATTGGAACCCTCACAACCATTGTTTGAGTTACCCTCTGATATAGGTTGTGTGAATGTGCCAATTGAATTTGACAATCAATCGTTTGTTGGGACTGCTCTTGATTGTACGGAAAGTGCAAGATTTATGTGGGATTTTGGTGATGGCTCTCCAGTGGTGAATACACCATTTAGTTCGGAGCCTGGTAATCAGTCTCATACATATACTGAGCCAGGAAACTATACAATCTCATTGAGCGTTTTTGGAGTTTGTGGTACAAATACCTTTCAACAGCAAATTTGTATTGAACCAGAAATGCTACTTGCTTCGTTTGAAGTAGATACTCTAGCAGGTTGTGCTCCACTGAGTGTAAGTGCCCAAAATACTATTGATGAAAGTGAGTTGTGCAGCGCGCCATCCTACAATTGGACAGTTGACTATATTCCTGCAAATTGTGAAACTTCTGGTGACTGGGAATTTATAAACGGGACTGATGAAAATTCTGAAAATCCAGCGTTCAACTTTAAAAATTCAGGAAAGTACAAGCTAACACAATATATCATCACGAATTGTGAAACAACGCCTGTAGAGAAAATTATTGAAGTTAAAAAACCGCCGGAAGCGAGCATAGCAGTCATAGATGACTTTTGTGGTACAGCACTGATGAATCCCGTTGGAAATGTGAATCAATGTACAGAAAATGCAAGTGAGGTTAGCTATAATTGGACTTTTGTTGGGGGTGTTCCTGCAACTTCCAATACTGCCAATCCGGGTGATATCGCGTATGATACTCCTGGGGTTTATGAGGTAACCTTGCAGGTGAGCAATAGTTGTGGTACATCTAATATCGCAAAGCAAACTTTCGAAATCTTTGAGGAGCCACTAGTAACAAATACAGACATTACTCAAGAAATTTGTTCAGGTCAAAGTACTGCAGAAATTGTATTGGCCTCTAGCATGCCGAACTCCTCTTTTTCTTGGACAGCAACTGCAAGTGACGGAATTAGTGGCTTTATGAGCAATGGAGAAGGCACTACCATACCCTCTGAACTATTGATGAGTACCAGAAATACACCAGGTACCGTTGTGTATGCAGTTACACCAAAAACAAATGAATGTGATGGTTTCGTAAAAGAATTTACAGTGACCGTTAACCCTACACCATTATTTACCTCACAACCAGAGGATTCTGAGGTGTGTGTGACAGGAACTCCTACTACATTGGAAGTGACATTTACCAATGGAACAGGAATGCCTGGTTATCAGTGGTATGTCAATACAACTGACGATAAAATTGGAGGGAATCTCATTGTGGGAGCTACTGAAAGTAGTTACGATCCTCCTGCGAATATTCCTGGAGATTGGTTCTATTATGTTGTTATTTCTTTTGATGCTGGTGGTTGTAATGAGATTTCTTCAGAAACAGCGAGGGTGCGCGTGCAGCCACAATTAACCATTGATAATGCTCCGAATAGTCAAACAATTTGCTTGGGTGGTTCGGTATCTGCATTGGAGGTAAGCCATACAGGAGGCACAGGAACTTCTTCCTACCAATGGTATTACAATACAACGAATAGTAATACAGGAGGAACTAGTATCACTGGAGCCACAAATGCATCCTATACGCCTGCGGGTTTTGATAGTGTTGAAGATTTGTACTATTATGTAACGATCACTTTAGATGGGGATGGTTGTAATACAATCACAAGCGATGTATACACAATTTCAGTAGTTTCGAAACCAAGTATAGTTACGCAACCTATAGTGTCTCAAGAGCTTTGTCAAGGAGCAGTGCCTGCAGATTTAAGTGTTGTTGCAACCGGAGGAACCAGCACTTCATATGCGTATCAATGGTTCAAGAATTCCTCGAATAGCATTGTAGGAGGAACTCCGATTGATGGAGCAAATGCTCCCACATATAGTCCCAGTTCGAGTAACGTAGGAACCTTTTACTATTATGTGGTGGTCCTTCAAAATGCATCCGCTTGTTCTGTGGTAAGTTCAATTTCTGAACTAAAGGTGAAACCAATACCAGTGGTTACTCAGCAACCAGAAAGTTCTGAAGTTTGTTTAAATGGAACTCCAACAACCTTAGAGGTGGTCTATGCCAATGGAACAGGAGTGCCCAGTTATCAATGGTATGTCAATACAACGGATAGTGCAGTAGGAGCTTCTCCAATAACTGGCGCAACAGCAAGTAGCTACAGTCCGATTGCAGATACACAGGGAGATTTTTTCTATTATGTTGTTATTTCTTTTGATGCTGGTGGTTGTAATGATATTTCTTCAGATAGCGCAATGGTGCGTGTGCAACCACAATTAACCATTGATGCCACAGTGAATGATCAAACAATTTGTATTGGGGGTTCCGCTTCTCCATTGGACGTAACCTACACCGGAGGTACAGGAAGTCCCTCTTACCAATGGTATTCAAATACAAGCAACAGCAATACAGGAGGAACAAGCATCG
>JBELGW010000025.1:0-32006 GCA_042091715.1 Polaribacter sp. | reverse complement strand
CTTATGCGTATCAATGGTTTCAAAATACTTCGAATAGTACTGCAAATGGAGTGGCAATCACCGGAGCTACGACATCCACATTTACCCCCAATACAACTAGTGTAGGGACATTTTACTATTATGTGGTTGTTTCTCAATCAGAATCTGCCTGTTCTGTGGTGAGTGAGGTTTCTCAATTGATTGTAAAATCGGCACCAGTGATTACCAAGCAGCCAGAGAGTTCTGAAGTTTGTTTAAATGGAACTCCAACAACCTTAGAGGTGGTCTATGCCAATGGAGCAGGAGTAACGAGTTATCAGTGGTATGTCAATACAACGGATAGCACCATAGGAGCTAATCCAATTACTGGAGCAACAGCAAGCAGCTATAGTCCCATAGCAGATCTGCCAGGAGATTTGTTTTATTATGTTGTTATTTCTTTTGATGCTAGTGGTTGTAACGAGATTTATTCAGATAGCGCAATGGTGCGTGTGCAACCACAATTAACCTTTGACGGCATAGCTAGTGATCAAATAATTTGTGTTGGGGGTTCAGCTTCTCCATTAGATGTAATCTACACCGGAGGTACAGGAAGCCCTTCTTACCAATGGTATTCAAATACAAGCAACAGCAATACAGGAGGAACAAGCATCGCAGGTGCTACCTCAGCTTCGTATACACCTACAAATTTTACGAGTCTAGAAGATTTGTATTATTATGTGACCATATCTTTAGATGGAGTTGGTTGTAACACAATCACGAGCGATGTCTATACAATTTCAGTCGTTTCAAAACCTACAATAGCAACACAGCCTTTGGCTTCACAAGAGCTTTGTCAGGGAGCAGTAGCATCCGATTTAAGTGTTGCTGCAACCGGAGGAACAAGCGCTGCTTATGCGTATCAATGGTTTCAAAATACTTCGAATAGTACTTCAAATGGAGTGGCAATCACAGGAGCTACCACATCTACTTTTACCCCCAATACAACTAGTGTAGGAACATCTTACTATTATGTGGTTGTTTCTCAACCAGAATCTGCTTGTTCTGTGGTGAGTGAGGTTTCTCAATTGATTGTGAAATCAGCACCAGTGATTACCAAGCAGCCAGAAAGTTCTGAAGTTTGTTTGAATGAGACTCCAACAACATTAGAGGTAACCTATGCTAGTGGAGCAGGATTGCCTAATTATCAATGGTATGTCAATACAACGAATAGTGCAGTAGGAGCTAATCCAATCACAGGAGCAATATCTAGTAGCTATGTCCCTACTACAGATGTCGTTGGAGATTTATTTTATTATGTCGTTATTTCTTTTGATTCGGGTGGTTGTGCAGAAATAATCTCAGACTTCGCTCAGGTAAAGGTCAATCAATTTCCAGTCATTGCATCCGCCAGTATTATCATTAATAGTGGTGCTACATTTGATTTTGATCCGAGTAGTGTTCTTGGTAATGTTGTACCAAACAATACAAAATATACCTGGAGTGCGCCTTTGATTTCGCCTAATAACAGTATTGTAGGAGGATCAAGTATGTCAATTCCTCAGAATACAATTTCACAGACGCTTGATAATACGGGAACTACTTCAGCAGTTGCCTTGTATACCGTAACTCCTACAAATCTAAACTGTGTAGGAGATAGTTTTCAGCTAGAAGTCATTGTAAAAGCAACAATAAACCCAAATGCAGTAGTCATTGACGCCACTTGTTTTGAGTCTAATGATGGTGGAATTACCACAAATATTACTGGAGGAACTCCTTTTAACACAGGAGCACCTTACCTGATACGTTGGACAGGACCGAATGGATTTGAGTCGACTGATGCGAATTTGAGTAACCTTGCAGCAGGTACCTATGTCTTGACCATTGAAGATAAAGACGGCACTATTTTTACTTCCAGTTATACCATAACTCAACCTCCTTTGTTGAATATTATTACAGAATTAGAGAAGAATATTACTTGTTCACGGGGAAATGATGGCGCCATTGAAGTTACTTTGCAGGGAGGTAGTTTTCCATATATTTACAATTGGACTAGTTTGGATGGTAGTGGGCTTGTGGCTGGTGAAAAGAATCAGAATAATTTAACAGCAGGAACTTATAGGTTAGAGGTAGTTGATCAGAACAGTTGTGTTGTGACTCAAGAATATACCTTGTCTGAGCCTAATGCGTTAACGGTTCAAGTAGCAAATATACAAGACGTACTGTGTTTTGGTGATGCAACAGGAAGTATAGCGGTAGATGTGGTTGGTGGAAATATGGGATATACCTATCGTTGGACAGGACCCAATTCCTTTAGCAGTGATGCGAAAGATATTGATAATTTATTTTTTGGTACTTATGAGTTCACGGTCACTGATGCACTAGGCTGTTCAACACAGACCATTGTTAGCATTGAGGAATCACCAGAGCTTAAGTTAGCTATTACAAAGTCTGATGTTAAATGTAATGGTGACGCTAACGGTTCAATAGATGTTGCAGTAATCGGGGGTAAGGCTCCTTATGAAATAGCATGGAGTAATTTTGCGAATGGATTTTCACAGAATGATATTACAGCAGGTACTTACGTAGCGACGATTACAGACGCGAATAAGTGTGAGGTCGAGGCAGAAATAATTATAGAGGAACCAAATTTCTCTATAGAAACTCAAGTGATGCCAATATCCTGTAATGGAGCAAATGATGGAGCTATCGATATTCGGTTAACAGGTGGTACAGCTCCTATTTCCGTTGTTTGGTCTGATGATGCTTCTTCGGGATTGCAAAGAAATAATCTTGAAGCAGGAACCTATACTGTACTTATTCAAGATAGTAATACGGAACAATGTCCTATTGAAAGAACCTTTGTGATTTTAAATCCGCCAGTATTAGATGTTTCTAGTGTTGTGATTGATGCAGTTGATTGTGATCTTCCAAATAGCGGTTCTATAGATCTAACTGTCGCGGGAGGAGTAGCCCCTTACACGTTTTTATGGAGCAATGGGAGTACTGAAGAGGATTTGCTTAATATCTCACAAGGTGACTATGCTGTTGAGATCGTTGATGCCAACGGCTGTTCTGTAAGCAAACAGTTTTCTATTTTTAGGCAAGCACCCTTAGCGATTACTTTTGAAGAAGAAACTCTTACAAATTGCGATTTAAATATCATA
The DNA here is from genome assembly GCA_042091715.1 of Polaribacter sp. GTDB lineage: Bacteria > Bacteroidota > Bacteroidia > Flavobacteriales > Flavobacteriaceae > Polaribacter. Next base: position 28,881 of record JBELGW010000025.1, on the reverse strand, counting down.
GAGAAGAAGGTAGTGCCCTCTGTAACTGGAGGCTTCTTGCCTTACACCTATGAATGGTCTGATGGAAATACAAGTGGAGTGAATAATGAAATTTTAACAGTAGATCAAAGCGGGTCCTATGTGCTTACAGTAACAGATGATAAAGGTTGTACTGAAAGTAAAGTCTTTATTACAGAAGTTCCTGAAATAGGAGGAATTACGGCATTTGATTATACAGCATTTTCATTGTCTAACTTTGGTTTAGTCTCCATTGAAGACCCTATCCAATTTAATAATATCTCAACCGGAGATTATGTTTCTCTGACATGGGATTTTGGGGATGGTACAATTCTAGATAATGATGAAAACCCTGTACATACCTACAATGAGGTGGGTTCTTTTTCTGTGGTCTTATCAGTGGAATATGCTGAGGGATGCATAAAAACTTATGAAATTGTATTAGAAGTAACCACTGGCTTTGTGGTAATAGCTCCAACAGGTTTTACTCCCAATGGAGATGGATATAATGAAACGATGCGACCGGCATGTAAGGGTTTTAAACATGTTCAAATGTATATTTATGATACGTGGGGAGCTCAGATATATTTCGAAGAAGGATCAGAATTAAAGGGTTGGAACGGCATGATTGGTAATAAGCCTGCGGAAAATGGAAATTACGTCATGGTGGTAAAAGGAGTTACCTTTTATGATAAAGAAGTCACCAATAGTTCACCAATAACAGTATTAAAGTAATATGAGATTCAAGTTGTTTCTATTGTTTATTTTGTTTAGTGCTACTGCGCAAGGGCAAGATGTGGTCTTTTCTCAAGGTTTTTTGGTTCCGGAAACGATAAATTCTTCTTTTACAGGGGCTATTAGAGCGTCTAAGTTTGGTGCCATTGCGAAGTCACAATGGAGAAATGCAGCTTTTAAAATACGGTCTAATTTTGTTCATTTTGATACCTGGTTTGAAAGATACAGAACCGGAGTAGGGATTTCGTTTTTAAATCAAGTTGAAGGAGGATCTGCATACACATTTAATCAGGTGAACTTGAATTATTCCATGTCATTTCAGCTCAATGAAACCTGGTTTTTTAGGCCTAGTATATCGGCTGGTTTTGGTATGAAAAGTTACGGGTTTCAGAATTTATTGTTGGAAGATCAAGTTAATATGATTACCAATACTGTAAATACGAGTAGCATAGATCCTATTGTACTCAATTCAACAAGAAACTTTTTTGATTTTAGTGCTTCTATTTTATTTAATAATGATGACTCATGGGTGGGTTTCACAGCAAGACACTTGAACAAGCCTAATATTGCTTTGACCGAAGGAGGAAATACGCCATTAGATATATTTTGGTCTGTACATACGAAGTATTATCTGCCTTTTTTAGAAAATCGAGATTCCTGGTTTGCCCATAAAAGCCGCATATACGCATTGGCAAATTTTATGATGCAAGGAAATAGCAATCGGTTTGATGTTGGGCTACAATATGTGTTTGACAATCAGTTTTCTCTCGGGGTTACGGCCGCAACAACTCCTCTTAAAACCAATGAATATAGCACATTGCTCAATTCTTTGAATTCATATATTAGTTTGAAGTGGAACAGATTCCGATTTGGATACTCCTATGATATGAATACCTCAGAACTTTTTAATACCGGTGGTGTGCATGAGTTCTCCATTGGATATGATTTCAGTTTGAATAGAAGTGCTTTGAATAGAGCTAGATGTGTTTCTTATTTTTAAACAATTACCACTGCTGTCATACTACTTGAATTTGTTATTCGCGAAATGCTGTATGTGTTGAGGGGGTACCGCTCTAAAAAAAGCAAGATGTGATGAGCGAATTTTTTGTTCGCTTTGAGATATGAAAAGTTTTCTTGAAAAAAACCACTCTTTTTAGCGTGGTTTTTTTGTGTCTTAGAGAAGTTTTCGCTTTTTTATGCGCACATTTATTCTTTAATCACTATTTGACTTCTTGTTTTGGTTTTGTGAGCATACCTAAAAAGATAGATCCCATTTGCGAATGATGAGGTATCAATTGTATTTTCTCCTTCTTGTAGTGAATGTGTATTTAAAATTCTACCTGTTATATCATAAATATTTAGTTGTAATGGTACATAGCTGTTAATGATATAATAATTACCTACAGGGTTAGGGTAGGTTTCAATGCTGCTTAAACTAAAGGTATTCAAGGTTAATGTTCCATCTATGGTTATGGTAGCTTCATTACTATCTAGACTTCCGTCAGATGCAGTAAAAGTAAAGCTATCGGTACCTGTATACGATGCATTAGCGATAAAAGTGGCAATATTCTCAGCTATGGTCACTGAACCATGGCTAGGTTGCTGTTGAATGTTAAATGTAAGTGCACTACTATCCACATCAGAGGCAATTAACGTTACCATTCCGGTATTTTCTTGGTTCATGGTGATGGTTCCGTCCTGTGCAATGGGAGCATCATTTTGCGCAGTTACAGAGATGGTTGCCGTTGCTGTAGCCGTGAATTCTCCATCGGATAGTGTGTATGTAATGATCTCTGTTCCATTAAAATTTTCTTCGGGGGCATAGTTAATCTTCTGGCCGTTCAATGAAATTGAGAGGGTAGATCCAGAGCGGTCAGAAATCAAATTGGTAATTATTAGGTTGTCATTATCCTCATCAGAATCATTTAAAATAACATCAATTGGTGTTTGTTCAGCGTCTTCTAGAATTTCAAAGTCATCGTTCACTGCAACTGGAGGGTCATTCACATCTACAACATTGATGGTGAATTCTTTTGAAAATGACAATTCGCCTGCATCTTCTGCGACAATTTTTACGTTTAAATTTTGAAATTCATGAAAAGAGATACTTTTGGATAGTGTAAGCTTATTATTTACAATTTCAAATTTTTCATAATCTCCATATTGAGTGTCTATTTGTAAAACATGCGTGTCGTTTATATCTGGGTCTACGACATTAATTTCTGAAATTTCTAATCCAATACTGTTGTCTTCTTTAAATGTAATTTCTGAGAGTAGAATATCTGTTGGAGCTTCATTAACATTCATGATTTTAAAAATTACATCTTGAGGGTCAGAAGTGTTGATACCATCAGTCATGGTCATAGGAATTGTTATCTCTACAGGTGAATTTGTGGTGAAATTTTTATTTTTTGCTTGAGTGTCATTGAGGGTTTCATAATCTATTGCAGCTGTATCTTGAACAATTACATAACCTACATCACTAAATGAAAAAGCACCCGCTATAATAGATGCATCTGTTGTCCAATCTAGGTATTCTGAAGCTACCTCTCCAAGACCACCTAAGCCTCCTAGTCTGTTGTATCCCCAGCCGTAAATGGCTCCGTTTGTTGCTATTGCTGTCTGAAATAACCATCCTCCACCTGTGCTTTCCCATTGAATATCTCCAGATACAGGCAAAGGTTGGTTCGAGATACCAAAAGTTCCATTTCCGAGCTGTCCTGCCCATCCGTTACCCCAAGTCCATAGTGAGTTGTCTGTTTTTATCGCCAAGGCGGTTGGACCATTCAAATTGATGTGTTTCCAGTCTGAATCAGAGCCAATTTGAGTGATTTCATTGATCCACTGATCATTACTACCGACTCCGGCTAAGCCAGACACATTATTCCCAAAACTCCATAAGGTTCCATCATCTTTGATGCCGATAACAGTTCCTTGAGAACTTGAAAACGTATCCCAATCATTTCCTGCTGGAAATATTTCAACGAGACCATCGTTGTTGTATCCATTAATTCCTAGGATTTCATACAATTCATTTTCATCTCCAATATTATTGCCCCCAGCAAACCAAATACTACCATCATTCTTTTCAGCAATCAATACAGTGGTCTCTTTGGTATCATAAATTTTATACCAGTCGGTATCATTGTTTAGTTTTTGATAATTAGGAATGTTCGAAGTTCCCGGGTTGTCTCCAAAAACATCCACTTGAAATGTGAGGTCAGGGGCTACACTTACATTGATTAAAGACACATCATCAATATTCACTTCACCGATCTCACCTCCTAGATCAAATAGAACCCTGGCGAATGAGTCTTCAAAAGTTGCCACCAGTGTCAAGGTGTATGTCTTTCTTTCTGTTGTTAACGATACCGTTTCTTTCGCAGTGTCAAAGGGTGCATTGCTTAAGCCTATTCCTGCAATAATACTCCTATTTGTATTGGACCAAGCGTCAAAAGTTAGCGTGTACGTATCTCCGTTTATAATTTCAGTTTTTTGACTCACATTAACATCCCATACATTACCTGCTGCTAATACATCAACAGAATAGTAAGTGTTATTTGCATCTGTAACTACGGGTGCACTTGTATTATCATTCGTTCCAATAATCCAAGAAACACTGCCGTTTTCAAAATCTCCATTTTCTAGGAGGCTCCTTTTTCTGTTGTCGCCGAGATCTGTATTTGAGATGGTTATTAGCTCATCTTCTATAAATGATTGTCCACCTGCTTCAATGCTAACTGATGCTTCACCAGTGTCATTTATGTTGACCAAAAAATTTGCATCGCTACCTTGACCATTTGTTGTGAACTGTTGTATTTGGTATGTTCCTTCAATTCTTAATGCATTTGATTCACTGATGTTGTCAACACTATGTATTCCACCCAAACCATCATTGTCTATATCAATGGTATTCATTGTATTTTGTATTTGAGTATTAGGGCTTCTTGCCAATTGTCCTTGCCAGTTTCCGCCAAACCCCCAAAGTTCACCATTCTTTTGAATGGCTATAAAACCAGCATAGGAACTTTGCCACGACTCAATTTCTGACATATCCACTCCTGGTATTTCTGTCATTGATACTTTCGTTTGCGTATTTAAAAGCCCCAGCCCGATGTTATAGTTGTCATTTTGACCCGCTGCATACAGCTTATTATTTTTGACTCCATATAAGTTGGAACCAGAATGAGAGAAATCTGTCCAAACATCTGTCGTCTCACCAATTCTATTTGGGTAGTAGTTTTCTTTAACTCTGTCATCATGTCCTACTCCTAGTCTTCCATATTGATTATCTCCCCAGACCCATAGTTGCCCCGTATCAGTTAAAACTCCTTGAACGACAGCAGAGGAGTTGTATTTAACAATTGTAGCGTTTTCAAGTGTTGTACCTATTTGAACCTCAATAGGAGCATTAGGGTTGGTAATGGCATCTTCACCATACCCCAGTTGGCCGGTATCGTTCGAACCAAACATTCGCATAGAACCGCCTGCCGATATAAAACCAGAGGTTCTTCCTGCAGCGCTAACAAAATCAACTTTGATATCACCGGTATCAATTCGCTGAAACTCCTCATAGGTTTCAATTTCTCCGTTTCCGAGTTGTCCACTTAAGTTTTCTCCCCATCCATAATAGTTGCCATCAATGTCAGAGGCTACACCGTGCCTTCTCCCCACATCAGCATAAGCGAAATTGATGTTTTCTGTTCCTATTATTTGAGTGGGAGTTGAAATATAAGGAGTCGTAGCGGAATCGAAGCCTAATTTACCAAACTCATTATTCCCCCAAACATATAACTGACCATTATTTTTGATTGCAATTACTCCTCTTCCATAAGAATTTACCTTACTCCAATCCGAGTCAGATCCAATTTGAACAATTCCCTCTTCGGTTACATTATCACCTAAACCTGATGAACCTTTTCCATTCAGTCCCATCACCCATAGCGTTCCGTTTTCTTTGATTAAATACGTATTTTGATATCCACAAGATACAACCTCCCAATCAGTATCCGTGCCCACTTGTGTTGGTGTGTATTTTATCGCAGTAAATCCACTTTGATCATAATTATTATCAGCATACCCCCAGCCCCATAGTCTTCCTTCTGTGTCTATCGCGTTTCCGTGAAAACTACCTGCAGATACTGTTTTCCAGGTATTGGAGTCGTTTACCAATTGAGGTGTTCTGTAATCTACATGCTCCGGATAAATTGCATTAGGGTTTTCTCCAATTCCTAATTGTCCATCTTGGTCTCTACCCCAACTCCATAAAGATTTATCTTCAGATTTTATGCCAAAAGCAGTATAGATGGAAGAGGCGATGTCTTCTAATAAAAAATCTTGACTATTGTCTAAAGGATCTTTCACTAGGTGTGGATCGAAAATGATTGCTTGATTCGGGTCACTGCCCGCAGTTATTGGAGGCCAGTTGCCCCCCTCTGAATTGATTCCCCAAGTGTATAATTGACCGTTTTGTTTTAATGCAAGTGTACTAAAATATTCTGTTTCTAATTTTTTCCATTCGCCTGAAGAGCAATATTGAATGGTAGCTATGGTATCTCCAACCTGAGCATTTTCTGGAACTTCTATTACTTGATTAGGTTCAATACTAAAACATGAAGAATTGCTTTGGGCATGTGATTGCATATTGAACAAAAGAATGATTAAAATAAATAATTTTCTCATTAGTTTCGTTTTTTTAAAGTGCTAGCAATTAATCAAATATACAAAAAAATTTGGGTGTTAGCAGATGATGGTAATTATTGTGTCGAATGACAATGAGATATGTTGTGAAGTATTCATGACCTATGTAGGCCCTAAAACATCAATGGTTGGAGGGCTTTAAAAAAGAACTCGTAAGTTGCTGCTTTCTTAAATCTAGGTGAGCAGTTTATAATTAGAAATGAAAGCGTTGTTTTAACGAAATTACTGTTCATGTCGGATTTAATTTGAGTCACTAATATCATATTTGACATAGTAAAATAGCAATGTATTCCAGGAGTATGTATCATATCTTTAAAGTAAATTATGGAGCAACTCTTAACACCAATGAATACGACACATTGCTCTATTTTATAAACTCATATTATGAGTTTGAAGTGGAATAAATTCCGATTCGGACACTCTCATGATCTTGATATTTCAAAGCTTTACAATACAGATGGTATTCAGTTTTTTTATTGTTTACAATTTTAGCATCAATCCAATAATGTTGAACACCGTGAGATGTGTTTCGTATTTTAAATCCTTTTAGAAGTGATGCTACTTTATCTGAAATGTAAGAAATTTGAATTAAAAATGTTTTTTCAGGTGTTTCTTGACTTGAAATATGTGTTCTTAGGGTTCATGTACGATCTATTTGTATGGCTCTAACAGTGCTAAAAGCAATGCTGAAAGAGTCATACATGATCTTTATATATTTGTTGTTTCAAGGGAGATATGCCTATCTTTTGATGAACCTTTTTGTAATGATTGTTTGGTCATTGCTTATGTGCACAATGTACATGCCACTATTTAATTCTTGTATATCAAAAGCATACCCTTTGGCAAAGTTACCTGTGAATTTCTTTACAAGCTTTCCAGCTGTGTCAACTACTAACAGTTTGTTTACCTGGGTATTGATTGCAAACACATTAGAGCTTGGATTTGGATATAAACGAATGGAAGCATCAATAAGAGTCTCTTTGTCAATATTCAATGGGTTGTCTAAGGGAGATGTGCTATATAACCTATATTCTCCAGGCTGCAGTGTAATGGGTGTATTCACATTTACAACCTCTTTTGTGGCTGAAGAAAAATATTCATACCAAGTTCCTGTGGTTGAAAAGTTAGGGCTGATAGATTTTGCAACCACATCAAAATTACCAATGATAGTCACATTGTTATCTGCGTGTTGTAAGTTGATTCTCTTCACCAATCCACTCACATTTAGAAGTACATTTGAGGTCGAAAAAACCGCATGGTTTCTTTTTAAGGCTATCAGTTTGGCCCAAGTGTCATATACTTTTTTGCGTGCTTCAACTTCTTTATAGTTCCATAAGATGGGCTTTTTACCAGTTCTTCCATTTTCACCAATGCTAATGTCATATCCTAGCTCACCAAATTGCCAAATCATTTTTGGGCCGGGAATCGTAAAGAAAAATAACCCAGCCAATTCTTGTCTTGACAATGCTGTGTTTACTGATTGTATGTCATATGTTCCATTAGAATTTCCAAACTGCAGGTTCTTATACATTAAACGTTCTTCATCATGACTTTCCATGTAGGTGACAAGATTCGGATTGTTAAAGTTTCTGTTTGTATAATAACCCCATGAAATGTCTGAATCATTGCTATAGCCCATGGTACTTTGGTTGTAATTTTGAGTCATTTTACCCCAGAGCATCATTCCTGCATCTGCCAATGCTTTTTCTTCAGAATTATCTGCTAAGTGCTCCAGAATTATATAGGTATCATTGCCGTGCTTGTTCCAAACATAATTGGCATAATCTTTTAAGCGATTAATTCTAGATTGATTATAGGCAGAGCCATAATTTCCATTACCATATTGGGTATTGGTAAAACCTTTAGTAAAGTCTAAGCGATAGCCGTCAATTTTATATTCTTCAATCCAATAAGACATGACATCTTTAAAGTAGTTCTGTGTAATAGAAGCCTCGTGATTAAAGTCGAATCCAAACTGTAAATCTGATTGAGCAAAATTATGGCTGTCGTTGAAAAATGGATTGTTGCTTGTAGATGCATTTGCAATGTTGTGTTCGTACATTTGTAAAAGCGGACATTGACTGTACGAATGATTGAAGACAACATCTAGAATTACTGCTATACCTCTTTGATGACATTTATCGATGAGTTCTTTGAATTTATTTTTAGTTCCGTAAGCTTTGTCTAAAGCAAAAAAGTGAGAAACATTATAGCCCCAACTGTCATTGCCCTCAAATTCATTCACAGGCATTAATTCTAAGGCGTTGATGCCTAGGTCTTGTAAATAGTCTAGTTGGTCAATTACCGATTGAAAACTGTCATCTTCTGAGAAATCACGAACTAACAATTCATAAATCACGAGGGTTTCTTTTGCTGGTTTTGTGAAGGAAGTATTGGTCCAAGTATAGTCGGTCTCATTTAATTTAAATGTAGACACTACGCCTGAGGCTTTTTCAGGAAAAGGTTTAAGGCTAGGGTAGTTATTTTCAGAGATGAATTGATCATTGTTTTGATCTAATACCTTTTCTGCATATGGGTCTGCTATTGTTTTATCATAATCAACAACATATTGATAAGCGTATTCGATGTCTGGATCTAATCCATTCATGGTGGTCCAAAAGTAATCACCGTCTTTTTTTAGTTGATGCGCTTCTTTTAGTTTCCAATCATTAAAATCGCCAATTACAAAAACAGCTTCTTTTTGTGGAGCTAGTATCAAAAAAGTAACGCTACCATCAGCATGTTTTGTAATGCCATTTTTAATTCCAGAGGGTCTTATTTGATTTTGTGTGGGTGTTTTTACATAGACAGAAATTTCGTGCTCCTTAGTGGTGGCATTTTCCGTTGCTTTGGCTTTTATAAGATGACTCCCAGTAGTTGTAAATGTATAATTTGTTGAAATGCTCTTGGTTGTACTTGCTGTTTTGATGGATGCGTTTTGAACAAGCAACTCTAAATTTGCAGCGATTGTAGATGCAGCTGAAATTGTAATATTGTCTCCATTGGTATAGATTGCGTTATTTGCAGGAGAAGTAATGTTGATGTTTAAATCTGGACTAAAGATATTTACAAATATGTCAGGATTTGTTTGCTGACTTCCGTCGGCTGAGCGAAAAACAAAACTGAGTGCTTTGATATCAGTAGACGTTGGAACTCCGTAAAAAGAATAGACATCTGAAGAAATAGTAAAAGTGTATGTGGTTGCAGTTACCTTGGTTAATTTGGGCTGCGTTGCATTGTTTCCCCAGCTTCCAATTACATTTTGCCAGGGATTTGTGCCAATAGTGATGCCGGTATGTGCATAAATATCTCCCGAGTAGTTTTCTAGATTTGTCCCTGTAGTTGAGAGTGTGACTACAATTTCATCTGCAGCAATTGGTGCACCTGGAGAGGTGGTTACCTGAGCGAAGATTGATATACAAAAAATAAATAGTACGAAGGAAATTAAATTTTTCATGGCTTCAATATATAATAAACAAAGGCTACATAGTTGTATTATGCAGCCTTTTGTTAGGATTCAAATAATTACAATATTGTAAGGGTTCCTTTGTTAAAATCTACAGTAATGGTATAGGTTCCATTTCCTGGTGACTTTACATTCTTTTCATTGTCTCTTACAAGCATTCCTGGATGTTTTTGGCTTTCTCCCCAGTCGTTGTCCCAAGAACCTTGAACAGGTAATAACTTAAATTCATCTGATTCAGATAGTGTTGTAGTTAGTTCAAAAAGACCTTCAGCCATTTTTGTAAAAGCAATAGCAGTGGTGTTGTTCCAAGAGTTTGGTGATCCTACCAAGAAAAGAGCAGTAGGTACTTCTTTTAGCGCATAGCTTAAAGAGGTGTAATCTACAGTCACAACATAGGTGCCGGCATCCACTACTTTGATATTTGATTCTCCTTCTTGCACAATTCCACCAGAATTTTCAGGGTCTTCTCCCCAATCACCGTCCCATGAACCTGAGTTTGGGAGTAATTTAAATTCAGCACCTGCATCAAAAGTCATCACTTTTGTAAACACTCCATTTCCTGAAGTGTAAAATTCTTGAGAGCTGTCAGCATTGTTCCAATTATTATGAGAGCCCACAGCAAATAATGTAGACACATTGGTTAGCTTGTACGACAACGTATTGTAATCTATCGTAATCAAATAAGAACCTGCCTCTGCTACTTTAATATTTTGCTCACCTTCTTGAATAATTTTTCCCAGATTGGCAGGGTCTTCTCCCCAATCACCATCCCAAGAGCCTGAGTTTGGTAATAGTTTGAATTCTGAATTTGCATCGAATTGTTGAACTTTAGTAAAGACCCCATTTCCATCATGTTCAAATTGCTGAGAAGGATCTGCGTTGTTCCAACCATTGTGAGAGCCTACCATGAATAGATTGTCTGGAGCAATAATTCCAAATGCTGTTACAGAGATAGACACCACATCAGAGATTCTCTCTAGCACATCACCTGCGGTATTGGTCATGGTTGCTTTAATTCTTAGATCAACGTTTTTTGTTACATCTGGAACTAAATTCGCTGTTAAAACGGCGTTGTTAAATTCTTTATGTGTAAGGCTTACATTGTCACTATTGGTCACATCTTTTACCGCTATTGGCGCTGCAAAACTAGTTCCTTCTTCTGCAATTTCTAAGCTGTAGGTAACCGCTGCTCCTAGTGTAGATGTTAAAACAGCATCGGTCCAGTTGGCTGTCAAAGCGATAGCATCTTGTGCTGTGCTCAATAATGTATAACTAGCTCCTTGACTAGGGTTTGTTAGCTCTGGAGCATTAATAGGGTATGCAGTTACTAATAGTTGGATTGGATTCGTTTTCAATGATCCTGAGGCAACCCTCAGGTAAATAGCAATGTCTTTAAAGGTGCTGACTCCAGCATTTTTAATAGCCGTATTAAAGTCACTGACGGTCATTGTGAACGAAGTGGTCTCTGAGGTTCCGAGAGCAATAGGTGTTGTGAACTCAAAATCTGTAGACATCTCAATGTCATAGCTGCTTTCGTTAGAGAGGTTGTCTTTCCATACAATGGTAAAAGCAGGATTGTCTGCTAGACCATAGTTTAAAAAGACATTGCTAATACCAGGTGCCTCCAATGTAAATTCAGGTTCTGGACTTATAATTGTTAAGCTATCTTCTTTATCACATGCACTAAAAAGGAGTACAAGTAATAAGAAACTTAATTTGTTTATATATGTTTTCATTGCGTATCTTATTAAATTAATGAGTTATAGATTGAGAGGGATTAAGATGTAGTGACCTGTTAAGTCATTATACCAAACATCGTAATCGTCTTCTACAAGAACAGGGATAGAACCCCCATTTTCTGACGCCGCTCCAGAAAAAGAAGTAGTACCTGCCCAAACAGCATTGGTGTCTGTAATAAATTGTAAGTCACCAGGTACTAAATGAATATTTCTGGCATACCAAATATGACCGTCATGAGCTAATTGGTTCATTCCAGTTGGAGTGGCACCACTTGGAGTTGCAGAACCTTGAACAGACATGCTTGTGTAATTGCTCGCAGCGCTAGCATCATAAGAGTTGAAGTTGAATGTATTTGTTTCAAAATCCATTTCAAACGTATAGAACCCAGCACCAGAAGGAACTGCAAATGTTCCAGGATCTGATCCTGTTCCGTCGTTTACAGCTAAGGTTGTTCCGTCATTGGTTCCCCATTGTGGTTGCCACTGTCCAAGTATCTCTAAGACCTTTACATTTCCATTAGCAAAATACCCTGTGTAGCTGTATTTTTGACTGTTGTCTGCATCTCTAAATAAAGCAGGATTTGTGTTGTCTGGATTCCATCCTGGAGCAGTTGCATCTCCTACTAAATAATAGTCTTTATAGATGTAATTGAAATATGGGTTTACATCAAACTGAATCACATTTGAACTGCTTTCTTCGCTTGCTTGTGTTCCAATGCTCGAAATGATTCTCGCATATAAGGTATTCCATTTAAAAGGAGGCAAGCCTGCTGCTCCCGCAGAGGTGTTTAACTCGCTTACAGAGAATGTGATGGACGTCTTTCCGTTGATGTTTGAAGCTACAACAGGTGTGGTAAATTCGGCATCGCTAGAAAATTCGATTGCATAATTGACAGAAGCTTGTTGTCCATAATTTGCATCTTGCCAATTGAGTGTTACAATTGGGTTTGACGTGTTTACGGGATCCAATGCTATTTCTGTGATTACAAGCTCTGATAGTACAGGTGCCGTAGGAGCTGTTATTTCAAATAAATCTTCATTGTCATTACAAGAATTAAGAAGAAATAGACCAAAAGCTAAGGCAATAACTACTGATATTTTTTGTATGTTTTTCATCTTTTATTTTTTAAAGAATTAGTACCCTGTGTTTTGAGTTAAGTTAGGGTTAGATCCTAAACTAGAAGAAGGTATTGGATATACATCCATATGGCTTGGCAACGAAATACCATTGCTACCATTTCCTTTCCAAGTCCAATTATAGGCACCTCCGGTAAATTTGTTAAAACGGATTAAATCCTGACGTCTGTGTGCTTCCCAGTGTAATTCTCTCGCTCTCTCATCTAAAATGAAATCCAAGCTTAAATCGGAAGTTCCAATAGTATTGCTATTGTTTGCTCTCGTTCTTAAATCTGACAAGTATCCTGCAGCAGCGGCAGCAGTTCCTCCTCCGCCTCGTAAATGTGCCTCTGCATACATCAAGTACACATCTGCCAATCGAAACAAAGGAAAATCAGTATCTACAAAAGTATCATTAGATCCAAACTCTCCTGTTGAAGTTGCATTAGACCATTTGGTGGTGATGTACCCTGTATCCTTGTCTGATATATCAGTTATTTCAATCGGTCTTGTACCAGAAATAATCATGTTTCGGCTATCTGCAGAGAAGGTAGATCCGTCAAATAATTGTACAAATTGTTTTCTTAAACGCAGAGCGCCTCCCCAGCCACCGGCTCCAACTCCTAGAGCTGCACCATTGGCTTCTATGCTTCCAACCTCTCCATTAACCATTACTGTAGTTGGTCCGTAATTGTGGGTGTTGATACCATCAGAAATCAGAGGGAAAATAATTTCATTGCTTGCAGAATTTGTATTGTTGTCTGCCATGAAATTATGCGCGTATTCAGAAGCTAAAGAAAATCCACCAGCAATTATTTGCTCAGTATAAGCCAAACAATCAGCATAATGATCTGTCTGAATATATACTTCAGCGTTTAAGTAAATCTTCGCTAGTATCATCCATGCAACTGCCTTGTCTGCTCTTCCATGTTCATTTTGCATAGGGTCTTTTAAATCAGCATCAATGTCTTTTAATTCAGTTTCAATGAAGTTAAATAATTGTGCTCTGTCGTATTGAACTGGCAGGGCATTTATTGGATCTGCTTCTGTAACGAATGCGGCTTTTCCAAAAATATCCATCATGTAGTAATAAGACATTGCTCTAAGCAAACGAGCTTCTGCTCTGTAGGTTATGATGTCTGCACGAGTAGCAGAAGAGACCTGTCTAGCATCTAACTTTGCATCGGTTGTTTCGCGAAGAAAATTATTGGCATAAGCAATTGTGTTATGAGTTCTACCAAACATTCCTGTTAAGAGCGGGTTTTGAGCAGTCCAAATATTACGCTGAATCTCTCTTGTTCCTGGGTCATTTTCATACGGCCAGATCATTTGATCTGCAGATAGGGTCTGCAGGTATAATAAAACTCTACCAAATTGACTTGTTCCTGCATCTAACCCTTGAATGGTTGAGCTTTCAGGACCATCAATTCCGGTCAAAGATAAGTTGGCATATACGCCTCCTAAAAGTTCCTTATAAGAGGTTTCATTTTCAAAAAACTCTTCACCTAATAAAGTTTGATCGTCGTTCGGTGTAATATCTAAATCTTTTGTACACGACAAGAATGAGATGGTCATTGCTAGAAGCAGGGTACAAAATTTCACTGTTTTTAATGTTGTTTTCATCATCATAATAATTAGAATTTAATGTTTGCACCTACTAAGAAGGTTCTTGATCTTGGGAAAATTAAATTATCGATACCATTAAATACCTCTGGGTCTAACCCCGAATAATTGGTAATCGTGAATACATTTTGTACGCCACCCCAAAAACGAATGCTATTGGTTCCAAATGCTTTGATCGGGTTGTTGATTGTATAACCTAATGTGATGTTGTCCATCTTTAAAAAAGAGGCGTTTTCTATGTACATGTCAGATAAAATCACATCAGAAGTCACTTTAAAATTAGTGTCTAGTACAGCAGTAGGAATATTTCCCAAGACAGCATTGTCTTGCAACAGCGATAATTGCGCTTGTGAAGAATTTACATTATTGTAGTTGTAGTTCCCTAAACTAGCTCTTAAATTAAAGGCGATATCAAAGTTTTTGTAATTGAAACTTGATTGCATTCCTAAAGTAACATCAGCACTTGGATTTTCTTTTAAATAACGGTCCTCTCCATTGATAATTCCATCACCAGTGCGATCGAGATAAGCTCCTTCAATAGGTTTGCCTGCAGTATCATATAATTGTTTGTATACATAAAATGAATTTGGTGCAAAACCTTCTCTAAATAATTGAACTGTATTTCCTGTTCCTCCAGAGATTCCTCCAGTTGCAACATCTTGTCCTAATGCTAACTTTTTAATTTCTCTATCGAGATAGGTAGCATTAAAGTTTACATTCCAATTAATTTCGTCTCCTTTTATAAGATCTGTATTTACAGAAAATTCGAGTCCTTTAATTTCCAATTCTCCAATGTTTTGAACAATACTATTTGTAAAGTTAGAACCATCGGCTACAGGAGCATTGAATAATAAATCGGTAGAATTTTTCTGGAAAGCTCCAATAGTACCAGTTACTTTATTATCAAATAAACCATAGTCTAAACCAAATTCAAGCGTTGCTGTTTCCTCCCATTTGATATTTGGATTGATAGCTTGTGGTAGTGTTGATTGGATTGGATTGCCTCCAAAAATATATTGAGAGTTGGTGTTTCCAAATCTGTAAGTACTCAGATAGATTTCATTGCTAGGGATGTCTTGTTGTCCTGTGATACCATAACTAGCTCTTAGCTTTAAATCAGAGAAAACTTTTGAATCTTTTAAAAAGTCTTCATCACTAATTCTCCAAGCTAGAGCGGCAGCAGGGAAATTTCCCCATCGGTTCTCTTGACTAAATCTAGAAGTACCATCTCTTCTATAAGATAGCGTTAATAAGTACTTGTCTAAAAAGGTAAAGTTAGCTCTACCGAAAAAACCGATTAAGACAACATCTGTAGCTGCATAGCTGTCAGAAACTCCGTTAGGGTCTCTCAAGTTGCTGCCATTAAAACCACTGTTCTTAAATTTTTGATAGGAATATCCCGCAGTAAGATCTGTCTTGATCTTGTTAAAAGTTTTGTTATAATTCAAATACCCGTCTAACAATTGGTTTTCTCTGTTTTGAGTTCCACTAGACTCGTTTCCATTTACAGCTGTATTCCAGCTCCTAGGTCCATCTAAAGAACTTATATTGTTGTAATCTCCTTCAGTACTATCAAAACCTAAATTGATGACTGCTTTTAACTCAGGTAGAAAGTGAAATTTATAGTCAAACTTTAAGTTTCCATATTGTCTAAATACCTTTCCAGTATTGTTAGATTGTAATAAAGAAGCAACAGGGTTGGTGGTTCCATTAGCGAGAACAAAACCGTCGTTTGTATTTGTATAGTGCTGATAGAAACCTCCATAAGGTCCCGCAGCTCTTACTGGCTGAGTAGGGTCATATCTCAAAGCAGCTCCCATACCACCAGCAGCAAATCTGCTATCTTCAAAAGCTCTATTATAGTTCAAGCTAATTTTTAAGTGATCCTTAAATAAAGAAGGATTCATAGCGTAAGATATATTTGCTCTGTCGAATTGAGAGGTTAAAATAGCTCCTTGTTGAGAAGAAAAACCTAGAGACAAACGCGTAGGAATAGAACCGAAAATAGCTCCTTTTGCAGTGAGGTTGTGTTGCGAAGAAGTGGTGGCTTGCAGCACTTCATCTTGCCAATTTGTATTTGCTGAACCTAATAAACTTGTATCGAGGGTGGTTCCTGAAATGGGTTGTGAATTAACGAATGCTCGGTATGCATCGGCATCAAAAACGTCTACACGATTGGTTACTTGACCAAAACTATATTGCATATCGTAGTCAAGTGTGTACTCTTTTTTTCCTTTTTTAGTCACAATGATAATCACACCATTAGAAGCTCTAGAACCGTAGATTGAAGTTGCAGAGGCGTCTTTAAGCACTGAGAACGATTCAATATCGCTTGGGTTAATGTTAGCAAGGATTCCTCTTGAACCAGCGGTGCTATTATTATCAATAGGCAAACCGTCAATAATAATTAAGGGCGCATTAGAAGCGCTAATTGATGATCCTCCACGAATTGTAATTTGAGAACCAGAACCAGGCGCTCCGCTCGTTGTAATGTTAACTCCAGCAACTCTACCACTTAATAGGTTCTCTGGTGTGACAATATTTCCTTTCGTGAAATCTTCAGAAGTAATTGCTTCTACAGATCCTGTGGCATCTTTGATGGTAGTATTACCATAACCAATGATAACTACTTCCTCTAGTTTTTGAGCGTCTTCAGATAAAAGAACACTGATGTTGAAATTCGTGTCAATTGTTATTTCTTTCTCTAAGTAGCCTACAAAAGAGAATAGTACAATGTCTCCTTTTTTAATGTTTTGTAATTTGAATTTTCCGTCAAAATCAGAAGAAGTTCCCTTTGCGCTTCCTTTTACAACCACATTTACACCAGGGATAATATCGCCTGTTGCTAAGTCTTTTACTACGCCATTCAATGTTTGCTGAGCGAGCATTGATATGGATGATAGCATAAGAATTCCGATGAGTAATAATTTAGTTTTCTTCATGTATAATTTGTTAAATAATAACTTTAAATTAAATGTTTGAGTTAACAATAGTTTCACATTTCACGTGGTGAATGTATATATTTAACCTTCACTTAACAAATACGAAATTGTACGAAAACGGTTTCGTGTTGACAACTTTTCTGTTTATTTTTGATGATTCATCAATTAGAGCTCAATTTTTTACAATCTTTACAAAGTATGAAGCAAAAAACCACTATAAAATCAATAGCAAGAGAATTGGGAGTTTCTAATTCAACAGTTTCAAAAGCTTTGAGTGATAGTCCTGAAATAAGCAAAGAAACCAAAGATAGAATTAGAGCTTTTGCTAAGTATAGTAACTACAAGCCAAATAACTTGGCATTGCAGCTCCGAAATCAGAAAACAAAAGTAATTGGTGTTATAATTCCTAAGATTGTGCATCACTTTTTTTCTACAGTGATTAGTGGTATTGAAAATGCGGTTACAGAGCGAGGATACAATGTAATGATTTGTTTTTCAAACAACTCGTATCAGAGGGAGGTAGAAAATTTAGAGGTCTTAACCAATGGAAGTGTCGATGGATTATTGGTTTCACTATCAAAAGAAACACTGGAAAATCATGAATCTTTGCACTTTCAAAACTTGATAGAAAATGAAACTCCTTTGGTGATGTTTGATCGAGTAGATGATAGAATTCATTGTGATAAGGTAATTGTTGATGATAAGGAGGCTGGGTATAAGGCAACAAAACATCTATTAGAGACGGGATGTAAAAGAATTGGGTTGATTACAACGCCAAATCATATTACTGTTGGTGCCTTGCGAAGAGATGGTTACGAACAGGCCTTAAGGGAAAAAGAAATTGAAATGAATACAGACTTTATCATTGAAGTAGATGATGAAAAAGAACTTCGCGATGAGATTTTGCCTTTATTCGATAAAGAAATGGATGCTATTTTTGCGGTAAATGAAATTTATGCAGCAGTGTCTATTAGGATAGCCAAAGAGAAAGGCTTGCGAATCCCGGAAGATATTTCGATTATTGGATTTACAGATGGGTTGATTTCAGAATATTCATCTCCATCAATTACAACAATTGTGCAACATGGCTTTAAAATGGGCAAAGAAGCAGCAGAATTGTTACTCGATAGAATAGAAGCTAAACAGGCCGATCAGGAACCGCAAACAAAGGTTATTTATAGTGAATTAAAAGTGAGGGAATCGAGTTTCTAACGTTTTATTATTGTCTCAAAAACAGGAGTTAAAAATTATTTTTAATTCATATTCATAAAAAAAGTATATATTTACCCCCACAATTAAGCTTGTCAATAGTTTTACATTTCACACTTTAAATGTATTGATAAGCAAAAGCGCTTATCGTAATATGAACTAATATATTCGATAATGAACAAGCGTAAATTAAGTTTCTTTGGAATCTGGAACATGAGTTTTGGGTTCTTAGGAATACAATTTGGGTTCGCCTTACAAGGCGGATTTATGTCTAGAATTTTTCAAACACTTGGTGCCGCAAAGGACGATATTCCGATGCTTTGGATTGCAGCTCCATTAACAGGATTGCTCGTGCAGCCTATTATAGGCTATTTAAGTGATCGAACTTGGAGTGTGAAGTGGGGAAGAAGAAAACCTTATTTTTTAATTGGAGCTGTCTTAAGTTCTATCGCACTTTTTTTTCTGCCTCATTCTCCTACTTTATGGATCGCCGCTGGCTTTTTGTGGGTGCTGGATGCCTCTATTAATATTTCTATGGAGCCTTTCAGAGCATTGGTTGCAGATAAGCTTCCAGAATCTCAACGTTCTTATGGATTTGTGGTGCAAACATTAATTATTGGGATCGGGACCTGGGTAGCTAGTAATTTGCCCTGGTTTGTCTCTAGTCTTGGCGTAAGTGATGCTGCAGCCTCTGGTGAAATACCAATGTCTGTAAAAGTGGCTTTTGCTATAGGAGCTTTCGTTTTCTTGTTAAGCATCTTGTATACTGTTTTTACGACCACAGAATACCCACCCGAAGATCTAGAAGCATTTGAAAAAGAGAAGGCAAAGAAAAATCAATTCATTCCAGATATTATCAATAATATAGGGAACATGCCAGCAACGATGAAAAAATTGGGACTTGTTCAGTTTTTTAGTTGGTTTGCTTTTTTTACCATGTGGAGTTTAGCAAATCCTGCTTTAACAGAACATGTTTTTGAAACACCTGCGCCTATTGAAGCCAATTATGATATGGCAATAGCTGCACAAGCAGAGTCTTTTGCTATGGCAAATACAGCGTTTCAAAAATCATCAAACTTAGTGGGTTCTTATATGGGAACTTATGGGTTATCTTCAATGGCCTTTGCCTTATTGTTGGTCTTATATACCTCAAAAAGAAGAATCAATCGAAAATACGTACACATGGTTTCATTAATTCTTGGCGGTATTGGCTTCTTATTAATGAAATACATTCCGTCACCAGAGTATTTGACAATTTCATTTGTGTTGATAGGGCTTTCTTGGGGAAGTATTTTGTCAATGCCATATGCCATGTTGTCTAGTTCGGTAGATCCAAAAAAGATGGGTGTAATTATGGGGATCTTTAATATGTTTATTGTCATTCCTCAGATTATTGCAGCACTAGGAGGTATTAATTTTGTGTCGGAGTTATTCGGAGAAGAAACTATTAACGCTATGATGGTAGCGGGATGTAGTTTAATTATTGCCGGACTATGTAATCTCTTGATTACGAATAAAAGTGCTATTACCTACCAACCAAAAAATAGAGATTAATGCAAACAAAAGGATTCATATTTGATTTGGATGGTGTTATTGTAGACACTGCCAAATATCACTTTATAGCATGGAAAAACCTTGCGAATAGTATAGGAATAGATTTTACAGAACTACAAAACGAACAATTAAAAGGGGTGAGTAGAGTAAAATCATTAGAAAAAATTTTAAAATGGGGAGGTAAAGAGATTCCAGAAAATGAATTTACCCGTCTGATGCAACAAAAAAATGATGACTATTTGAGTCATATAAACACCATGGATGCAGCAGAGATTTTACCAGATGTGTCGAAGGTTTTAGATTTTTTGACGCAAGAAAAACAAGGAGTTGCTTTAGGGTCAGCTAGCAAAAATGCACGTATGATTTTAAAGAAAGTACACCTGATTAATCAGTTTCAGGTAATTGTAGATGGGAACGACGTTACAAAGGGTAAACCAAATCCTGAAGTGTTCTTAAATGCAGCTAAAGAACTAAATACACAAAAAGAAAATTGCATTGTTTTTGAGGATTCTGTTGCAGGAATTCAAGCAGCAAATGCAGCAAATATGGTTTCTATCGGAATCGGAGATTCAAGTGTTTTGCATGAAGCAGACTATGTCTTTAAAGATTTTACAGCGTTAGAAGTCGATTTTTTAAAAGAGTTAATAAAAGAAAAAAGAACCTAGAATAAAGAAAAGAGACTTTACATTGCGCTCTTTGAGCACAGCAGTCTTTTGCCTTTGTTCTTTTATCCCATTAAAAGAATGAATCAAGATTATATAAAACCTAACAATTGGTCGATTATCGAAGAAGGATTTGATGAAAATCGCGTAAAATCTTCAGAGAGTTTATTTAGTATTGGGAACGGAGCCATGGGGCAACGTGCCAATTTTGAAGAAGCATATTCAGGAGCTACCTTTCAAGGAAGTTATATTGCAGGCGTTTATTATCCGGATAAAACGAGAGTAGGTTGGTGGAAAAATGGCTATCCAGAATATTTTGCCAAAGTATTAAATGCACCCAATTGGATTGGGATTAATGTTTCTGTAAACGAGGAAATACTTGACCTTTACACGTGTACAAATATTCAAGATTTTAGGAGAGAGCTAAATATGAAAGAGGGTTGGTTGTCTCGAAGTTTCAAGGCAACCTTGCCTAATGGTATTGTCGTAAAGGTTTCGGCAAAGCGTTTTTTAAGTTTGTCTCATGATACTTTGGGAGCAATTCAATTCCAAGTGACTCCTTTGAATAGTGCAGCTAAAATTACCTTTGAACCCTACTTAGATAGCGCAATTACAAATGAAGACACCAATTGGGACGATGCTTTTTGGAAAACGCTCAATGTCTCAAGAGAAAAGAGCCAAGCATTTATAGAAGCGCATACAATGAAAACAAACTTTCATGCGTGTACTTTTATGCAGTCGCATTGTTTTGTTAATAGAAAAGATTCCGTAGAATTTACAGAAATAAATCAATCAGAAACCAAGATAAGTTTTAGCTATTCTTCAGAGGTTTTGCAAGATGAAACTTATACCATTCAAAAGTATGGAGGCTATGTTGTAGATAGAAATTACGACAAGAGTGTTTTGATTTCTAAAGCAAAAGAAACCCTAGACATTGCTGCTAGGAAAGGGTTTGCTACTTTGCTAGAAGAGCAGAAAGAAGCTTGGTCTGAGATTTGGAATATGGCAGACATTACCATTGAAGGTGATGTAAAAGCCCAGCAAGGAATCCGTTTTAATATTTTTCAACTGAACCAAACCTATTTGGGGAAAGATGCCAGATTGAATATTGGACCTAAGGGATTTACAGGTGAAAAATATGGAGGAAGTACCTATTGGGATACTGAAGCGTATTGCATTCCATTTTATATGGCTACAAAAAACCAAGAGGTTGCAAGAAACTTGTTGACCTACAGATACAATCAGTTAGATAGAGCCATTGAAAATGCAGAGAAATTAGGATTTACCAACGGGGCAGCTTTGTATCCTATGGTAACTATGAATGGAGAGGAATGTCATAACGAATGGGAAATTACCTTTGAAGAGATTCATAGAAATGGTGCTATTGCTTTTGCAATTTTTAATTACCATCGTTACACAGGAGATTATTCTTACATTCCAGAAAAAGGCTTGGAGGTATTGATTGCAATTGCTCGTTTTTGGCAGCAAAGAGCTACTTTTTCTGATGCAAAAAACCAATATGTGATTTTAGGAGCCACGGGACCAAACGAATACGAAAATAACGTAAATAACAACTGGTATACCAATTACATTGCACAGTGGAGTATTGCTTATGCTTTAGAGAATATAAAGAAAGTAAAGGTGGCGTATGAGGCTGATTATTCGCGAATCATTCAGAAAACCAAAATTACATCAGAAGAGTTAGAGAAATGGAAAGCTGTTGCAGACAATATGCATTATCCATACGCTAAAGAACATCAAGTGTATCTGCAGCAAGAGGGGTTTTTAGATAAAGAATTAATTACGGTAGCACATTTAGAAAAAGAACAGCGGCCAATCAATCAAAAATGGTCTTGGGATCGTATTTTACGCTCACCTTATATCAAACAGGCAGATGTCTTGCAAGGGTTTTACTTTTTTGAAGACCATTTTACAACGGAAGAATTGAAAACACATTTCGATTTTTATGAGCCTTACACAGTACACGAGAGCTCATTGTCGCCATGTGTGCATAGTATTCAAGCAGCAAAGCTCAATAGAATGGAGCAAGCATATGCATTTTACTTACGCACCTCTCGTTTGGATTTAGATGATTACAATCATGAGGTAGAAGAAGGATTGCATATTACCTCTATGGCAGGTACTTGGATGAGTATTGTTGAGGGATTTGGAGGGATGCGAATTAAAAATGACACCATTTCTTTTGAAACACGCATACCAGAGGCATGGAAAAGCTATTCCTTTAAGGTTAATTTTAGAAATCAAATTTTAAAAGTAAGTGTTGCACAAAATGGCACTACTTTTACATTGATCAAGGGAGAAGAATTGGCTATTTTGGTAAATGGAAAATTACTCCAAATACATGCAGAAAAAGAACTAATCGTATAGGGTTGGCTGTTTAATGAGAGTGGGGTTCGGTTTTTTTACTATTAATATGCTCATGTAGCTGCAATGTAGCTTTTAATTCAAAATGGGAGTTTATTAAAAACGATCAAAAAACAATGAGAAAATTTATGAAAAAAATAGTTGAGGTGTTTTGCTTCCTATTGATCAATAACGTTTTGTTTGCTCAGAACTCCAATAGACTTTTTAAAGAGTTTAAACAAGTCGATGAGCACTTTTATGTAGCTGTGGATGATGGTGAATACTTGTTTCGATTTTATACTCCGGAAATTGTAGAGGCTACTTTTGTGCCGCTAGGGGAGGTCTTTGATAAAGAATCTCATGCAGTTGTTTTGACTCCTGCAAAGGTTCCTGTTGCTATTGTTCAATCAGAACAGCAGCTAACGATGGCTACAAAAGGCATTTCAATTCAAATCCAAAAGCAACCCTTTCAAATTTCTTATTTCTACAAGGGCGAAAACATCGTGTCAGAGAAAAAAGGATATGAAAAGTTACAAGACTCTGAAACCATCCAATTCAATATCACTTCAGATGAAGTTTTGTATGGTG
Organism: Polaribacter sp.; assembly: GCA_042091715.1. Lineage (GTDB taxonomy): Bacteria > Bacteroidota > Bacteroidia > Flavobacteriales > Flavobacteriaceae > Polaribacter. The sequence goes on along the minus strand of JBELGW010000025.1, from coordinate 5,186 downwards.
GCGGCGCTCGGGCTTTGGGGATGAATCGAAGAGGGAACAGATTGCAGTTGTATAACAAAGCACATTATGGGTATGAGACGCATGCGCCGTTGATGAACTTTTCAATGCCTATTGTGCTCTCTTCAAAGCAATACATGTTGCATTTTGACAATGCACCCATAGGCTACTTAGATTTGGATAGTGAAAAAACGAATACCGTAACCTATGAAACCATTTCGGGAAGAAAATCCTATCAGGTAATTGTGGGAGATTCTTGGTTGGACTTGATCGACAATTATACAGATTTGACCGGAAAACAACCGCTGCCACCTCGCTGGTCTTTGGGGAATTTTTCGAGTCGATTTGGATACCATTCTCAGAGAGAAACAGTAGAGACCATCAATACATTTCGACAAGAGAAGATACCCGTAGATGCCGTTGTGTTGGATTTATATTGGTTTGGGAAAGACATCAAAGGAACAATGGGGAATTTAGAAGTATTCAAAGACTCTTTCCCGGATGTTAAAAAGATGACCGCAGATTTCAGGAAAAAAGGCGTGAAAACAATTTTTATTACCGAGCCCTTTGTGCTGACGACCTCAAAGAAATGGAAAGAAGCTGTTGCTAAAAATGTATTGGCTACAGATAGCATTGGTAATCCGTTTATTTACGACTTCTATTTTGGAAATACAGGATTGATAGACATCTACAGCCCCAAGGGGAAAAAGTGGTTTTGGAATATTTATAAAGAGATCAAGGCTTTAGGTGTTGATGGTTTTTGGGGTGATTTAGGAGAACCAGAAGTTCATCCTGAAGCACTGCAGCATGCCAAAGGGTCGGCAGATGAAGTGCATAATATTTACGGACATGATTGGGCTCGATTGATTTATGAAGGGTATCAAAAAGAATACCCTACAGAAAGACCATTTATTTTAATGCGTGCTGGGTATTCAGGATCGCAACGATTTGGAATGATTCCTTGGTCTGGAGATGTAAATAGAACCTTTGGAGGTTTGCAATCTCAACCAGAAATAGCATTACAGATGGGAATGCAAGGGATGGGGTATATGCATTCGGATTTAGGTGGATTTGCTGGGGCGAATCTAGATGATGAATTGTATGTGCGTTGGCTCCAATATGGTGTTTTTCAACCTATTTATAGGCCACATGCCCAAGAAGAGGTTCCGAGTGAGCCTGTTTTTAGAGCGCCAAAGACAAGAGAGTTGGCTAGAAAGGCAATCGAATTGCGATACCGATTGTTGCCATACAATTATACATTGGCTTTTGAAAATAATCAAACGGGTGCTCCCTTAATGAGACCGCTCTTTTTTGAAGAACCAGACAATACAGCATTGCTCTTAAATGCCAGTGCATACTTATGGGGGAATGATTTTTTAGTGGCGCCTATTGTACACGCGAACCAAAAAGAACAGACGATCTATTTTCCTAAGAAGAATAATTGGTTTGATTTTTATACTGATGAGGTATTTACAGGAGGGGAAACAATAAAAGTTTCAACAAAGAAAGACTATATCCCAACCTATGTTAGAGCCGGTGCTTTTATAGGAATGACCAAAGTTCTGCAGAGCACAGAAGCCTTCAATCCCAATGACTTGATATTACATTATTACTTCGATGATGCTGTTCTAAAAAGTAAAGGAACACTATATCTAGATGATGGTGGTACACCCAATGCATTTGAAAAAGGGAACTATGAGTTGTTGCACTTTTCAAGTGAGATAGATACAAGGTTCTTGAACCTTCGCTTAGCAGCAAATACAGGAGCGCAGTATGCAGTGAATAAAAAGCAAATAACGCTAGTAGTTCACAACATCCCTAAGAGACCATTGCAGGTTCGTTTTCAAAAGAAAGAAACAGCATTTGTTTGGAATGAAAAAACAAAACAGCTGTCAGTGCAATTAGCATGGCATACGAGTAAGAATGAGCACATACAAATAACATTATAAAGAACATATGAAACACGTTTTAACAGGATTTATAACACTAGTACTCGCATTGAGTTGTGCTTCTACGGAGAAACAAGCAGTAGTGAGTGAAGCACCCTTTGTTTGGGAAGCTGCAAATGTCTATTTTCTATTAACAGATCGATTTTACAATGGAGATACGACCAATGATGTTCAATTTTCGAGAACAGCAGAACCGTCTAAATTAAGAGGATTTGAAGGTGGAGATATCAAGGGTGTACTTAAAAAGTTAGAAGAGGGTTATTTTACAAAGCTCGGTGTGAATGCTATTTGGATGACTCCTATTGTAGAGCAAATTCATGGAGGAACCGATGAAGGAACTGGCTTAACCTATGGTTATCATGGGTATTGGACGAAAGATTGGACGCAAATAGATCCTAACTTTGGAACAAAAGAAGACCTTAAAAAAATGGTGCAATTAGCCCATGAAAAAGGCATTAGAGTTCTATTAGATGCTGTGTTGAATCATACAGGGCCAGTAACTGAAGAAGATCCTGTTTGGCCAAGTGATTGGGTAAGAACCGGTCCTAAATGTGTGTATGAAGATGCGGAAACTACAATTGAATGTACGTTGGTTGAGAATTTACCAGACATAAAAACAGAAAGCAATGAGCATGTTGAGTTGCCGTTGCATTTAGTTAAAAAGTGGAAGGAAGAAGGACGCTATGAGCAAGAGTTGGCAGAATTGAATGCGTTTTTTGAAAGAACTGGGCACCCAAGAGCTCCTCGGTTTTATATCATGAAATGGTTGACAGATTATATTACAGAGTTTGGCATTGATGGTTATAGGGTGGACACGGTAAAGCACGTAGAGGAGTCTGTTTGGCAGGAGTTTAAAAAGGAGTGTGATGCTGCTTTTGATCAATGGAAACAGGACAATCCAAAACATGTTTTGGATGAGCATCCTTTTTACCTTGTGGGAGAAGTATATGGTTATGGAATAGGAGCAGGACAGTATTATGATTTTGGAGATAAACGTGTCAATTACTTTGACAATGCCTTTCAAAGTTTAATCAATTTTCAATTTAAGTGGGATGCCAAGCAAAAATCAATGGAAGAGGTATTTCGTTTGTATTCTGATGTTTTTTCTACTGATTTAAAGGGATTTAGTGCTATGAATTACATCAGTTCCCACGATGATGGACAGCCTTTTGATGCGATGCGTGAAAACCCAAGGCTAGCAGGAACGTTATTGTTGCTTTCTCCTGGGATGTCACAAATTTATTACGGAGATGAATCTGCGCGTTCTCTCGTGATAGAAGGAGCTGAAGGTGATGCAACCTTGCGTTCATTCATGAATTGGGATGCCTTAAAATCAAATGAGGAAAAGGTAAAAACATTAACGCATTGGCAAAAATTAGGACGTTTTAGGAATAGACATCCAAGTGTTGGTGCAGGAGTGCATCAACAGTTGAAGCAAAAGCACTATGTATTTTCAAGAATATATAAGAAGGCTAGTTATGAAGATAAAGTGGTAATTGGTGTAGCTCTTCCAAAAGGAAAGAAGACGATTAAAGTGGGTGCTACATTTGCAGAAGGAACATGGTTAGTAGATGCCTACTCAAATAAGGAGGTAACTGTTGTGGGAGGAGAAGTTGAATTACAAACAGAACAAACACTTGTATTATTAGAAAAAAAATAGAATTAAATGAAGAAACTTACAGTATATCTCATCGGTTTAGTCGTCTTTTTGGCATGTAAAACAGAAGCTGCGAAAGATGTAAAAAAGCCTTTACCAATTTCTCAAGAGATCATTGCGTCAGCAGTCATTTATGAGGCAAATATCAGACAATATTCTGAGGAAGGAACTTTTAATGCATTTACCAAAGACATTCCACAGCTCAAAGAATTGGGAGTCCGAATTATATGGCTCATGCCTGTTTTTCCTATTTCTATGACAAAAAGAAAGGCTACAGGTGGAGATTTCGCCTCTAAAATAGCAGATCCTGAAGAGCGTGCTCAAGCATTAGGGAGTTATTATGCCGTTTCAGATTTTAAGAAGATAAACCCAGAATTTGGAACAATTCAAGATTTTAGGAAATTGGTTCAAACAGCGCATGAAAATGGTATGTATGTTATTTTAGATTGGGTGCCAAATCATACAGGTTGGGATCATTCTTGGTTAAAAACGAATCCTGAGTTCTACACAAAAAATGACAAGGGAGAAATAACAGATCCATTAAATGAAGACGGATTACCAATGGGTTGGGCTGATGTTGCTGATCTAAATTATGACAATAAAGACTTGCGTAAAGAAATGACAAATGATATGTTGCATTGGTTGCAGAACGAAGCGGTAGATGGTTTTCGTTGTGATGTTGCAGGATCGGTTCCTTTAGATTTTTGGCAAGAAGTAATCCCAAAATTAAGAGCTGAAAAAGATATTTTTATGTTAGCTGAAGCCTGGGAGCCTGAACTTCTAAGAGAAGGGCTGTTCGATATGGCTTATGGTTGGGATACACACCACGTGTTAAATGCAATAGCGAAAGGAGAGGATACTGTGAGGAAGTGGGATGAAAATTATGTAAAAGATACAACGCGCTATGAAGCGAATGACCTGTTAATGAATTTTGTGACCAATCACGATGAAAACTCTTGGAATGGTACCATTCAAGAAAGAATGGGTGATGCAGCAGAGGTGTTTACTGTTTTGACATATATGGCACCTGGAATGCCATTGATCTATTCGGGTCAGGAATACGGATTAAAGCATCGATTGAAATTCTTTGAAAAAGATGTGATCCCTCATGAGAAGGGACAAGAATGGCAATTATTGAAGAAGATAGGAGCTTTAAAGGAAGAAAACCCTGTCTTGAATGCAGGGGCAAATGCTGGTAAATACCTGCGATTGGAGACCAAGAAAGACGTGTTGGCTTTTTCTAGAATGAAAGGAACGGATGAACTTGTGTTTATAGCGAACTTATCGAAACAATCAGTAGAGCTAAATTACCCAGTTCATGGACAGTACATAGATTATTTTTCTGAAGAGAAAAAAGAAGTATCCAAGTCGACTCTTTTAGCTCTTGACCCTTGGGGGTATAGAATTTTGATAAAACGATAGGTGTAATTTGCACGAGATAAAGTCAATCGAACTCCAGTGAAAGCTGGAGTTTTTTTATGTGTAAATTGAAAGTTTTGCGTAAAAAAAAACCACTCTATAAAAGAGTGGTTTTTGTGGTACCTCCAGGAAGAAATTACTTTATTTCATTTAATCTCAAAAAC